>CAZYYH010000082.1:0-8238 GCA_964651725.1 uncultured Halobacteriales archaeon | reverse complement strand
TCGATGTAGTACGGGCCGCCGCCCATCGCCACGGCGACGTCGAGGCCACCGGAGCCGATGGCGAGCTGACCGAGGCCGCCCGGCGTCGGCGTGTGCGAGTCCGAGCCGAGGAGGGTCTTGCCCGGTGCGGCGAAATGCTCCTTGTGGACCTGGTGGCAGATGCCGTTGCCGGGGCGGGAGAAATGCGCGCCGAACGTGCCCGCGGCGGACCGCAGAAACCGGTGGTCGTCGGTGTTCTTGAAGTCGAACTGGTAGGTCTGGTGGTCGCAGTACTGTGCGGCGAGTTCGGTCTGGACCTCGTCGAGGTCGAGCGCCTCGAACTGCAGCCAGACCATCGTGCCCGTGGTGTCCTGTGTGAGCACCTGGTCGATCTCGATCCCGATCTCCTGCCCCGTCTCGAGTGTCCCTTCGACGAGGTGGTCATCGAGGATCTGCTCCGTGAGCGTCTGTCCCATAGCAGCCGTAAATGGACGTTCGACAGGTATAAAACCCGCGAGTCTCGGGCGGCGAAACCCGCGCGTTTCCCGCCGTCGGACGGCAATATTCGCGCGGTACGGGGAGAGAACTGGACGGGCGTTCAGTTCCCCGGCACGTCGGCTCGAACCGCTCCGGAACCGTCGTTCGTCGCGTGCCATCGGTTCCAGGATGACTCCGCTACCGTTATGCCGGCCGGGCAACCGGGTCCGCGTATGTTCGAGAGCGGGCGATTCGTCGCCGACCACCTCGACGACCTGCGCGACGACCAGATCCAGCCGAACGGCGTGGACCTCACGCTCGACGCGGTGTACGAGCAGGTCGAGCCGGGCCGGGTGGGACGCGACGGCAAGGAGGTCGGCGAGCGCCAGCGGGTGGTGCCGGAGGAACGCGAGGAAGAGATGGACACGTTCTACCTGCCGCCGGGCGGCTACGTCGTGGAGTACGGGGACGTTATCCGGATCCCGGACGGCCACGTCGGCTTCGTCTACCCGCGGTCGACGCTGCTGCGCAACTCCTGCATGCTGAACACGGCGGTCTGGGACGCCGGCTACGAGGGGCGCGGCGAGGGGCTGCTCCAGGTCCACCACGACGTCGAACTGGAACGGGGCGCGCGCATCGCACAGCTCGTGCTCGCCGAGGCGGACCACGACGCGCGCTACGACGGCAGCTACCAGGGTGAGCGCCTGGAGGAGTACGCGGACGCGGAGTGACGCGGAGCGGTCGGCCGACAGTTGGACGGGTTTGTCACAAGAAGGACCTTCGAGAGCGCGCTACTCGTTCCCATGCCGCTCGACAGGCGAACGCTGCTACGGGCGTTAGGGGGAGGCACGGCACTGGCGGTCGGGTCGGGCGCGGCGAACGCGCACGAACTCGGCTCCGGCGACGACGCCGAATCGACGGCGGACGGCCACGACCACACGGACGCGAGCGTCCACGGCGCGACGAGCGACGTGGAACTCCTGGACTACCATAGCCTGGGCGGCGTCGGGCCGTCGAGTGCGAGCGGGAGCGCGGACAGCCCGCACTACGGCGCGATCACGGAACTCCGCGTCCGGGGCGATTATGCCTACGTCGGCGTGTTCTCGTCGGACAACCCGACGGGCGACCGGGGCATGGCGATCCTCGACGTGAGCGAGTTCAACGCGGCGGACAGCGCCAGGGACCTCCGCGACGCCGAACTGGAGGTCGTCTCCTTCCTGCGGAACGACGACGCCGCGGCGGCGGTGATGGACGTGAAGGTGAGCGAGGACGGCGACTACGTCTTCATCTCGAAGCAGCCGTACACCGCGGTGTTCAACGAGACGGACCCCGCGCCCGACACCGGCGGCGACGGGACGAGCGCGAGCGCGGCCGCGCTCCAGGCCGTGGACGTGCGCGACCCCGCGAACCCACGCGTCGTCGGCACGTACGACGCGTGGACCACGGGGCCGCACAACGCGACGTACCACCGCATCGACGGCACGGACTACGTGTTCGCCATCCACGACACGGGCGACGGCACGTCCGGCATCTGGGTGTTCGCGTTCGACCGGACGACCGGCGCGCTACTGCTCGTGAACAAGTGGAACGCCGACGGCAACCTCACCGCCGGCAACGTCGTGGACGCGGGGCTGAACTACGCCCACGACGTCACGGTGCAGGACGACCCGCGGCTCGGAATCCCGGTCGGCTACTTCTCGTACTGGGACTCGGGGCTGTTCGCGCTCGACCTCTCGGACCCGACGGCCATCGAGCCCATCGGCCACTTCTCGATGTCGACGACGCACTACGCGGAAACTGCATTCATCGACGGGAAGCGCGTGGTGGTGGCGGGCCAGGAGATACAGAGCGCGAGCGGCGGCTCCTCCGGGAAGGTGAAGCTGCTCGACGCCGACGGCCTCGATCGCGGCTACGACGGCTCGGACAACGTCGAGGAACTCGACGAGTGGGAGTGGCAGGCGAGCGCGTCGTTCTCCAACTTCACGCTCAGCCCGCACAACTTCGACGTGACTGCCGACGGCTGGGTCCACCTCGGCCACTACCACGGCGGCACGCGCTTCCTCCGCATCCATCCCGAGGACTGGAGCCTGGCGGAGAAGGGCTACTTCCAGGCCGCCACGGACGTTCCCGAGTCCTCGAAGATGGAGGGGCTGAACTCGGCCGCGCCGTTCACGTGGTGTGCGGTCGAGCAGGAGGGCGTCGTCTACACCTCGGACATCAACACCGGTGTCTACGCGCTCCGGTACAAGCCGGCGAGCAGCGCGTCCGCGACGGCGGGCGCGGTCGCGGGCACGGCCGTGCTCGGCGGACTCCTTCACCGGTACCGTGACGGCGTCGCGGCCGCGCTCGGTCGGCTCGCCGGCTCCGCGGACGACTGATCCGCCGACGCTACCCGTCCGCGCCGGCCAGTTCGGCTACGGTCCACGGGGGAAGCTCCGGCGACAGCCGGTTCACGACCGTTCGTCCGCACTTCGTTCGGGTCACCGCGTCAACGTCGACGAGTCGGTCGAGGTGGTGGGAGACGGTGCTGGGGTCGCAGTCGAGTTCGCGGGCGAGCGCCGACACGGTGAGCGCCCCCTCGCGGGAGAGGGCGGCGACGATCTCCGCCGGCCCGTCGGCGCGCAGGCACGCGATCAGGTTCGGGTTCTCGGTTCCTCGCGGGTAGAACCGGCGTCTGCCGTCGTCGGTCCTGCTCTCGATGTGGCCCTCCTCGCGGAGGACGCGGACGTGATGGCGGACGGTGGACAGCGGCACGTCGAGCCGCCGGCCGAGCTGCGAGAGGTAAAGCCCCGGCTCGGCCTCGACGCGCTCGTGTAGCGCGGCCCGCGTGGCGTGCGTCAGCGGGTCGGTGTCGTCGTATCGGCTGTACGCCTCGGTGTCGTGGCGAGTGTCGGCAGCCCCCATTCGTCTCCCCCAACTGGTAACTCCACTTCGGTTAAACGAAGTTCCAGTTTATTCGAGTTTACGTACCAGACAGAGCCATTTAACCGTTTCTATTCGACGCGATAGCTGCGATACCTTCCCATATTCGAGCGCGGCGCGGAGATCGCGGGTCGGTCGAAGTCCCGTGCGATGAATCGTGTATCCCGCGAGACGGCGACTACGGGGGTGGAGCACCGGGCGGGCCGGTCGCCCGGGCGTCGTACCGTTCCCGCGACTACAGGTCCGTGCTCGCGCCGAGGACGTTGTTCCGGTCGGTCGTCGCCGGAATCTCCACCCAGTTCTCGCCGCCGTCGAGGCTGTACTCGACCGGGCCGAACTCGTAGCTGTTCGTCTCCGTCAGCGACCCCGGGGCCTCCGCGAAGTAGGTGCGGGTGCCGTCCTCGACCGCCGCGTCGAACTCCACGAACCGGGTGTCGTCGTCGACGTACGTGGCGTTCGGGTCGCCCTCCACGACGGTCCACTCGGCGGGGAGGCGGTCGCGCACCAGCATCTCGGCGTTCCCGGTGACCGAGAGGTCCACCCTGTTCGTCTGGCCGGCGGTGAACAGGTCGCCGTCGTCCTCGCGGGTCGCGGTGACGCTCGGGTCCACGCTGAACGAGTCGAGGTCGCCGAACGACGCCACCTGCTCGCCGTTCACGTACCGGGTCTGGCGGTAGCCGAGCGCGTTCGTGAGCACGGTGTGGCCGAAGAACGCCACCGTGTAGTCGAGCAGGCCGAACGGGTGGAGGTTGCCCTGGTAGGCGGGCGGGAGCAGGCTGCCGACGACGTGGATGCCGGTGCCGTCCTCGAGGCCCCAGGTCAGCGACCCGACGCTGACCCTCCCGGCGGTCTCGCCCGCGACGGTGCCGCCCGCGGCGTCGAATGCGTCGCGGTCCACGAGCGTCATCGGGGCCTGGTCGCTCGTCGAGTAGCCGAGCGGCGCGATCTTCCAGAGTTCCCGCTGGATGGGGCGCACGTCCTCCATCAGTTCGTGCCCGGGGTACTTCTGGGCGACGTGCGCGATGTAGAACGTGTCCTCGGTGACGTGCTCGTGGTCGATGCCCGACGCGTACTCGTTGTCCATTGGCGCGAGCAATCGGAGGCCGGAGTCCGTGAGCACGAGGTTGCCGTCGTCCGAGACGAACGAGTCGAGCGTCGCCACGTAGTCGGCGTCCGAGATGGCGTCGTCGTGGACGACGACCAGGTTGTCGTAGTCGGCCGCCGCACCCGCCTTCACGTCCGCCACGGAGAGCGCGTCCACCGCGGCGTCGGCGTACTCGGCGTAGTCCTCGAAGTACGCGAACGGCGACACCTCGTAGGACCGCTGCTCGTAGCCGAGCGCGTCCTTCGGGTCGGGATGCTTGCCGTCGCTCTGCAGCGTGCCGAACCGGACGCGCACCTCGCCCGCCTTCGCGTCCATCAGACTCTCGGCTTCGACGGTCCACTCGCCGGGCTGCGGGTCGTCGACCGTCCACTCCGGCGTGCCGACGTGACCGTTCGCGCCGCCTTCGCCGGCGGTCGGGTCGTAGCGCCGCACGACGCTCCCGCTCGGGTTCCTTAGCGTCGCCGCCGCGAGGACGTTCGGCTGCGGGTGGACCGACACCGAGAGGCCGTCAACGTCCTCGCGCACGCTCCGGTAGAGTTCGGTGACCTGCCCCGGGCCGAGCGACGCCGACTCCTCGCTCGTGTCCCGCTCCGTCGTCGTGGTGCGGTAGTCGAAGTACGTCGCGTCGATGGCGTAGTCGGCGGCGACGTTGGCCCACGTCTCCACGACGAACGCGTAGTCGGCTCTCGCCTCGACCGACGCCTGGAGCGTCTCCGGGTTGTCGGCGGTCCGCGACTCCGCCACGACGTTGCCGTCCGCGTCCTCCACGATGAACTCCAGGTCCTGGCCCGGCGGCGTCCACGACAGGCTGGCCTCGATCCGGTCGGCGTCCGCGACGGCCGTAAAGGAGTGGCGCGTCCGCGCCGCCGCCCCTTCCACGCCGGGGCCGATGGTCCCCGCGAACTGCTCGCCGGCGTCCATCGCCGCGAACCCCTCGTCGTCGCTCCCCACGAAGGAGAGGTCCGACGACGACCGCGCGAGCGAGTCGGTAGTGACGTACGCCGTCGTCGCCCCGCCGGTCTCGATCTCCGCCTCCGTCGTCTGCGTGACGTACTTCGAGATGGTCTTGATGGCGGTGTCGTAGCCGACGACCTGCATGTTCACGAGTTCGGGATCGTAGACGTTCGCCCCGACCATGTGGGAGTACGCCATCTCGAAGTCCATCGTCGTCATCCCGAGGCCGCCCAGCTCCTCCGGCTGGGCCATCCAGTCGAGCCACGCGCCCGACACGGTGTAGCCGATGGTGTCCCAGATGCCCGCGTAGTCGAACGCCTCCTCCGGCAACGTCTCGAAGCCGAGCGCCGTCTGGTTCGTCTCGCCGGTCAGCGTCTGCTGGGCGTCCGCGAGCGTCGTCCACTTCGTGAGCGCGTCCTCCAGCGTCGCGTCGATGTTGCGGTTGAACTCGTAGAGTTCGTGGAGCTGGCCGTGGTCGAACTGGTCCTGGCTGATGAGCCCGAGCACGAACTTCGAGGACGTGAGCGCGCCGTGGAGGTCCGCGCCGTAGTTCAGGTTCTCGTAACCCCGGAACTGCTCCGCGACCGCGAGCAGGTCGGGCACCCGCTCGGTCGCGTAGTCGGGCACGTCCGAGTCGATACCCGGCTCGTCGTCGGTGAGGTTCGCGCCCAGCGGCTCCGCCGGGTAGTGCGCCGGGTCGATCCAGCCGACCGACGGAGCCTGCCGGTTGGTGTCGAACACGCCGTCGTTGCCGCGCTCGTAGAACGGGACGACCGGCGCTCCGCCCTCCGGCCCCAGGAGCTGCCAGCCGCTCTCGTACTGCGGGTGCTTCGCCACCCAGCCGTCGGGGTTCGGGTAGACGAACACGATGACCAGATCGTCGAGCAGCTCCGCCATCTCCCCGTCCTCGCCCGTGAGCACGTCCTCGACGAACCGCGACCCGGCCTCCGCGCCCGCCCGCTCCAGCCCGTGGAGCGAGAGGCTGAACATCACCTTCTCCTTCTCGCGGAACGCGTCCTCGTCGTTCACGTCGTTCGTGAGTTCCGCCACGTACACGTCCTTCGGGTCCTCCTCGCCGGAGACGTAGTTGTAGTGACCCGGTGACTCCCCGATGGAGTAGAACTTGAGCCGGTCGGGATGCCGGGATTCGAGGTGCTTCAGCCCGTCCACCATCTGCTCGTAGTCCACGAACCCGGTGCTCTGCCGGGGCTCTGGGAACACCCCGAGCGGGTACTCGCCGAGCCGCCAGAACGGGTTCGAGCCGGGCGAGTGCGACAGCCGCTCCGCCGCCGCGACGTCGAGCGCGTC
This sequence comes from uncultured Halobacteriales archaeon, assembly GCA_964651725.1. Classification (GTDB taxonomy): domain Archaea; phylum Halobacteriota; class Halobacteria; order Halobacteriales; family Halobacteriaceae; genus CAZYYH01. The sequence continues at coordinate 1,493 of CAZYYH010000082.1, read as the reverse complement.
GCCAACCTCGCCCGTCGTGAGGTGGGCGTGCGCCGCGGGTTTCGGCTCCGTCGTCTTCCGGTAGTCGATGCCCAGCGCGTCGAGCGCCGCGAACCCCGTCTCGTCGCCGAACTCGATCAGCGTCGCTACCGCGTGGTCGTCGGCCGTGTGGTTCACGACGAACTCGTAGCGCTTCGTCGTCTTCGCCGACGAGAGCGTGCCCGCGCTCGCCGCGCCCGGAAGCGAGAGCGCGCCGCCGGTCGCCGTCGCGAGGCGCGCGAAGTCTCTTCTGGTGATGTCGATGCCGTTCGTCCCTTCCCCTGTGTCGGTCATTGGTATGCGTGTGTCGAAAGTCGGTTGGCTGGCGATGCTGGCTCCGCGTCGGTCGCCGGCCGGTCAGCTCTCCTCCCCCACCACGGCGTTGTCGTCCGTGCCGCCGAACGCGACCCAGCCGTCGTCGGTCGCGGGCGCGTTCGCGGCCGCCGGGCCGAACGCGTACGTGCCGGTGTTCTCGGTGCCCTCGGGCGCTTCCACGAGGTAGCTGACGGTCACCGGCGTGTCCGCCGGGTCCACCTCGCCGAAGTACACCTCGGTCATGCCGCCGGTGGCGTCCACGCGCTCCACGTCGGGGCTGTGCTCGGCGATGACGCGCCACTCCGACGGGACGGTGTCGCGGACGGACGCGGCGTGGGAGAGCGAGTCCACGGTGACCTCAACCTCGTTCGTCTGGCCGGCGGTGAACGCGGAGCCGTCGTCGGTCCGCGACCCCGCGATGTCGAGGAGCGTGAGCGTGTCGTCGTCCACCAGTTCGACCTCGTTGAACCGGGCGAGGTCGCCGGCCTCGGCCCGCCGGACGGCGGCCGCGGCGTCCACGAAGCCCGCGCCGACGTTCCACGGCGTGTAGCTCTTCAGCGCGTCCTCGGCCGTCGCCTCGACGGTGTTGATGACCGCGAGGGGGTGCGGGGTGCCGTGGTCGTTCTGCCGCGCGGCGTCCACGACGAGCGCGCAGACGCCCGCCGCCGCCGGGCACGCCATCGACGTGCCGGAGAACGCGGCGTAGAACGGCTCCTCGTCCACGCTCGTCGCCGCGAGTTCGTCGTGCGGGTCCACCGTGCTCATCACGGCGTTGCCTGGCGCGCCGACGCCGGGTCGGTAGAGGCCGACCGGCCGGAACTGCTCGGGGTCCGCCCGCACCTTCTCGATCCCCTCGTAGTCGAGCGTGTACTCGACGGCGACGCTCACCATCGGCTCCACCTCGACGTGGTACGTCGTGCCGCCCTCGACGTCCGTGGTGAGCGTGCGGTGCTGGTGGACGGGTTCCTCGCCCATCTGCGCGATTACGGTGCCGTCCCGACTGCCCTCGCGGACGGACACCCGGACCTGCTGACCGTCGGGCGAAACGTCGAGCGTGAGTTCCAGTACGTCCGCGTTCGGCGGCGCGTACCACTCGTGGAAGTTACTGCCCGTGGACGCGTCGGTGCCGGCGGTCGAGTTCGTGGCCGCCGGGCCGACCT
>CAZYYH010000081.1:0-8267 GCA_964651725.1 uncultured Halobacteriales archaeon | reverse complement strand
GGGGTCGATGGCGAGCCACTCGTGGACGCGCTCGCCGGTCGGCAGGTCCGACGCGTCGTCGCTGGCCTCGTCCTCCGGCTCGCCCTGGCTGCCGAGCCGCGTGCTCACGACGAACCGCACCGGGTCGTACGATCGGTCGAGGGCGGCCGCGAGGTTCGTGTCGGCCTGCTTCAACGCGAGGTCGAGCGCCGCGCTCTCGAACCCCCATCGCCGGTAGTGCGCGAACGCCTCTCGCCCCGGGTCGCCCGCCGGGAACAGGTCGACGTGGTCGAGCGCGGTCGAGAACGAGTCCACGGTGTACTCGCCCGCCAGGTCGAACGCGGGCGCGTCCAGCAGCTCGTCGTGCTCCTCGGCGTCGTAGGTCACGTCCTCGCCGCGGCCGACTGCGCCGTCGGGGCCGGCCAGCGATACCAGCGTCGTGACGCGCGTGAATCCGCTCGACGTGTCCGCCTCCCGTCGGTCGAGCGTGCAGTCGGCTATCCGGAGCGGGCGGTCGGCGACGCGCTCGTACAGGCTCACGGGGCCGGGATTGGTCGGCCGAGCGCAAGGGCGTTACGGAGGGAGTCTCCGCGACGATTCAGGGGAAACGCTATCCGCGAGGCTGTGGTCGTACCTACCGAGGGATGACGATGCAGGCCGACACGGAGGGCGGCGAGCGCGAGTCGACCGTCGAGCGCGCCGAGGCCACCGTCGTCGACGCCGTCTCGTCACGGCCGCTGGTGCTCGGGCTCGAAGGCGGCCTGGTGGCGACGGCCGTGATGACGGCGTTCCGGATGCCGATCTCGCACTCGCTGCCGCCGACGGGGGCGTTCTGGGCGACGTTCGTCGGCTCCGGAGGGCCGGACGACCATCCGGTGCCGGCGCTCGTCCTCCACGCAGTGTACGGCGCGCTGGCGGGCGCGGTGTTCGCCGCGGCGTTCGTCCCGCGCGTCCGGGGGTTGGACACGGACCGGGAACTCGGGGGCGCGCTCTGGGGATCGATCTACGGTCTCGGACTCTCCGCGTTCGGGCTCCGGGTGGTGCTCGGTCGGCTCCTCGGGATGGAACTCGACCGCGACGAGCGGGTGGTGTTCCACGTCGGCCACATCGTCTACGGGCTCACGCTCGGCGTGTGGCTGGGGTCGAACGCGGAGCCGGACAAGTGATGCCTCTCGAGGGAAGGGCGAGCAGGCGGTACGTGGAACGGATACTGACGCGGCGTCCCGCACAACGGCCTCGACCGCGTCACGTCGACTGGTTAGGGCACGCCCGGGGTTCGTCCCGTTCTCGGATTTAACGTTTCACCCGTGCAGCGGGGGCACCGTTCTGAACGGCCGGTCAGCCGGCGGCGATAGCCGGCCGGGCAGCCACCGTCCCTGACGGACTGAAAGGGCGAAACGGGCCTGGCGGCTTCTTCGCGCGGCTCCGCCGCGCGAATGGTCCGAGGGAGTTTCGCTCCCTCGCTACCGCTGCCACGGAACAGGAGGCCGGCTTCGCCGGCAGCAGTCGATGCAGCCCAGCCGCTATGCAGTCTAAACAGTGCCGATGAACGGGTGAACCTGACAGCGTGAAGGCCACGGCCACGTCCTTATAAACCACTTGAAGGCTACAAAATATTACAATCTGTTACAACATATTACACTTATGAGGTTTACACGGGGTCGATGCTGCTGGCGGGATGCAGCATACGTGCAATCCGAGTGCATCGACGCTACCGGACTCCGTAGCCGACTGGAATCCGACGCCGCCAACGATGCTCAGCCTCAGTCCGACGCGTTCCGGTCGGCGCGCGACGGCGGCGGAATCTGGACGTTCTCGCTGGTTTCGCCGGCGTCGGGGAGCGGGCAGGTCGCGGGCTGATCGTTGACGAACCCGTACTCGTCGGGTGCGTTGGCGAGCGGGTGGGCGGGGTTGCGGCCGCTGTCGACGCGGGCGGCGCGGGCCTCCTCGAAGTTGACGACGCGGGCGCGGATGCCGCGCCAGTGGTTGCGGCTGTCGTCCGGGACGCTGATCGGCCGGATGGGCGCGTAGTCCGGCGAGTTGGCCGCGAGGACGGCGGCGTTGACGTTCGCCGCGAGGTCGTCGTGGTCGACGAGGACGCCGACGCGCGAGCCTGGCGGGGCGCGCGCGGCGAGCACGTCGAGACCGAGGTGGAGCGCGCGGTACTCGGCGACGTTGTTGTCCGGCGCGTCGTCGGGTACGGAGAGGCGTGCGACGCGCTCGCCGCTCCGTGTTTCCAGGATGACGCCGAGGCCGCCGCCGGACTCGGAGAACGAGCCGTCGGTGGCGACGTAGAAGTCCCGGCGATGCGTGCGCGGCGGGTGCGCGATGTGTGGCGTGGGCGACTCGTCGAACAGGTCGCGGAGTCGGGGTTTCCGGCCCGTGAAGGCCATGTGGATGGCTTTGGCGTCACCCCTCTTAAGCTATACGGCGGCACGGACTGTGATCGTCCGCAGGCTATTTGAGGGGGGACAGAGAAGGGGTGTCGTATGACAGCAGGTGACAGTAACGAGGTCAGTCGTCGAACGCTCCTCACGTACGCCGGCGGGGCGGCGTCGGTTGCGCTCGCGGGCTGCACGAGCGGTACCGAGCAGGAGACCACGACCACGACGACGGACGACACCACGGACGAAACCACGACCACCGACGACGGCGGCGACGGCGGCACCGAGGAGTTCGCGGTGACCATCACGCAGGGCCAGATGCCGTCGACGCTCGACCCGCAGAACCACCGCGAGACCCCGACCGACAACGTGGTGCTCCACGCCTACGAGGGGCTGCTCACCCGCACCCGCACGGGCGAGATGACGGAGGCGCTCGCCACGGGGTTCGAGCGCCAGGAGGAGGGGCGCGTCCGGTTCCAGATCCGCGAGGGCGTCACGTTCCACAACGGCGACGAGCTGACGCCTCAGGACGTGGCGTTCAGCGTCAACCGCATCGTGCAGGAGGACGTGAGCATCGCCAGCCCGCAGTCCGACCAGCTCGCGGGCGTCACGGGCGCGGAGGTCGTGGACGGCGAGCGCGCGGTGGACGTCTCCTCCGACGGCCTCAACCCCATCGTGTTCTCGCTGTTCGCCACGTACGGCCAGATCATGCAGCAGTCGTGGGTGGAGGAGCGCTCGAAGTCCGAGGTCGCCCAGGAGATGAACGGCACCGGGCCGTTCCAGCTCGAGAACTACGAGGAGAACGTCGAGGTGTCGTTCTCGCGGTACGAGGACTACTGGCGCGAGCCCGCGTCGGTCACGTCGCTCACGTTCCGTGGCGCGGAGGAGTCGAGCACGCGCGTCAACCAGCTGCTCGAAGGCGAGACCGACGTCGTCGTGAACGTGCCGCCGCAGTCCATCGACCGCGTGCGGAACGCGGAGTCGGCCCGCGTCGCGGCGGTGCCGAGCACCCGCATCCTCTACAACGCGATGCGGTACGACGTCGAGCCGTTCTCCAGCCAGCAGTTCCGGCAGGCGATGAACTACGCCGTGGACATCGAAGGGATCATCGAGAACGTGCTCCAGACGTTCGGCGACGCCACCGGCCAGCCCACCCTCGAAGGGTTCGTCGGCTACAACCCCGACGTGAGCCCGTACTCGTACGACACCGACGAGGCCGAGTCGCTCGTCGAGGAGAGCGGCCACGCGGGCGTGGAACTCACGCTCCACACGCCGGTCGGCCGCTACCTCAAGGACCTCGAAATCGCGCAGGCGGTCGCCAGCCAGATCGACGAACTCTCGAACGTGTCGTGTGAGGTCGAGCAGCGCGAGTTCACGACGCTCGCGGGCGAACTCACCGACGGCGACATCACCACCAGTCCCGAGTTCTACCTCATCGGCTGGGGGAACGCCACGTTCGACGCCAGCCAGACCATCATCCCGCTCCTGACGAGCGGCGGCGCGCTCACGTCGTACAGCGACGAGGAGGTGGACAGTGTCGTCGCCCAGGCCCAGAACGAGTCCGACCGCGACGCGCGCGAGTCGCTGCTCCAGGAGTCCAACCAGCTGATCCACGACCGCGCGCCGTGGATCTTCCTCAACCGCCAGTACAGCGTCTACGGCGTGAACGAGCGCGTGGACTGGCAGGCCCGCCGCGACGAGCGCATCGACGCGTACGCGATGGAACCGACGTAAGGCGTCGATGGCTCGGCTTTCTCCGGGGTGGACGTGAATGTCGCTCGCGCGCTTCGTCGCCAAGCGCTCGCTCCAGGGCGTGTTCGTGGTCTGGGGCGTCGTCACCGTCGTGTTCCTCCTGCGGTTCGTGACGCCCGGCAACCCCATCACGTTCGTCGCGCCGCTCGACGCGAGCCAGGAACTCCGCCGGCAGATCGCGCGCGAACTCGGCCTGAACGAGCCCCTCTACGTGCAGTACGGCGACTACCTCTGGGGCCTGCTCCACGGCGACATGGGCTACTCGTACATCTCGGGGACGGAGGCGGGCGCGCTCGTCTTCGCCCGGCTCCCCGCCACCATCGAACTCGCGGTGGCGGCGAGCGTCGTCGCCATCGTGCTCTCCATCCCGCTCGGCGTCGTCTCGGCGACGCGCCGCCACGAGCCAGTGGACTACGGCGCGACGCTGTTCTCCCTCGTCGGCATCTCGACGCCGAACTTCTGGCTCGGCATCATGCTCGTGCTGGTGCTCGCCGTCCAGTTCGGGCTGTTCCCGACGAGTCGGCGCGGCGCGGGCATCGACCAGGCGATCGCCGAACTCCTCTACGTCACCGTCCGGAACGTGAACCTGCCGCTCGTCGGTCCGCCCGAGTTCGGCGCGGAGTTCGTCTTCGAGCCGTACCTCGACGCGCGCGGATTCGTGAACACGCTCTGGACGTGGCTCGTCTACATCACGCTGCCCGCTGTCACGCTCGGTACGTACTTCACCGCGCTCATCACCCGGCTCACCCGCAGCGGTATGCTCGACGAACTCGGGAAGCAGTACGTCCGCGCGTCGCGCGCGAAGGGGCTCCCGGAGACGCTCGTCCGGTACAAGCACGCGCTCCGCAACACCCTCATCCCCGTCATCACCGTGCTCGGCCTCCAGCTCGGCACGCTCATCGGCGGCGCGGTCATCACCGAAGCCGTGTTCGCGTGGCCCGGCCTCGGCACCCTCCTCATCGACGCGATCAACGCCCGCGACTGGCCGCTCATCCAGGGGTCGCTGATAGTGATCGGCACCAGCTTCGTCCTCGTCAACATCGCCGTCGACGCGCTCTACGCCTACCTCAACCCCCAGGTGGTGTACGACTGATGGTGGACCGTCGTGGATTCCGGGCGGTGTCGTCTCGGCGTATCGGTCTGTCTCGCAGTGAGCAGATCTGCAACGACGCGAACGCACCGAATCATGGCAACGTAGACGCGCCGAGGGCGTTCGAGGCATTGGCCATCGATTCGAGCACTCCGACGACAGCGGAGGTGACGACGTAACATGGTCTCGATATCTCCACGAACGCTCCGAAATCTTCGAAAGGAACTCAGGCAGAGCGCGCTGGCGAAGCTCGGCATCGTCGTCGTGGTCGCCATCGTGCTGGTGGCGGTGTTCGCGCCGCTGCTCGCGCCGCACGACCCGACGAGTCAGAGCCTCGACGACTCGCGGCTGCCGCCCATCGGGTTCAGCAAGGAGACGACGGAGACGACGTCGAAGATGGTGAACGGCTCGATCCAGCTCGTGAACAACACGACGTACGTGGGTGCGAATCCGGCGTACCCGCTGGGCACGGACCCGCTGGGTCGCGGGATGCTGTCGCGGGCGATCTACGGGGCGCGCACGTCGCTGCTCGTCGGGCTGCTCGGGACGCTCATCGCGGTCGCGGTGGGGGTGCCGGTGGGGCTGTCGGCGGGCTACTACGGCGGGAAGGTGGACGACGGGCTGATGCGGGCGGCGGACGTGATGCTGGCGTTCCCGTCGCTGGTGCTGGCGGTGGCGCTCGTCGGGCTGTTCGGGCGCGCGGTGGTGCGGCTGCCGGATCCGCTGGTGATGGCGGGAATCGCGCCGTCGATGCCAGGGACGTTCGCGCTCCCGGGGACGGTCATCGTCGTCGTCGGGCTGGTGAACTGGGTGTGGTTCGCGCGCGTGGCGCGAGGCGAGGCGCTGTCGGTCGAGGGCCAGGAGTACGTGAAGGCGGCGCGGTCGATGGGCGCGAGCGACGGCTTCATCCTCAGGAAGCACGTCCTGCCGAACTCGGTGACGCCCATCCTGGTGCTGGCGACCATCCAGGTCGCGGCGATCATCCTGCTGGAGAGCGCGCTGTCCTTTCTCGGGTTCTCGGGGACGAGTCTGTCGTGGGGCTTCGACATCGCGCAGGGCCGGCAGTACCTGGCGACGTCGTGGTGGATCTCCACGATTCCGGGCGTCGCCATCGTGTTCGCTGTGGTGGGCGTGAACCTCGTCGGTGACTGGCTGCGCGACGCCCTCGACCCCGGCATCGAGGGCGAGGGAGGTGGCCCGTGAGCGAGCCGTTGCTCCGCGTCGAGGACCTCTCGACGCGGTTCTTCACGGAGGAGGGGCAGGTGAACGCCGTGGAGTCGGTGAGCTTCGAGGTCGGTGACGGCGAGGTGTTCGGCATCGTCGGCGAGTCCGGGTCCGGAAAGTCGGTGACCGCGCTCTCCCTCATGGACCTCGTGGAGTCGCCGGGCCGCGTGACCGACGGCGAGGTGTACTACCGGAGCGCGGAGTTCGCGGAGGCGGTGCGCGAGGAGCATCCGGAGGCGGTTGAGGGCGACTCGGTGGCGCTCCGCCGGCTCCCGGAGCGGGCGCGCCGGTCGCTCCGCGGCTCGGCGTTCAGCATGATCTTCCAGGATCCGATGAGCAGCTTCAACCCCTCAATCACGGTCGGCGAGCAGATCGCGGAGGCGGTGGAGGTCCAGCGCCGCGCGAGCGCGAACCCGCGGTCGACGCGGTCGCGCACGCAGGGGTTCGGGCTGGCGAAGTTCCTCGGGTCGGCGGTCGCGCCCGGCGGCGAGTACGTCACGGAGGAGAGCCACGCGCGGGCGGTGGCGCTGCTGGAGCAGGTCGGCATCCCGGACCCGGCGGAGCGCACCGAGGAGTACCCACACCAGTTCTCGGGCGGGATGCTCCAGCGCGCGATGGTGGCGCAGGCGCTCGCCGGCGAGCCGGACCTGCTCGTCGCGGACGAGCCGACGACCGCGCTGGACGTGACTATCCAGGCGCAGATCCTGCGCCTGCTCGACGAGGTGCAGGACGAGACGGGGATGAGCGTGATACTCATCACGCACGACCTCGGCGTCATCGCCCGCACCTGCGACCGCGTCGGCGTGATGTACGCGGGCGAACTCGTGGAGCGCGGCGATCTCCGCGACGTGTTCGAGGACCCCGTCCACCCGTACACGCGGGGGCTGCTCGGCTCCATCCCGGACCTCGACGACCCCGCGCCGCGCCTCGACCCCATCCCGGGGAACGTGCCGAGCCTGCTCGACCACGAGATGGGCGACCGGTGCTACTTCGCGGACCGGTGCCCGAAGGCGATGGAGGAGTGCCTCGACAAGCCGCCGGAGTTCGGAGTAGAGGGCGACGACGGCCACAGGGCGAAGTGCGTCCTCGCGGACCACGACTACGACCCGGAGGAGGCGCTTCCGGACGACTACTTCGAGGAGGGAGACGGATGACCGGGTCGCTCCTGGAGGTGGCGGACCTCCGGAAGTACTACTTCGAGCGGGACGGCTTCGTGGACTCCCTGCTCGGCCGCGACCCGACGGCGGTGAAGGCCGTCGACGGCGTGAGCTTCGAGGTGGCGGAGGGCGAGACGCTCGGGCTGGTCGGCGAGTCGGGATGCGGGAAGTCCACGACCGGCGAGACGCTGCTCGGACTGCGGGACGCGACCGACGGCACGGTGCGCTTCGACGGCACGGCACTCGCGGAGATGACCGAGGACGAGCGCCGGTCGTTCCGCCGGCGCGCATCCATCGTGTTCCAGGACCCGTTCTCCAGCCTCGATCCCCGGATGACGGTCGGCGAGGCTATCAGGGAGCCGCTGGTCGTCCACGGCGAGGGCACGCCCGCGGAGCGCCGCGAGCGCGCCGAGGAACTCTTAGAGCGCGTCGGCCTCTCCGCCGACCAGCGCGACCGCTACCCCCACGAGTTCTCGGGCGGGCAGCGCCAGCGCGTGGGCATCGCCCGCGCGCTCGCGCTCGACCCCGAGTTCGTCGTGCTCGACGAACCGGTCTCCGCGCTCGACGTGTCGGTGCAGGCCCAGATCCTCAACCTACTGGAGGACCTCCAGGACGAGTTCGGGCTCACCTACCTGTTCATCGCCCACGACCTCAGCGTCGTCCGGCACATCTCCGATCGGG
>CAZYYH010000080.1:0-8269 GCA_964651725.1 uncultured Halobacteriales archaeon | reverse complement strand
AGGTGAACGAGTTCGCGGCGGCGCTCCGCGACCTCGGCGTGGGCGAGGACGACGTCGTCACGATGTACATGCCGATGATCCCGGAACTCCCCATCGCCATGCTGGCATGCGCCCGCATCGGCGCACCCCACAGCGTGGTGTTCGCCGGGTTCTCCGCGGACGCGCTCGCCACGCGCATGAACGCCGCGGACTCGGAGTTCCTCGTCACGGCCGACGGCTACTACCGGCGGGGCGAGCCGCTCGACCACCTCGACAAGGCGAACGAGGGCCTCGACGGCGTCGACCACGACGTGCGGGCGACCGTGGTCGTGGACCGACTCGGACCGAACGGTGACGATTTCGGCCACGACCTACGCGGCAACCAGCACGACTACGACGGCCTCGTTGCGGACAACGAGGGGGCGACGGTCGAGCCGGTCGAACGCGACGCCGAGGACATGCTGTTCCTGATGTACACGTCGGGGACGACGGGGCTGCCGAAGGGCGTGAAGCACACGACGGGCGGCTATCTCGCGTGGACGGCGTGGACGAGCCAGGCGGTCCTCGACGTCAAACCCGAGGACACCTACTTCTGCGCCGCCGACATCGGGTGGATCACCGGTCACTCCTACATCGTCTACGGGCCGCTCGCGCTCGGCACCACGACGATGATGTACGAGGGTACGCCGGACCATCCCGACCGCGACCGGCTCTGGGAGATAATCGAGGAGTACGGCGCGGACCAGCTCTACACCGCGCCGACGGCCATCCGCGCGTTCATGAAGTGGGGTGCGGAGTACCCCGACCGCCACGACCTCTCCAGTCTGCGGCTGCTCGGCACGGTCGGCGAACCCATCAACCCGCGCGCCTGGAAGTGGTACTACAAACACATCGGGAACGAGGACTGCCCCATCGTGGACACCTGGTGGCAGACCGAGACCGGCGGCATGATGGTGACGACCCTGCCCGGCGTCTCCACGATGAAGCCCGGCTCCGCCGGCCCGCCGCTCCCCGGCGTGGACGCCCGCGTCGTCGACACGAACGGCGACGAGGTCGAGGCCGGTCGCGCCGGCTACCTCACCGTCAACAAGCCCTGGCCCGGGATGCTCCGCACGCTCTACCGCAACGACGAGCGGTTCATCGAGGAGTACTGGCGGGAGTACTCCGACACCGACTCCGACGACCCCAGTGACTGGGTGTACTTCCCGGAGGACGGCGCGAAGATCGACCAGGACGGCTACATCACCGTGCTCGGCCGCGTCGACGACGTGATCAACGTCTCCGGCCACCGCCTCGGCACGATGGAGATCGAGTCCGCCATCGTCGGCGTCGAGGGGGTCGCCGAGGCTGCCGTCGTCGGCGGCGACCACGAGGTGAAGGGCGAGGCCGTCTACGCATACGCCATCCTCGAGGAGGGTTACGACGAGACGGAGGACATGAAAGAGCGCATCGTCGAGGGCGTCGAGGACGCCATCGGCCCCATCGCCCGCCCCGAGGCCGTGGTGTTCACGCCGGAACTTCCGAAGACCCGCTCCGGCAAGATCATGCGCCGGCTGCTGGAGGACATCGCCAACGACGACGAACTCGGCGACACCACCACCCTCCGCAACCCCGACATCGTGCAGGACATCTACGACGAAGTGCAGGGATAGCCGGGCGCTCGATCGCTCTCTCGCTACTGTTCTCTCGCCACCGCTCTCTCGCTACCGCTCGGTCGCCCTCGGGGATTCCACCGGGGGCGGTGGACCGTGCCGGCTTCCTCGACGCGCCGAACCGTCGGCCCGCCGACGGTCGCCGGGACCGGTAGCTGGACTCGCGCCGCTCGGCTCCGGCGCGTCGCCCCGATTCTGATGACGCTACGAGGTCACGTCACCTCATCGTCCCGCCACTCGCGGAACTCGGCCAGCATCCCGGTCTCCTCGAATCGCTCGATGCAGGGCACGTCGTAGGGATGGTTCTCCCGGACGAACGCGGCGAGGTCGTCGAATCGGTCGTCGGTGGTCTTCGCCAGCAGGATGACCTCGTCGTCGCGGTGGACCTCCCCGTCCCACCGGTAGACGGACTCGCAGTCGACGGCGTTGACGCAGGCGGCGAGGCGGCGCTCCACGAGCGACTCCGCGAGATCGTCGGCGGTGTCGCGGGGCGCGGTGACGTACGCGGTCGGCATACCCGACTCTCGGGGTTCGGCCGGCAAAACCGTGATGGTGAACCGTGATCGCCTCCGCCATCTCCGTTCCGACGACCGCCCGACGCGGGTCCTCTAGAAATCCGGCAGGTCGTCCGGCTCCTCGAACTCCTCGTCCCAGTCCACGTACTCCTCGGTCAGGAGTTCCGAGACGGTGTCGCCGAGGTCGGCGAGGCCGGCGTTGATGGTAGACGACGTCGCCCACGAGTCGAGGTCCGGGTGGAGGTCGCGCTCGCGCCAGTCCTCTGGCACGCCCGGCGCGTGGTAGCCGACGCGCCCCACCGCGGAGTCCCAGAAGAAGTCGTACTCCTCGAACAGCCCGAGGTCGCGGGCGATCTCGTACTCCGTCTCGCTCACGTCGGTGTGCTCCGCCCACTCGCCGAACGCCCGCTCCCACGCGCCGTCGTGGAGGAACGCCTCCAGGTCCTCGCGGTGGAACGACGCGTCCGCGTCCGCCTCCACGTCCGCGTCGTCGTAGTCCGAGACGCTCTTCTCTCCGGTCGTCAGCTCCGGCGGCGAGGGCGCGTCCACGTCCAGGCTCATGGCGGGCGGTACGCGCGGCGGCGGGAAAAGCGTTCGCAGGTGGCGGGCGGCTACTGCCCCTGCGGACCGAGCGAACTGGTAAACATCCCTTTGTTCGAGCGCGACCGAATGAAAGGTGTGACGCGGAACTCCCTCGGGGCGGCGCGCGTGGCGGGACCGGCTCTCGTCGCCACCGTCTCAACCCTCGTGACGGCCGTGAGCGCTGCCGTCCCGACCGACGGCGGGGCCGACGCGCCCCGTGGCATCTCGAACGATCTCCGCGAGAAGCTCGTGGCAGAAGGATCATCCCCAGTCGCCGCTTCCGCGCCGGCGTCTCGACGGCGCTGGACCGGGCCAACTGCCAGCGACCCGACGACCCCATCCCGTGACCAGGAACACCACGCGAGAGGCCGAAACCGCCCCCGGTGAACGAGTACAGACCGTCCAGAGCCACGACCTCCCGGCGTCGGTCGCCGGCCTCGTCGCCGACTACGAGCGCCACGCCGGCGACCGCGACCGGTTCCTCTGGAAGTGGCTCCACTACCTGTTCCCGTCGATCACGCTGTCGAGCGTCGCCGACGAGTACGGCGACCGCGTCCGCGACGCGAAGGTGGTGGCGTCGATGTACGTCGTGCTCCTCGACGACCTCGCCGAGAGCCGGATGGACCGCGAGACGTTCGAGGAGGCGTCGAAGATACCGTTCGACCACCAGACGGTGAACGCCGACAGGCGCGGCGTCGACGCGACGTACCTCTCGTTCGCGGAGCGCGTCTGGGCGTCCCTCGACGAAGCGCTCGACGACGCCCCGTGCCGCGACGAGTTCGGCGCGACGTTCGCCTTCGACGTGAAGCAGAACCTCAACGCCATCGACTACTCGTATCTCGTCAACCAGCACCTCGAGATGGCGACGCTCGACGAGAGCCAGACGTACGACTGCCGGAACATGATGCTGTTCACGTACGCGGGCATCGACCTCATGCACTCGCCGTCGTTCGACAGAGACGAGTTCGGGACGCTGCGGAGCGCCGTGCTTCGCGCACAGCGCATGGCCCGCATCGGCAACTGGATCACGACGTGGGAGCGCGAGGTCCATGAGGGCGACTACACCTCCGGCGTCGTGGTGTTCGCGCTGGAGAACGGCGTCGTCTCCTGCGAGGACCTCTACCGCGCCCGCGACGCCGACTCGCCCGGGCCCGCCGACCGGGTCGTCGAGACGATCAACGACAGCGACGTCGAGGACATCTTCCTCCATCGGTGGCAGGAGAACTACGCCGAGGTGAAGGAGGCCGCGAGCGAGATACGGTCGGTCGACCTCGACCGGTATCTCGACGGGATGGAGCAAGTGATGCGGTATCACACGGCGAGTAGGGGCTGGAAGTGACCGTCCGCGGCCGCGAGCCGGCACGGCCGCGCATCGCCAGTCGGCGACGACCGACGTAGCCGGCACCGGAGAACGGACCATGACCCAGGAGACCGACGAATCAAGGCGTGACGCCGACGCGGCCGCGTTCGCAGTCGAGGTGGTGAAGCGTGCGCCCGTGTTCGACGCGCTCCTCGACGGGCCGAAGACCGCGATGGAACTCGAGGAGGCGCTCAGCATGTCGCGCTCGACCATCCACCGCGCCACCCAGACGTTCTGCGACCAGGGGCTGCTCGAGAAGACCGAGCGAACGTTCGAGCTGACGGGGCTCGGCGAGGAGACGGCGAACCAGCTCGCCGCGTTCCAGTCGGGCGTGCGAGTCGCCTGCCGGCTCGAACCGTTCCTCAACACCGTTCCACTGGACGAGGTCGACGTCCCGGTCGAGCACTTCGAGGGCGCCACGGTCACGTGCCCGAGCGCCCGCCAGACGCACTTCGGCGTGAAACGCATCATCGAACTCATCGAGGAGTCCGAGTCGCTTCGGATGTTCACCTCCATCATCTCGCCGGTGTACGTCGACGTCGCGCACCGCGAGATGCTGAACGGCACGGACATCGAGGTCATCTTCGACGAGGAACTCGTCGACATCATCGCCGAGGAGTACCACGAGGAGGCGATGGAGGCGTTCGACTCCGGTCGGTTCGACGTGCTGGTGTACGACGGCGTCCCGTTCGAACTGTTCCTCTTCGACACGAAGTTGGGGATGGCGGCTCACGACGACTCCGGTATTCCGCGCGTGTTCGTGGAGACCGACGACCCGGACGCGTTCGCGTGGGCCGAGCGCCTGTTCGCCCGCTACCGGGACCTCGCCGACTCCGCCTCGTTCTGACCGGTAGTCGACCGCGGGACGCCGCCAGCCGGCCCGGGCCGTCGACCGGCGACCGCCGTCCCATCGATGAAATCCCTTTTGTTCCTGGGTCCGGGCGCAGATTTGACATGTCCTCATTCGGCGGGACGACTCTCAGTATTGAGTCGGTGGCACCGACGAATATAAGGTGGCGCACGGCGTGACATCGAATGCGGGTACCGAGCCGAGCCGGACGAGGCCGGCTCACCCCACCACTCCACCCCCTGCATCCCGATTTACAGCGTAGACGCGTCTCGTCCGTCGACCGGGGCCGTTGCCCGACGACCACCGCAACCGGTGACCCTCGCAGCCCGGTCGATGCTTTTTGCGGTTCGCGCCGTACCCTACCGGCGGGTGATTGCTCGCCCGAGGAGAGCGGAAGCGTGGACTACCAGCGCGTCGTGGACGCCGCGGACTCGTGGATCGTCGACCGGCCGTGGAGCGTCGTCTACACCTCGCTTTCGCGCCGCTGCTGGTGCTACCGTCGGCGCCGGTAGCGTGAGCACGGCTGTTCGACGGCGTCGACGCCGGGCGCGACGTAGCTGGGGCTACGGGGACCGGCGCGGAGCGATGACGCGGGGATTGGGACGGTCTGGTGGCGCTGGAAGGGGCTGACGCGGAGTGGCGACTACGCGTCGTGCGGCGGCCGCGGTCGGATCGGCAGCCAGTCGGTCGGGGAGCGGGATAGTGGGGCTGTGGCGAGCATCGGTGGGTGGGAGCGTCGGGAAGGGGGACGGCGGGGAGGGAGCGTGGCCGCGCCCCTTCGGGCGCGGCACGACAGTTTCGTCCCGTTCCCGTACTTAAAATTCAGGGACGGTCGCGTCACTTCGGGCCATCCCACGGTAGGACGGCGTTGCGGGACGGCGCTCCGGCCTTACCCGCTCGCTACGACCCGTCGATGGCGTCCTCGCCGGCGAGCGCCGCCTCGCGGAGCCGCTCTCCTTCCCCGGTCGAAACCGCGAGTTCCGGCACCGCCGTCGGCTCGCGGTCGTCGTCGATGGCGACGTAGACGAAGTACGACTCGGTCGTCTCCTCCGTCTCGCCCGAGCGCGGGTCCTCGCGGTACGCGCGCAGCCGCACCCGAACGCTCGTCCGGCCCGCGTCGTACACGTAGGCGTCCACGAGCGCGATGTCGCCCGTCGGGATGGGGCGCTTGAAATCCACCTGGTTCATCCGCGCCGTCACGCACGTCTCGCCGGAGAAGCGCATCGCCGCCATCGCGCCGACCTCGTCCATCCACTTCATCACGTTCCCGCCGTGCGCCGTGCCGAGGTTGTTCGCCTGGTTCGGCCCAACGATCCACCGGTTCTCCACGTACGTCTCCGCGAGGTCGGGCATACGCCGGGGTTCGGAAGGCGCGGGAAAGAATCTGCTGGAACCGGTCGGGCCCCTCCGAAGCACCCAAACTCTTACCAGTTTCGTGCCGACATGTCACGTATGGTCGTCCTCCAGCAGGCACGGCGGGCGGGCCGCGTCCTCGTCGATACCCCGTTCCTGCTCGCCGCCGCCGCGCTCCCGGCGCTCGTCGGCGCGCTCCAGCTCGCAGCCCAGGAGGTCCATCCCCTGGCGAACGTTGCGGCGACCGGCATGGGCTTCTTCGTCTCACCGTTCCTCGTCGCTGGCCTCCTCGGCTCCGCCGCCGCCGCCCTCGATGGCGAGACCCCATCGTGGTCGCGGTGGCTGGCGTGGGGCCGCAGGCGGTACGTCGCACTGTTTCTGGCGAACCTCGGCTTCGTCGCCGTGGCGTTCGCACTCGGCATCGCCGTCGCCATCCTGGCGTTCGTCGTCCTCTTCGTCGGCATCGGTATCGGCGTCGGACTGGGCGGCGCGAGCGCCGTGACGTTCGGCGTCTTCACGCTCCTCATGGTCGTGCTCTTCCTCGCGTTCGTCCTGGGCGTCGCGGTCCTGTTCGCGTACTACACGGCCGCCGCCGTCGTGGGCGAGGAGGGACCGCTGGACGCCATCCGCGGGAGTGTTCGCCTCGCCAGGGGCCACCCCCGGACGACGTTCGGCTACGTCGTTCTGAACTTCCTGGCGTCCACGCTCCTCACCCTGCCCGCGTACGTAGCCGTCCTCCAGTACGTCGAACTCCCGCCCGACGCGCCGACCTTCGGGCTGCCGTCGTTGTCTCCGAGCGTCCTTGCCGGACTCGGCGTCCTCGGGTTCGCCGGGTCTACAATCGCCACCGCGTTCGGTTCGACGCTCCTCGTCGGCGTCTACCGGACGCTCCGCGACGACCGCGGATCGGCGGTAGACGAACCCGTCGCCGATTCCGGGATCGAGTAGCCCGAACCCGGTCCGACAACGGTAAGAGCAGGGAGTCGTTTCTTGCGGGTAATGAGCGACGAAAGGTCGGCCGGCGGGTCCGTCCGGGTCGTCGGCACGGCGCACGTCTCCGCGGAGAGCGTCGACGAGGTCGAGCGCGTCGTCGCGGACGAGCGCCCGGACGTCGTCGCGGTCGAACTCGACGAATCCCGGTACAACCAGCTCCAGGGCAACACGCCGGAGGACCTCGACCCGGGCGACCTGCTGGAGGGAAGCATGGCGTTCCAGTTTCTGGCGTACTGGATGCTCTCCTACGTCCAGACCCGGCTCGGCGAACGCTTCGACATCTCGCCCGGGGCCGACATGAAAGCCGCCATCGACGCCGCCGGGGAGGTCGGCTCGGGCGTCGCGCTCGTCGACCGCGACATCCAGATCACCATCCAGCGGTTCTGGGCGCGGATGACGCTCCGCGAGAAGCTCGCGATGGTGTGGAGCCTGTTCCTCGCCGTCATCGGCATCGCCGCGCCCGAGGACGAGGAGTTCGACGTCGAGAAGCTGACCGACGCCGACGTCGTCACCGCGATGATGGAGGAGTTCCGACGGTTCAGCCCGGGGGGTGCGGAAGCCCTCATCGACGAGCGCGACGCGTTCATCGCCCACAAGCTCGTCGCGCTCCGCGAGAGCGGCCACAGCGTCGTCGCCGTCGTCGGTGCCGGCCACCGCGACGGCATCGAGCGCTACCTCGCCGACCCCGCGACGCTCCCCCCGATGGAGTCGCTCGTCGGCCATCAGTCCAGGCGGTTCTCGCCGTTCAAGCTGTTCGGCTACCTGCTCACGCTCGGATTTCTCGTGTTCTTCGCGCTGCTCGTCATGGCCGGCGTCAGCAACACCGTGCTCCTCAAGGTGTTCGGCGCGTGGTTCCTCTTCAACGGCGCGTTCGCGATCGGTCTCGCCAAGCTCGCGGGCGCGCACTGGCCGAGCGCGCTCGTCGGCGGCGCGGTGGCGTGGCTCACCAGCCTCAACCCCCTCCTGGCTCCGGGCTGGTTCGCGG
>CAZYYH010000079.1:0-8324 GCA_964651725.1 uncultured Halobacteriales archaeon | reverse complement strand
CGAGACGAACCGGAGCGCCGCCTCGGTGTCGCCGCCGCCCGCGGTCTCGAACTCGACCTTGGCGATGCCGAGCGCGCGCTGCACGACGTTGCGCGAGATATCGACGTTCTGGACGCGGCGCAGCGGTATCTCGCGGTCGCGGCGCGACACCACGCCCGAGTGCACGTCGAGCGTGTCCGGCGTGAGTTCGTACTCGAACCGGCGGTAGTACGCGACCTCCCACGCGACCGCGGCCGCGATGCCCGCGACCGCGAGGGCGACGGGAGCCAGCGGCGAGTCCACGACGCCGGAGCCGACGAACGACGACCCGACGAAGAACAGCGCGACCGCGACGCTCGCGCCCCGCGACACGACGCGATACGGCACCGACAGCCGATGCAGCTTCATACGGCGTCCTCGCTCTCCCCCTCGCTCTCGATGGCGAGCCGCCGGAGTTCCTCGCGGAGCGCCTCCGCGCGCTCGGTTGTCAACCCGGGGATGGCGACGTCCGCGCCCCGGGAGCCGGCGGTGTAGACGACGACGGTCCCGAGACCGACGAGTCGCTCGACGGGGCCGCGCCGCGAGTCCACGTGCTGAACGCGAACGAACGGCGCGACCGTCCTGACGCGCGTGAGGACGCCGCGCTCGATGAACAGCGCGTCCGCCTCGACCTCGAATCGCCAGAACCGGTACCGGAGCACGGCGAACGCTCCGCCGACCAGGGCGACGGCGGCGCCGACCGCGGGCGCGAGCCACGCGCCGACGTCGAGCACGTACGCGTCGAGCAACCACGCGACAGTGGTGAGAACCGCGGCGACGGCGAGCGCGCCGACGAACCACACGACGCGCACGCGGGAGTCGAGTCGTTCCATGCCGGGGCGTGGCCCGGGAGGGACTTAAACGCCCCAGCTATCGGTCAGGTCAGTCGCGCGCTTCGGCGAGCGGCCGGTCGTCGAGCCGTCGAAGGCCATCGCCGATGCCGGCCGCGCCGCACTCGGGGCACTCGAACCGCCAGCCGTCGGTGGTCGCGCGTCGCTCGTCGAACGACTCGCCGCAGCGCCGGCAGCAGAGCGTGTTCTCAACGCATCGCTCCGCGTGGATGTCGCGGTCGAGTTCGTCGGAGAAAGTGCGGCTGCAGCCGCGGCAGGTGTAAGGCATTACGCCGAATTCGAGGGCATCCCCCATGAAAACTCCGCTTTCCGCCCGGTCGAGCCGCCTCACACCAGCCCGAGCCGGCGGAACGCCGCGACCTCGCCGTACATCCGGCACCCGAGGCAGAGCCCCGTCGCCGCCGCCAGCCCGGCGGCCGCCGCCACGCCGCCCGCGACGGCGTAGCCCGCGAGCGGGAATCCGGCAACCACGAGCGCGGACGCGAGCAGCGTCCCGACCGCGCCGACGACGCGCGCGAACCGGTGAGGTGCCGCGGGTTCCGGCTCCACGGGCGGGAGGAACCGCCGGACGCCGCGTTTCCAGAGGACGGCGTAGAGGTCGATTCGCCAGCCGGACGCGACGGCAGCGACGAGGACGGCGGTTACGGCGTACAGCAGGAGGGGCCGTTCCAGTGCGATAGCGCTCACGAGCGCGAGTGTCGTCAGGGTCTGCCCGAACCGGGGCGCGCGCGAATCGACCACCGGCTCGTCGCCGGGGGAGTCGGTCGTCTCGTCCGCCGTGCGCGCCGTGGGTGCCATTTTCGGGCACTTGGCGTGCCGGGTCGAAGCTGATTGCGCTACCGGACGCGGATGCCGATAGCTGTGACGGACGTGTTCGGGGCGTACTCGGGGCGAATTCCGAACTGCAGGTCCAGCCGCCAGCGATAGTCACCGAACTCGACCGTCGGAGGCAGAGTTCCATTCCGGACAGTTCGACCGTGTAGAAGGTGCGCGTATCTATCAATCAGTTAAGCTCCATCGAAATGGGGCGAATTGTTAACGCTCCACGTTCAGAACACTGACGTAGGCGTTCTGTCCGAGACAAGGGAGTGAGGAAGGCCGGCGCGGAGAGGAACTCAGAACGTCACAGGAGCGTCACGAAACGGACACCTCGGTAGCGGGGAAATGTATGTCAGAAGCTACGTCAGACACCGAACGGATCATGGAAGCCTTCGTGGAGATGACGAACGAACGAAACTACTCGAAGCTCCCCGACATCGTTTCGGAGTCCTTCGAGTGGGAGACGCCAGCCGCGCCCGGAGGTGGAGTGCGTGGGCCCGACGAGGCAAAGGAAGTCATCGAGAAGATCGTGAACGGCTTTCCCGACTTCAACGCGGAACTCACCGACGTGCTCACGAGCGGTGAGAAGGGAATGGCGGAGGTGCGGTTCACGATGACCCACGAGGGCGAGTACGAGGGGATTCCACCGACCGGGCGTGAAGTCGAACTGCGAGGTGCGTCGAAATGGCGCGTTGCGGATGGGAAAATCCAGGAGCTCCGGGACTGCGCTAACATGCAGGAACTCGTCGAACAACTCGGCGTTACGGGAGAATGACGACGCGAGTACGCGTCTCCTGACTGGAACCTCCGCAACTACCAGCTCTCTAACTTTCGAGATGTCGAACTCCTGTGGGCCGAACAGGGCCCGACCTGCACGAGCGGGCAGCAGTTCTCCGGACTGGAGCCACGACAGTTGTAGTCCTGCAAGGCTCGCAGTACGGTGAAGGGAAAAGCCAGTGTAACGGCGAGGGAACGGCCGAAAGCGCACAGCGGGCTACTCGTCGCCCAGAATCCCGCGATGGGTCATCTTCCCGGGGTCGAGCACCTCGTCGGCCTCCTCCTCCGACAGGTACCCGCGCTCCAGCACGACCTCCCGAACGGTCTTGCCCTCCTTCAGCGCGGCCTTCGCCACCTCGCTCGCCTTGTCGTAGCCGATGGCGGGGTTGAGCGCGGTGGCGAGCGCCATCGACTGTTCGACCTGGGCCTCGCAGTGCTCGCGGTTGGCTTCGAGCTTGGCGACGAACTTCTCGGCGAACACCTCGCTCCCGTTGGCGATGAGGTCCGCCGACTGCAGGAAGTCGTGGGCGAGAATCGGCTTGTAGAGGTTGAGGTCGAGCTGGCCCTCGGCCGCGCCCGCCGAGATGGCGGCGTCGTTCCCGACGACCTGCTTGTGGACCTGGTTCACGGCCTCCGCGACGACGGGGTTGATCTTCCCGGGCATGATCGAGGAGCCAGGCTGGTTCTCCGGCTGCTCGATCTCGCCGAGGCCGTTGCGCGGCCCCGAGGCGAGCAGCCGGAGGTCGTTGGCGATCTTGTTCAGGCTCCCCGCGACGACCCGGAGCGCGCCGTGAGCTTCCGACATCGCGTCGTGGGCGGCCTGCGCCTCGAAGTGGTCGTCGGCCTCGCGGAACTGGACGCCGGTCTCCTCGGAGACGTACTCCGCCGCTCGCCCCGGGAACTCGGGGTGGGTGTTGAGGCCGGTGCCGACGGCGGTCCCGCCGAGCGCGAGTTCGCGGAGGTGGGGCTCGACGTTCTCGACGCGCGCGAGCCCCTTCTCCACCTGCGTGCGGTAGCCGCCGAACTCCTGGCCGAGCGTGACCGGCGTGGCGTCCTGGAGGTGGGTGCGGCCGGTCTTCACCACGTCCGCGAACTCCTCTTCTTTCTCCGCGAGCGCGTCACGAAGCGTCTCCAGCGCCGGCCGAACGTCCTTCTCCAGGGCTTCGAGCGCGGCGACGTGCATCGCCGTCGGGATCACGTCGTTGCTCGACTGCCCGAAGTTGACGTGGTCGTTCGGGTGGATCTCGCGCGTGCCGAGGTCGCCGCCGTAGATCTCGGTCGCCCGGTTGGCGACGACCTCGTTCGCGTTCATGTTCGAGGAAGTTCCTGACCCCGTCTGGAACACGTCAACCGGGAACTGGTCGTCGTGCTCGCCCGCGATCACCTCGTCCGCCGCCTCGATTACGGCGTCGGCCTTGTCCGCCGGGACGAGACCGAGGTCGCGGTTCGCGCGCGCCGCCGCCTTCTTCACGACGCCGAGCGCGCGGACGAACCGCCGCCCGAACCGCTCGTCGCTGATGGGGAAGTTCTCTATCGCGCGCTGGGTCTGCGCGCCCCAGTACGCGTCGGCGGGCACCTGCATCTCGCCGAGGCTGTCTCGTTCCACGCGGTAGTCCTGGTCGTCGCTCATGTGTGGAGGTTGGCGCGGACCGCGCGTAAAACCCACCGAAAGCCGCTCGCCGTCGCTTTCGGCGATCCGGCGCTACGTCCACCGGTCCAGCCCGGTCTGCGTAACGCTCTCCTCGATTCGCTCGAACCCCCGAGCCACCTCGCCCGCGGCCACGCCCCACGCCTCCGTGACGTACTCGCGCGCCGCCGGCACGTCCGGCTCCAGCGAGAGGTCGAGGTCGTAGTCGTCCGTCACGTTCGGGTCGAGGAACAGCTCCCGGATGACGTCGGCGTTGGCGATGCGTGCACCTTCGGCGTCGAGCACGCCCCAGAGGTCGCCGTGCTCCTTCACCGCCGCGAGCGACGTTTTCGGGCCGAATCCGGACACCCCCTCGTTGAAATCGGTGCCGCAGAGGATGGCGACGTCGACCAGTTGCGCCAGCGTCACGTCGTGCGCGTCGAGCGTCGCGTCGAGGTCCATGCGCTCCGGGTCGCCCTTGCTCGTCAGCTGCCGGAGCGTGAGGGGTGCGCCAAAGAGTAGCGTGTCGTAGTCGTCGCTCCCCGCGTAGTCGACCGCGGGGTCCGTCCGCGCCATGTGCGCGATCTGCGCCTCGCCCTCGCCGGGCGCTTCGACGTACGGCACGTCGAGCAGGTCGAGGAGTTCGCGCGTCGTCTCGTGGATCACGTCCGTGAGCCGCTGCGTGCGCGCCTCCATCCGCGCCGCCTCGATGGCGTCCCCGGCCTCGCGGGCCTCCTCCAGTCGCTCCTGGGCGTCCCGCTTCGCCTCCCGGCGCTCCTCGATCTCCTCCTCCTTGAGGTCCACGACCGCGCCGTCGAACACGAACACCGGCGTCAGTTCGTGTTCGAAGAACTTCGGCAGCCCCTGCACCAGCCCCACGAGGTTGGCGACCTCGGTGCCGTCCGCCGTCGTGTACACCTCGTCGCGCGTCCACTTCACCGTCGTCGTCAGGTACTTGTACAGCCAGTTGTGCGCGTCGACGGCGACCACCCCGCCCGAGAGTTCGTCGAACGGCACCTCGTCGATGACCGCGAGGTCCCGGAGCGCCGCGTTACCCATTACTGGCGCGTAGGTGGTCGAGTGCTTTAATCTCCCGGCTTCGTGCGCCGCCGGCCCGGTCACCGATCCGAGAGCCACCGCCAGCCGAACGCGCCGCCGGCGACGACCGCACCGACCGCCGCCGTCAGCCCGCCGAAGACGACGAACGAGGCGTGGGTGTTCGGGTAGTCGCTGACCCACACCACGGTCTCGTAGCGGTCGCCCTCGTAGACGACGACCTTGCCGCTCAGGCCGTCGAGGACGGATCGGTTCTCGACGCCGGAACTCCCGTTCCGCACCGCTTCGCGGAACACGCGTTGCTCGTCGGCGGAGAGGTTCTCGTACGCGACGCGCTCGAACGACGATTCGGCGGTCTCGTTCGGGCCGAGCTGGATCGCGGACACGCCGTACCCCGACTCGCAGGAGTTCGTCCACGACTCGTAGACGCCGTAGCCGGCGGCGGAGCCGCCGACGGCGAGCACGGCGAGGCCCAGAACGGCGAGGGCGCGGGCGATGGAGGGCATCGGCGACGAGTTCTCGGGGGACGGTCAAACGTCTTCCGTACTGTTCGGCTACCCGTCCTCGACTCGGACGACCTCGCCGCCACACTCCGGGCACTCCTCGTAGTTCGCGCCGAACTCCTCGCCGCAGTCCGTACACTCGTAGCTGTCGTCGGCGGCGGCCTCCGCCTGCTTCTTGAACTTCTCGACGCGCTTCCCGAGGTCGCGGAAGAGGCTCATCTGTGGCTCTGGTCGGGTGTACGAAGCCCGCCGAAATAAACCATGGGGCGGTGCAGTCCGAACGAACCGGCGGCTAGCTCGACGCGGCCGTCGGCGACTCGACGACCGCCGGCGGTCCCGCCGCCGTCTTCTCGTCGAGGAACGCCGTCTCCTCGTCCGCGAGGTCGTCGCGCGCACGGAACCGGTCGAGGCCGTCCCGGTACGTCGTTGCGTCCGCCTCCCCGCCGTCCGGACCGGAGTGCGCGAGCACGAGTTCGGCGACGCCCGTCTCGTCGCCCGCGAACTCGAAGCCCGCACGGTAGAGCGCGTGGTACGCGAACGGGTTGTTCACGGCGATGCGGACCACCCCGTATCCGCGCTCGTGGAGCAGGCGGGTCGCGAACGCCGCGAGGCGCGCGCCGACGCCCTCGCCGCGGCGGTCGCGGCGCACCGTCACGTACCGGAGCCACGCCGCGTCGTCGTCGGTGCGGTCGGCGTTGAACGACGCCGCCGCGATCACCTCGGCACCGTCCCGGCAGACCGCCTTCCCCGTGTTCGACATCACGAACTTCCCGGCGTAGGCGAACTCGCGGTGGTCGAGGTCGAGCGTCGGGCCGTCCGCCGGCCACCCCACGACGGCGTACTCCATCGTCGGGGGTTCGGGCCGCGGCGGCTTCAACCCGGCGTTCGCGCCCTCGCGCTTAACACCGTCTGGACCGTTCCTTCAACCGTCATGGACGCGTCGGGGGCGGGCGACCGGTGGTTCTTCGACCGCATCGCACCGGTGTACGACCGGGCGATGCCGAGCGCCGACCGGGAGAGCCTCGACGCCGCATTCGCGCTCGCGGACGGCCCGGTCGAGACGGTGCTGGACGTGGGCGGCGGCACGGGTCGAGCCTCCCTGGCGATGCACGACCGCAACCCCGTCGTCGTGGACGCGTCGCTCCCGATGCTCCGTAAGGCACGCTCGCGGGGACTCGACGCCGTCGCGGGCGATGCCGCCCGCCTCCCCGTCCGCGACGGGCGCGCGGACGCCGTCGTCGTCACCGACGCGCTCCACCACATCCCGGACCGCGTCGGCGCTGTCGAAGCGACCACTCGGGCGCTCCGCCCCGGCGGCGTGTTCGTCCTCCGGGACTTCGACCCCGAGACGTGGCGAGGGCGCGCGCTCGTCGGCGTCGAACACCTCGTCGGCTTCGACTCCGCGTTCCTCGGCGCGGACGCCGCGCGCGACCTGCTCGCGTCCACGGGCCTGCGCGCGAGCGTCGTCGAGCGGGGCTTCACGTACACCGTCGCCGGCGTCCGACCGGAACCGGGAGACCAATAGCGCGGCCGTACTAAGCGGCGGGCATGAGCGCAGAGACTCACTCCGGTCTCGCGTCGCGGCTCGCCGGGCGCGTCGACGCCAGCGCGGTCCGGCTGTACCTCGTCGGCGACCTCCTCGCCATCCTCGCGTTCGTGGTGGCGGGCGAGCTGCGGCACGGTTTCCATCCGCTCGTCGAACCGCTCGCGGTCGCGGACACCGCCGTCCAGTTCTACCTCGGGTGGGCGGTCGCCGCGCCGCTCGTCGGTGCGTACGCCCGCTCGACCGTCGAGTCCCGGCGGTCGATGCTCGCGGCGTCGCTCGGCGCGTGGATGCTCGCGGTGGTGGTCTCACAGGCCCTCCGCGCGACGCCGTGGTTCCGGGGCGACGCCGCGACGTCGTTCGCGGCGGTGTCGGTCGTCGTCGGCGGCGCGCTCCTCGTGGGCTGGCGGGTGATTCGAGCGGCGATACGGGACCGGAGAGCGTGAAATACGCCAGAAAGCAGCATCATAACCCCTCGTAACCGAAACCACAAATCGTTCTCATAAGTTATGCAGTGGTCATTCTACACCTCTGCGTCCTATCTCAGGTAGCTACCACGTGCCTATGAGGGAAAGAGTTAAGTCGGAAGCGACCGTAGTATGTAATAGATTATGACCCAGTATTACGACCTCGTTCTCGGGCTCATCCCCCTCGCACTGCTCGGAACCACGGGTGTCCTCCACGCCGCCGGCGTCGGCCTCACGTCCGCCGTCCCCGTCGGCGGCCTCCTCGCCGTACTCCTCGTCGGCCACGCCCTCTTCGTGAACGCGCCCGTCGACGCGCCCGCCCAGTCCGGGTCGAGCAGCCCCTCCTTCGAACCCGCCGACTGAGTCCTCTTCTACCCTCTCCCCGGGACTTTTCTCACCCGCGCTCCTCTCCCTACCCATGACCGACGCGCTGTTCCTCACGAGCGACGACGTCGCCGGCCTGGCGACCCCCGCCGAGTACGTCGACGCGGTCCGCCGGGGCTACCGCGAGCGCGGCGAGGGCGCACCCGCCGAACCCCGGACGCAGCTGTTCGGCGACGACCCGCCCGGCTCCGTCTCGACGTACGCCGCCATCCTCCCCGAGACGGGCGCGATGGGCGGCTACATGTACGACGCCGGTTTCGGCGCGCGCGACGCCTGGTT
>CAZYYH010000078.1:0-8458 GCA_964651725.1 uncultured Halobacteriales archaeon | reverse complement strand
CGCTGGAGCATCTCGCGCTCGTCCTCGTCGATGACGCCCTCGCGCTCCCCCGTCTTGATCATGTCCTGTATCTCGTCGCGGGTGACGTACGAGGTCTCGATGGCGGACCGGCCGCCCGTCACGCGGTTGACGACCCGGGTGAGGTAGTCGAACGTGACGACGAGCGGGTAGAGCAGGTACTCGGAGTACTGGAGCGGGCGCGCGATGCGGAGCGACCACGACTCGGTGTTCTCGACCGCGTACGATTTCGGCGCGCTCTCGCCGAACAGGAGCACGAGCGCGGTGATGCCGAACGTCGCCGCCAGCACCGCCTCGCCCCGGCTCAGGTAGTAGCCGAGGAGGCCGGTGGCTATCGACGACATGGCGATGTTCACCAGGTTGTTGCCGACGAGGATGGTGACGAGCAGCCGGTGCGGGTCGTCCTTGAGGTGCTTCACCGTCTCCGCGCCGGGCGTCTCGTCCTCGACGAGCGCGTCGATGCGGTGGTGCGCGAGCGAGAACATGGCGATCTCCGACGACGAGAAGAACCCGGAGAGCGCCATGAGGACGACGATGGCGAACGCACCGACGACCGTGATCTGGCCGGTGTTGAGTTCGACTCCGAACACCTCAGCCGCGAGGGTGACGGAGTGTTGAATCCAGCGTATGCCCATTCGCTACGCCACCTTGTCAGCGAGGAGAATTAAGAGTTGCCCCCGGCTTCCGGGAGCGAAGGGCTTACGCCCGTTTCGGCCAAACGCCCGCCCATGAGCGCGGACACCGCGCCGGCGGACCCGTCGAGTTCGGACGACATCACGCTGTATCGCCTGGAAGCGTGCCCGTACTGCGAGCGCGTCGTGCGGGCGCTCGACGAGTACGGCCTCGACTACCGCTCGCGGTTCGTGGAGCCGATGCACTCGGAGCGGACCGTCGTGAAGCGCGTCGCGGGCGTGCGGACGGTGCCGGTCATCGTCGACGGGAACACGGGCGTGACGATGGCGGAGAGCGCGAACATCGTGGAGTATCTCGACAACACCTACGGGAGGGAGTAGCCGTGCCCGACTTCGACGTCGTCGAACTCCCGGAGACGGACCACGTCGAGGAGGGCGACGTCGCCCCCGACTTCACGCGACCGCTCGTGAACGACGAGTTCTGGGAGGACGTGGCGCTCTCCGAGTTGACCGCCGAGGGCCGGGTGGTGCTCGTGTTCCATCCGATGGACGGCGCGTTCCCGGCGACGTACGCGTGGAAGGAGCTGTCGAAGCGGGCGTGGGACGACGAGTACGGCGTGACGGTCGTCGGGCTCTCCATCTCGTCGCCGTACGAGCACAAGACGCTCATCGACGACCGCGACCTCGATTACCGGCTGTTCAGCGACCCGGCGAACGACGTCGCCGAGCGGTACGGCATCGTGAACGACCTCGACGGCATGGCGGGCGTGAGCGAGCCGCGGCCCGCGGTGTACGTGCTCGCCGAGGACCGCACCGTCGAGTACGCGTGGGTGGCCGACGAGTGGCCGGCGTTCCCCGACTACGACGAGGTGGCGGCCGCCATCGAGTCGGCGTAGCGCACCGCGCCCCGAGGAACTCCTCCGGACGCCGATTCGCGGGCGAGACGGCAAGTCGCGCCGACTCGGCCGGTCATTCAGCGGAACTCCTGGCGAGCTGGGACGCGGCCGCGACGCGACCCCGCTACCGAACCGACCGATTCATCTTTCGCGCGGCCCGAATCTCCGTCGATGAGCGACGCCATCGCGCGCGCCGCCGACGCGATCCGCGACGGCGACCTCGTCGTCTATCCGACGGAGACGGTGTACGGTCTCGGCGCGGACGCCCTCGACCCGGACGCCGTCGAGCGCGTCTACGCGGTGAAGGGCCGCGACCGGTCGAACCCGGTGTCGCTCGCGGTGCCGGACGCCGACGCCACCGAGGCGTACGTCGCCGTCTCCGAGCGCGAGCGCCGGTTCCTGCGCGAGTTCCTCCCCGGTCCCGTCACCGTCGTCTGCGAGAAGCGCGACCGAGTGCCGGACGCGCTCACCGGGGGCCGCGACCGCGTCGGCGTGCGCGTTCCCGACCACGACCTCGCGCTCGCGCTCGTGCGCGCCGCCGCGCCCACGCCGGTCACCGCGACGAGCGCGAACGTCACCGGCCGGCCGAGCGCCCGCACCGTCGCCGAACTCGACGACGAGATTCGAGACGCGGCGGCGGTCGTGCTCGACGGCGGGGAAACCGGCGGCGTCGAGAGTACGGTGGTGGACGTGGCGGCGGGCGTGGTGCATCGACGCGGGGCGATGGCCGAAGAGGTCGAAGCGTGGCTGGACGAGCACTGACGAGCCGATTCGACGGCGGTCAGTCCAGATACTCGCGGGCGAGCAGGGCGTACTGGTAGGCATCCACCCACTCGCCGTTCACGAACCGCTCCTCGCGGAACTCGCCCTCGCGCTCGAACCCGAGCGTTTCGAGCGTCCGGACGGACGCCTCGTTCCAGACGATGGTGCGCGCGACCACCTTGTGGAAGCCGCACTCGGCGAACGCGTAGTCGAGGAACAGGTCGAGCGCCTCGGAGACGTACCCCTCGCCGCGGTGACCGGACGCGATCCAGTACAGCAGGCTGCCCCAGTCGCCCTCGCGGGTGTACGCGAACCCGACGACGCCGACTGGTTCGGGCTCCTCGCCGTCGTCGGGAGTTCGACAGACGAGGAAGTGGTAGTCGCCGGTCTCCTCCAGCAGCTCCGCCACCTCGTCGCGGCTGCGGATGGTCGTCTCGGTCAGCGGCACCCGCGTACTAGGGTGGTGTCGACCGCGCTGGACGAACTCGTGGTCCTCCGTCTCGACCGGGTGGAGGCTCACCGCGTCGCCGGTCGTGAACGCCGGTCCGGGCATGGGCGGACCAACCCGCCGCGTATAGTTAGTTTTTTGGTAAAACTGGCTTGTGTTGTGGATCTGTCAGCAGGTCGGAAGCGGCGACCGGCCGGGTTTCGCCGGTTCGCCGGGCGGCACTGCCGCTCCGTTACCCCTGCCGGGAGGACGAACCTATTTCCTCCCAGCGGTACAGACTACACGCATGACGGGGCAGACCGCAGCCGTCCGAGTCCTCGAAGGCTGCATCAGGTGCGCCATCCTCGCCGTGCTCGGTCTCGGGGTCCGGCAACGAAGCCCGGGCGCGGTGGTGAACGCCGTGGTCGCGTTCGCGGCGAGCTACGCCCCGGACCTCGTCGAGCGCCGGTACGGCGTCGAGTTCCGGCCGTGGCAGCGCTTCTACACGGGGATCACGGTGCTCGCCCACGCCGCCGGCATGCTCGGCCCCTACGACGACACGGGCTGGTGGGATCACGTCACGCACACCGCCTCGGCCGCGCTCCTCGGCGGCGTCGCCCACGCCACCGCCGACCGCCGGGACCGCGATCCGCGACCGCGAGTCGTCGCTATCATCGTCGGGGGCGGCGTCCTCTGGGAGGCCATAGAGTACGTCGTCCACGCCGTCTGCGACCGCCTCGGCCTCGAACCCGTGCTCATCCCCTACAGCGCGCGCGACACCGTCCTCGACCTCGTCTTCGACCTGGTCGGCGCGCTCCTCGTCCTCCTGTTCGGGGATAGGCTGCTCCGGAACTTCACGGATCGCGGCGAGTGACCGGATAGGTGGCCCGGCGGGCGGAGGGGCCGTGACTCGCCCCGCTATAGATTCGTAAGCTTAGTCGTTTGTAAATCCCTGAAAGAAATCGTAACGTTCATCGGTTTATGAGCGGGGTGCGCCGCGACGCCGTCACAAACCCAGCAGCGACTTCAGCGACCGCATCTTCACCCCGCACTCCGCGCGGAACTCGCAGTCCTCGCACTTCGACTTGTTCGACACGCGCGGCGGCGGGCCGTCCATCTCCCGCACCGTCCGGAGCGCGGTTCGGTAGTCGGCCTTCCGCCGGGTCGTCATCGACACCTCGCGGATCGTGCCGTGCGCGGGGTACTCCACGAACGCCCGGTCCACGTCGCGCTCCTCGCGCCAGGACAGCGCCTTCGCCGCCGCGACCGCCCGGACGCTCTGCGGTCGCCAGACGCCGTCGCCGGGCGGCTCGCCCGGCGACACCAGGCTCGGCACCGGCTCGCCGTCGGGTGCCACCACCTTCTGGACGTAGCCCCGGGCATCCTTTCCCGTCACGAGCACGCGGCGCTCCGGCGGGTCCATCAGGTTCGGCCACGCGTCCGAGAAGCGCTCGCGCGCACGGTGGAGGTTCGCGCGGAACGCCGCCGGCGCGGCCGCTATCGGCTCCGCGACGAGCGCGGAATCGTCCGCGGCGAGCAGCCGGTCGTACTCGAACGCGAGGCTCCGCACCGCCTCGACCTCGTCGGGGACCGACAGCGCGTCGTCGTCCGCCCGCCGCGCGTAGTAGAGCTGGCGGGGGCAGTACGCCGCCCGGGCGAGTTCGTGGAACGCAACCGTCACACCCCGGTTTCGTCCCGCCTTCGCGGATAAAGTTGAGGGAGGGACGAGCGGGCGCTGTTCAGATTGCGTGGTTGGTCCAGTCGGAACGGGGACGTCGGGGTCCGGAAGCCCTCGAGAGGCCGACGAGTGGTGCGGCGAGGCCGACCATCACTGCGGCGAGTGCGAGGAGGGCGACGCGGCGGGCCACGGGCGCGGCTGCGGTCCGACGGGTAGAAAGGTGGGTGGAGTGCGGGCCGGACCCGCCGCTGGTCGGCGGCGTGTGGCGCGGACGAGACCTCCGGTCAGAAGGAGACGTCGGTCTCCATGCCCTCGGTGGCGTCCTCGAGGCCGTCCTCCTGGACGTTCGCGGTGAGGCGCTCGGCTATCTCGCGGTCCTGGAGGACGTTCTCGAACTCGCCACGGTAGCGGTCGTTGACGCGGCGGCGCTCGGCCTCGGCGTCGACGATGCGGCGATAGCGGCGGACCGTGGACTCGCTCACGTCGAGACGGTCGGCGATCTCCTCGACGGTGCGGCCGCGGTCGAGTTCCTCGCGGAGGGTTTCGAGCGCGAACGGGGCGTCGCGGTCGGCGTCGGTGAGGAGGTGGAGGTCGATGCGGGCGCGGTTCACGGTCTTCGAGAGGGAGGCGTCACCGAGCGCTCGTGCGATCTCGGCGTCGGAGTCGCCGGCGTAGAAGCCGCGGACGACGGAGACGAGATCCGCGTCGGAGAGCGTGGTGGAGAAGTCGAGCTGCTCGCGCATGTCGGCGATGGTGGCTTCGAGGCGGGCGTCCACCTCCTCGTCGGACGTGAGCGATCCCGGCGTCTCCTCCTGGGTCTCTGTGACGGTGTCCTCGTCGGTTACCTCTATGAAGATGTCACGGAGTTCCTCGGTCTTCTCGTCCATGATGGAGCGAAGCTGACGGCTCCGGGATACAAAAAGGTAGTGCCTAACGCTGACTCGTAAACCGAAGCCCTGAATGGGGTTGACGAGAGGGGAGAGGTATGAGCACGCGTACGAACGTCGACCTCGTCGGCGACGAGACGGTCGAGAACGTCGCCAGACTCGCCGTGTTCGCGGCGTTAGTCGGAGCCTGCGCGTACGTCTCGTTCCCGAACCCGCTGTCGCCGAACGTGCCGGTCACGCTCCAGGTGCTCGGCGTGTTCCTCGCCGGCGTCTTCCTCGGGCCGGCGTGGGGCGCGGCGTCGATGGTCGTCTACCTCGCCGCCGGCGCGGCGGGCGCACCCGTCTTCTCCGGCGGCCAGGCCGGCTTCGGCGTCCTGCTCGGCCCGACCGGCGGCTACCTCTGGTCGTACCCCGTCGCGGCGGCCGTCACTGGCTCCATCGTCCACGGCGGCCGCACGCTCCGCGACCCGCACGACGTGGGCGTCGGCCGCGTCGTCGCCGCCACCGTCGCCGCCACCGCCGCCATCTACGCCTTCGGAATCGCACAGCTCTGGCTCGTGACGCCCTACGACCTCCCCGCGGCCGTCGTCGCGGGCGCCGCCGCGTTCGTCCCCTTCGAGACCGTCAAGATCGCCGCCGCCGTCGGCGTCGTGAACAGCGACGCGCTCGCCGCCGGATGATCGAGATCTGCGAACTCGTCCACCGGTACGACGGCGAGGCCGTCCTCCGCGGCATCGGCCTCACCGTCGCGGACGGCGAGTTCCTCGTGCTCGCGGGGCCGAACGGCTCCGGGAAGACCACGCTCGTCCGCCACTGCAACGGCCTGCTCGAACCGGACGAGGGCGACGTGCTGGTGGACGGCACGCCCGTCGGCGACGATCTCGTCGCCGCGCGCATCGCCGTCGGCCTGGTGTTCCAGGACCCCCGCGACGCCTTCGTCGCCGCGACCGTCGCCGAGGACGTCGCCTTCGGCCCGCGCAACCTCGGCCTCCCCCGCGACGAGATCGACCGCCGCGTCGACGCTGCGCTGGCGGCAGTCAAGATGGGGGACCGCCGCGACGCCCGAATCGACGCGCTCTCCGGCGGCGAGCAGGCGCGGATCGCCGTCGCCGGCGCGCTCGCCATGGAGCCCGACCACCTCGTCCTCGACGAACCCCTCGCCGGCCTCGACGCCGACTCCCGTCGCGCCGTCCTCGACCGGCTTCGCGACCTCCACGCCGACGGCGTCAGCGTCGTCGTCGTCACGCACGACCTCCGCGACCTCCTCGACCCCGCCGACCGCGTCGTCGTCCTCCGGGACGGCCAGGTCGCCGCGAACGGCGACCCCGACGCGGTCCGCCCGAAGCTCGCCGACCTCGGGGTGCGGCCGCCGTGACCAGCCAAGAGGTGTGCCGACCGTGACCCGGCGGGGGGCGGAGCCGTGACGCTCGCCTACTCACCCGGCGACGGCCTCGCGTACCGGCTCGACCCGCGCGCGAAGCTCGCGTTCCAGGCCGGCTTCGCCGTCGCCGCGTTCGGCTGGACCCATCCCGCCGCCCCCCTCGCGCTCACCGTCGTCGCCGGCCTCGCGCTCCTCGCCGCCCGGCTCCCGCCCGTCGCCGCGCTCCGCGACTACCGGCTCGCGCTCGCCCTGCTCGCCGCCAGCGTCGTCGTCGAGGGCGTCACCTGGGGTCCGCCGTGGCTCGACCCGGCCGGGGCCGGCGCGGCCGCCCTCGCCAGCTACCGCGTCGTTCTCGTGCTCGCCGTCAGCGCCGCGTACGTCCGCTCGACACCGGTCTCCGGGACGCAGGCCGCCATCGGCCGGCTCGTCCCCGGCAAGCCCGGGCGCGTCCTCGCCGCCAGCGTCGGGTTCGTCCTCCGCTTCCTCCCCGTCCTCCAGGCCGACCTCCGGCGCGTGCGCGAGGCGAGTCGGGCGCGGCTCGGCGACCAGCGTCCCCTCTCCGACCGCATGGCGACCGTCGCCGTCGGCGGCCTCCGGCGTGCGCTCGCTCGCGCCGACCGGTTCGCGCTCGCGCTCCAGGCGCGGTGCTTCGCGTGGAACCCCACGGAGCCCCGGCTGCAGTTCGGGGTGTGGGACGTCCCCGTACTCGGGGCGGGCGTGGCGCTCGCGGTAGCACCCGTCGTCTGACGCGCTGCACGCCGCGTCCGGAACGACCGCAGGACACCGACTCCGAGTGTGACAACCTTTAAGCGATTCGTGCCCTGCCGATACGGTAGACATGGACGGACTCGCGCAGACCGGCTCCGAGGTCACCCGACCGACGTTCTGGCGGATCGGCGCGCTCGGCGAGGCCTTCTTCTACTACCTCGCCGCCGTCGCCATCCTCGTGTTCCTGTACGGCGTCTACGTGCGCTTCGCCCGGTACGTCCGCGCCGACGCCGACCCCTTCGACCGGCTCGACGACCTGCCCGGTCGCGTGCTGTCGGCCGGACGCATCGTCCTCTCCAACCGCAACCAGTTCGACCGCGACTTCGTCGGCGGCCTCATGCACGCGTTCATCATGTGGGGCTTTTTGACCCTCCTCATCGGCACCACCATCCTGATGGTCGACATGGACCTCGCGAGCCGGGTCGGGTTCGGCTTCTTCCACGGCGACTTCTACCTCGCGTACTCCCTCGTCATGGACGCCATGGGCCTCCTGTTCGTCGTCGGCCTCGGCGTCGCACTCTACCGGCGCTACTGGACGCGGAACGACCGGCTCTGGGGGAAACACACCAGCCTGGAGGACGACTTCCTCGTCTGGTCGCTGTTCCTGCTCGGCGTCGGCGGCTACGTCACCGAGGGCGTCCGCATCCTCGGCACGTCCGCCACCCGGGACGTCTCCTTCGAGACGGTGAGCTTCGTCGGCTGGTTCGTCAAGGACGTGCTCGTGCTCGCCGGCGTCTCGCCCGGCCAGGCCACCGCCGCCTACCCCGTCGCGTGGTGGAGCCACGCCCTCCTCGCGCTCGCGTTCGTCGCCTGGGTGCCGTACGCCAAGCCGTTCCACATGCTCTCCTCCTTCGCCAACGTCGTCGTCCGCGACGAGAAGGACGGCGTGCGCCTCCCCCGCGTCCCCGAGGACGCTGCCCCCGAGGACATCGGTCCGTCCTCCATCGACGACTTCTCGTGGAAGCAGCTACTCGACCACGACGCCTGCACCAAGTGCGGCCGGTGCTCC
>CAZYYH010000077.1:0-8487 GCA_964651725.1 uncultured Halobacteriales archaeon | reverse complement strand
GGGACGGAGGCGTCGAGATTAGAGTGGAAAACCGGACAGTCGAATAGATAGTCAGGAAGAGAGAGGAGGGTTAGAGTGATGGATACTTCATCTGTACTAATCAGTAGCGGCCCCATGCGCGACCGCGCTACGCGAGGTCCTTCGGCGGGTCCAGGCCGTCCGCCCAGCCCCGGATGCGCACCATCTCGACGCTCGTGGTGGCGTCCGGCGGGGGGAACCGCTCACCGTCGAGTTCGAGCGCCGCCAGCGTCCACTCGCCCTCGGCGGGCGGCGGCTCGAACGCCATCCACGCTTGTACGTCCTGCGAGCACGACCAGCGGCGCGTGTTCGTCGCCCA
This sequence comes from uncultured Halobacteriales archaeon, assembly GCA_964651725.1. GTDB lineage: Archaea > Halobacteriota > Halobacteria > Halobacteriales > Halobacteriaceae > CAZYYH01. The sequence goes on along the minus strand of CAZYYH010000077.1, from coordinate 8,150 downwards.
GAGCACCGCGTTGAACTTCTGGACTTCGGGCGGAGCCGCCAGCGCCTCCTCGTCGTACGTCAGCAGGTACGACGAGAGGTACGCGCCGAGGTTCTCCAGGGCGTGGCCGCGCCGCACCTCCACCGCGCCGTCTACAGTGTGGGCGTCCGATGCCGCTGGCGGACAGTTCCGGACGTGCGCGTCGAGCACGGGCTGGAACGCGGCCGCGCCGACTGGCCCGCGCACGAACACCGCGACGTGGACGTGCGCGTAGCCCGCCTGGTGCGGCTCCAGCATCCGCACGTAGCCCCAGTCCCGGCCGTCGAGGACGCGCGCCAGCTCCCGCCGGATGCTCGGCCACGACCCGAGCAGGTCGTCGAGGTGATCCGCGGGCGGCCGGAACCACCCACCGTTCGCGTTCCCGTAGGACGCCGTAAACGTCAGGAGGGCTGTGTGGAGTGCATCGCCGTACGCATCACGCGCTCCCCGCGCAGCATCCTGGAGCTTCGCGTACAGCTCCCGGCGCTTCTCCACCATGAACCGGTTCGACGCCGGCATGGTCACCTCCGCGCCCGTCGTGGTCTCCTCGAACACCAACGACGTGTTCAGTGCATCGCGGTGCCACTCGCGCCACCGGTTCGTCGCCCGGCCCCAGGACACGGGCTGGCCGTCCGTCTCGACGACTTCCTGCCGGAGTTCGCGGCCCGACCGCGACGCCAGTGGCTTCTGTGCGGACCTGTCCCCGCGCCAGTCCACGAGGAGTTCTCCGTCCTTCGGTTGCGGCGGATACTGAATCCCCGCGTGCGGGCGGCTCTCCCACCCGGAATCGTCGTCTGCACACTTACGCTTGGGGAGCCGAGAGACGGGGGGTGTGCAGGCCGGTCGTCGCGCGTCCACCACTCCGTGCCCGACGGGAGGTCGGTGGCATCGGCGCTACTCGCCATCGGTACCGCCCTCCGTACCGGGGAGTGGGAACGTCGGGAACGACGCCAGCTCCTCCGGACGGCGCGACGACACCGCCGCGAGACCGTACTCCCGTGCCAGGTCGTCGAGGCGCTGGCGGACGGTCGCTTCGGTCACGCCGACCTGCGCGGCGATGCCGGACGACGTAAACCCCAGCTCGGAGTACGCGAGCGTCAGCATCACGTCCTCGTCGGCATCGTACGTGCACGCCAGCCACCGCGCCCGTTCGACCGCCACCCGGTCGTCGGGAATCCCGTCGGGGTGGCTGGGCTTCATCGCGCCACCTCCGCGTCCCCGGCGAGCGGACGCTCGGTGACGCCGCCGCTGGCGCGGCGGCGGGCCGCTGCGGCCGGGATGTCCACACCACCGTCTGCCGGGGGACGCGCGGCCGCTGCTCGCGGCTGCAGCTGCCTACGTTCGACGGATGACAACGAGGAGAAATCGGCGTCGCGTGACGGGTCGGACCCGCCTTTGTTCAGATAACTCTGGTCACTAACCGAACATCTGGCGCATCACCGGGTGCATCTCCATCAGTTGTTCCTCGGCGATCTCCTCGTAGAGCTTGTACGTGATGGAGATGGTGAGCAGCAGCCCCGTCCCCGACACCTGGCCGATGGTCCCCATCATGTTCGCCAGCACGGCGAGCAGCCCGACGAGCGCGCCGCCGATGACGGTGACCTGCGGGATGTACCGCTCCATCACCTTCTCGATGACGCCCTGGTTCTGTCGGAAGCCCGGGATCTGCATCCCGGAGTTCTGTATCTGGCGCGCGGTGGCGTCCGGTCCCATGTCGGCGGTCTCCACCCAGAAGATGGCGAAGATCGCGCCGCCGATGATCATGAACGTCAGATCGATGCCGACGCGCAACAGCACCTGCCACGGCTCGTGGGCGGCGGCGGGACCACCCGCCCACCACATCCAGTCACCCGGCGACTGGATCGGTGCGAGGTAGTAGAACAGCCCGCCGACCACCTGGAGCTGGCCGTCCTGAGTGGCGTAGACGCCGGCCCACGCCGGCAGCGACTCGCCCATCTCCGAGTAGAGGATGCGCCCGAGGAACTGGACGTTCGCCTGGAGCGCGCGGACGAGGATCATCGGTAGGACGCTGGCGTAGATGAGCTTCACGGGGAAGCGACCGCGCGCGCCCTTCACCTGCGCGTGGCTCAGCGGGATCTCGACGCGCACGCTCTCGGCGTACACGACGATGCCGAAGATGAGGATCGTCGTGAACAGCGGGATCAGCCCGGCGTACGGGTCGAACAGCAGGAAGTCGAGGCCGTTCGTGGAGAGGAGCGGCGGCACGTCCGCCGCGCCCGTGATGACGTTAATCCACATCGGGATGAAGCCCGCCTGCGTGTCGGGGCCGCCCCAGTAGACGAACCCGCCGACGAGACCCTGGCTGACGCCCGCGATGATGAACAGTCCGATACCGGAGCCGACGCCCCACTTGCTCACGACCTCGTCCATGAACAGGATGAGGATGCCGCCGGCCGCGACCTGCGCGAAGATGATGGTGTTCACGCCGAAGACGCCGATGCCGAGACTCTGCGCGAGCGACTGGCTCGCCGGAAGGAACCCGCCGAGGTACACCATCGGGATGCCGGTGAGGAACACCATCACCACCACCAGCACCTTCTGGAGGCCCTGGTAGAGTGCCTGGTCCCGGGGGTCGTTCGTGTCGAGTCCGAGGAGGTCCGCGCCGCCGAGCAACTGGAGGACGATGCTCGCGGTGACGATGGGACCGATGCCGAGCTGGAGGATCGATCCCTGCTGGCCCGCGAGCAGCGCGCGGAACTGCCCGAACAGGTCCTCCTGGCCCTGTCCGAGCCCGTACAGCTGAATGTTCGTCAGGAAGAAGTACAGCACGAGTATCCCGGCCGTCCACGCGAGCTTGCGCTTGAACGGAACGTGCCCTTCGGGTCGTCGCACCGAGGGCATCCGGGTAAGTACCGGTTCGGCGGCTTCTTTCCAGCCCATCATCTCGTTCGCCGTCTTCGAGGTTCTTAGGCTTGTCTCTTTACCGGCGGCGGGCCCCTTCACGGCCGCGCAGTCGCTCGATTCCCGGAACAGCACGGTCGCTCCCCGCGTCGACGTCCCGAAGAACCGGACACGAGCGAACCCGACGAAGTCGCTACGACTCGTCCTCGTCTTCCTCGTCCTCGGCGGCGGCCTGCGCGCGCTCCGAGAGCACGGCGTCGCCGCCCTCGCTCTCGATGCGCTCTCTCGCCGTCTTCGAGAACGCGTCCGCCGTCACCTCGAGCTGGGAACGGACCTGGCCGTTGCCCAGCACCTTCACCACGTCCACCTCGTGGCCGTCCTCGACCACGTCGCGGGCGTCGATCCGGTAGCCGAACTCCGTCTCCTCCGCGAGCCCGTCGGCGACGTAGATCGCCGCGTTCTCGTCGAGTTCGCGCACGTCGATCTCCGCGACCTCGTCCTGGACCGCGTCGGGCCGCTCGAAGCCGTGCTTCTCCCACGGCCCGTGGTGGTGCATCTCGTGCTTGCGGCTGCCGGCGTTGCCGCGACCGCCGCGGTTGCCGGCACCGCGCCGGTTCTTGTGCGTGCCGCCGCCGTGCGTGCGGGAGCCACGCTGGCGTCGTTTCTTGCTGGTCATGGTTACCGCATCGCCTCCAGCAGATCCTCCATCTGCTCGGCGGAGTGGCGGCCGAGTTCGCCGCCGTCCGTCGTCGGGTGCTTCACGCCGTCGTGGCCGCCACGCGGCGGATGCAGGCGGAGCGCCGGAGACAGCCCCGCGTCGCGGAGCGTCGTCTCCTCGTCCACGAGCGCGTCAGCGAGGTCGTCCACGTCGTCGTAGTCGGTGTTCTCCGCGACCCAGTCGTCGTCAACGTCGGCGTCGCCCTCCAGGGGCTCGCCGCGTCGCCGCAGCAGCGTCGCCACCGTCTCCTCGCTCGGCTCGCCGAACGCCACGAAGTCGTTGACCTTCGTGAGCATGCCGCGGTACGTGTCCGTCTCCGGCACCAGCGTCGCGTGGTTCACGCCGTGGAGGTTCAGCATCTCCAGGGTGTCCCGCACGCCCTGCGCCATGTCGACCTCGCCGCGGAGCTGGACGATCGCGTGCATCACTCGATCACCTCGCGCTTCTCGCGCGTGCGCTCGGGCACGCGGGCCTCCGCGGTGCTCCGAAGCGCGTTGAACGTCGCCTTCGCGAAGTTCACCGTCGTCCGGGTCTTGCCGGACGACCGCGTCCAGATGTCCTCTATGCCCGCGAGTTCCAGCACGTTCGACACCGTCTCACCCGCCGCGAGGCCGAGGCCGCGCGGCGCGGGGATGAGTTCGACCTCGACGCTCCCGGCCTTGCCGGTCGTGCGGAGCGCGACCGTGTGCGGTCGCCCGCAGCCACACTCCCACGACCCGCAGCCGCGGGACACGTCGATGATGTTCAGCTTCGCTATCTCGATGGCCTTCTGGATGGCACCGCCGACCTGGTCGTCCCGGCCCTCGGCGTAGCCGACGAAGCCGTCGCGGTTCCCGACCGCGACGACGCACCGGAACTTCACCCGCCGCCCGGAGTCCGTCATGCGCTGGACCATGTTGATGTCCAGCACCTCGTCGTCCAGCCCCGGCAGGAGCTGGTCCACGATCTTCGGCTCCTTGAGCGGCAGGCCCGTGGCGAGCGCGTCCTCCATGGACTCGACCTCGCCCTCCTCGACCATCCGGCCGAGCCGGGTCTTCGGCTCCCAGCCGTCGTTGTAGTTGTTTCCGCTCATTTAGTCGTCCTCCGAAAGCGTTTCGAGCACGTCGTCGAAGTGCTCGGGCAGTTCCGTGGCGTCGAACTCGCCGCCGTAGAGCGGCTCGTCGCGGCTCTCCGCGTACGCTGCGACGTGCTCGCCGCGCGTCCGCGACCAGTCCGCGAACACCGCGTCGTTGTGCGGCACGTCGAGGCCCGCGTCGATAGCGCCCTCCTGCACCGCGAACACCTTCGAGCCCGGCGTCGGGCTGTTCAGCCCGATGTCGAGCACGGCCTCGTCCACGTCGGCGTCGACCGCGCGTTTGCCCGCGAGGTAGCCGGTCAAGTACGCCGCCGGGAGATTGCTCGTCGGAGCCTCCCAGCCGTACTCGGCCAGATCCGCGGAGTGCGCGCTCGCTAGCGTCTCGTCGCCCTCGGGTCCGGTCGCGACCAGCTGCGCCCTGACGTGCCTGTTGCTCTTCCGAGCGACCAGGCGCGGCTTGCCGGATTTCAGCAGGCGCAACCGCTGATGGTAATCGGTACGGACCTCTCGCCGACGCCGCATCGGCACCCTGTACCTGGGTCCAGTTGCCATTAGGTCTCACCTCCAGTAACGTTCGCGTCGTAGTTCTCCTCGATGTACGTCTCCAGCCGGCGGACGCTGTCGAACTCGCCGCCGTTGGCCTTGTCGTAGAGTTCGCGGTACTCCGAGGGCGAGAGATCGCCGTCGTCGCGGAGTTCCTTGAGCGTCCGGCGCTGCGCGCGGATGCGGTCCTCCCACGCGTCCTTCGAGTTCTGACGGGCACCCGCCTTCCCCTTCCGGGAGCCGGGCCCCTTCCGGTGGCCGTACGCTCGCTTCGCGTCGCGCTCGCGTGCGCGACCCCGCGAGTTGCCTCGGGCATCCTTCGCCTGGATGAGCCCGTCGTCGACGAGTTCGCGGATGTCCTCGCGCGTGATCGCGTCCACGATCTCGCCCTGGGCGTCCGGGTCGAACCACACGCGGTTCTCGCCGACGTCCAGCACGTCCGCCGCGAGGCGCTTCTGTGCCGTGAGATCGCTCATTCGTCGGTCACCTCCACTTCGACGTAGGTCGGGTTGAGCACGCGGATGCCCGCGTCCTCCGCCCGCTCCTCGATGCGTTCGCGCTTGCGCGCGCCGACCGACGACGCGATCCGCACCGCCTCGGTGTCGGAATCGACGCCGTCGAGGTCGTCCGCGTTGTGGACCCGGACCTCCTCGAAGCCCGACGGGTGCTTGCCGCGCACCGCCTTCGGACTCCGGTAGCCGGACTCCACCACGTCGCCCTTGCCCTTGATGCCGCGGCGCAGCTTCGAGAGGTTGCCGCGGGGCTTGCGCCACGAGGTCGGCGTCCGCTTCTTCATGTGGTAGTCCTGGCGGTTGAACTGCGGCTTGCCCTCGCGTTGCTTCTGCGCGAGCAGCCGGCTCTCCTCGTCGGAGAGGTCGGGCGTCTTGTCCGCGTGGCCGCGCGGCTGGAGTTCCGTCTCGACCTCCTCGGCTTCCTCGGCGGCTTCCGGCTCGGCCTCCTCGACCTCGCCTTCCGCCTCGGCCTCGACTTCGAGGCCGCCGACGTCCGCCTTGATGCGGGCCGCGAGCGCGTTGCCGATGCCTTCGACCTCCGCGAGGTCGCTCTGGCTCGCCGCCTGCACGTCCTCGATGGAGTCGTAGCCCTCGTCGCGGAGCGCGTCCGCCTTGCTCGGGCCGACGCCGCTGATGTCCTCCAGCGACGACGGGCCGTCGTCGGCCGGCTCCTCGTCGGTATCCGCCGACTCGTCTTCGGTCTCGGCGTCGGCCGCGTCCTCCGCGACCGACTCCTCGACCTCGGTCGTCTCCTCGTCGGTGGCCACCTCGGCCGACTCCTCGTCGGCCGCCTCGGCCTCGGGTTCGTCGTCAGCCATCTACGCTCCTCCTTTCCCGGGTTTCTCGACGATGTACACGCCGTCCTGGAACACCCGGGTGTCCTTGTTCGTCACGCGCGTGAGCTGCTCGATAGCTCCCGCGGTCTGTCCCACGTCCTCCTTGTCTGGGCCGCGGAGCACGACGTCCTCGCCGTCGACATCGACCTCGGTGTCGCCGCGGATCTCGGTGCGGCGCGGCGCACGCTCGCCGAGGAAGTTCTCGATGACTACCTCGTCGCCCTCCACGTTGACCTGCATCGGGAAGTGGGAGTAGTGGACCTGCATCCGGTACTCCCAGCCCTCGAGAACGCCCTCGATGGCGTTCTCGACGTGGCTCTCGAACGTGCCCATCGTCGCCGTGGTCTCGGCGTCGTCCTCGTCGCTCTCGATGATCACGTGGCCGTCGTCCACGGACACCGTCACGTCGGGGTACCACATCCGACGGGTCACCGACCCGTCGGGGCCCTCGACGGTGAGGTCGAGGTGGTCGACCTCCGCCATCACGTCGTCCGGAATTTCGATTTCGATTCGTGGCATTGTCAGTACACGTACGCGATCACCTGGCCACCGACGCCGTCCTCGCGGGCGTCGTAGTGGCTCATCACGCCGCGGCTCGTGGTCACGACGAGCGTCCCGTAGTCGCGGGCGGGGAGGAACCGCTTCTCCCACTTCTCGAACTCGTCGGCGCCCGCGGAGTAGCGGGGCTTGACGGCGCCACATTCGTTGATCGCGCCCTTCAGTTCGACCTCGAACTCCCCGGCCTTGCCGTCGTCGACGAACTCGAAGCCGTCGATGAACCCGCGGTCGTAGAAGACCTCGAGCACGGAGCCGATGAGGTTCGAGGCGGGCGATACCGTGTGGTCCAGATGGCCCACGCTCTCGGCGTTGTCGATGCCCGACAGCGCGTCTGCGAGTGGGTCTTTTCCTGTCATGGCTAGCTGTACTTCTTGAATCCCATGTCGCGGGCGATCTCGCGGAAGCACTGTCGGCAGAGCCAGATGTCGTACTTGCCGACGAGACCTTGCTCGCGGCTGCATCGCCGGCACGCGTGACTCTGTCCGGTGCGCTTCGCGGCGTGTTCGCCCGTCTCTGTCTCCGTCTCACTTTCGCTCATTCGCTCACCTCCACGTCGAACTCGCGTTCGAGGAACGCGACGGCGTCCTCGGGCGTGAGGCGGTGCCCCGACGGGATCTGCCGGGTGCGCTGGTCGCGCTTGGCGACGCGGTAGCCCGGCCGAACCAGGTTCACCGTCACGTCCAGCCCGAAGATGCCGACGTTCGGGTCGTACTCCTGCCCCTCGAAGTCCGTGTGCTCCTCGACGCCGAAGCTGACGTTGCCCGTGTCGTCGAACTGCGACGGTCGCAGGTCGACGAGCGAGAGCGCCTCCGAGAGGAACGCGTGCGCGTCCTCGTCGCGGAGCGTCACCTTCGCGCCGATGGGGTCGCCCTCCCGGATGTCGAAGTCCGGCTGGGTGCTCTTCGCGCTGGTCCGCACCGGCTCCCCGCCGGTGATGTCCTGCAGGAGTTCCTCGGCGTTCTGGAGTTCGCGGCCGCCCTGGCCGACGCCCATGTGGACGACGACCTTCTCGATCTCGGGCTCCCGCA
>CAZYYH010000076.1:0-8552 GCA_964651725.1 uncultured Halobacteriales archaeon | reverse complement strand
AGTACGGCGTCTACGCGTTCGACTCGGTGAACGGCCGGTTCGAGCACTCCTACGCCTCCGGCCACCCCGACTCCGGCATCTACATCGGTCAGTGCCAGCCGTGCCGGGCGGTCGTCGCGGACTGCGTCGCCGAGCACAACGCCGTCGGCTACTCCGGCACGAACGCCTCCGGCTACACCACGCTCCGCGACTCGACCTGGCGGCGCAACGTGGCGGGCATCGTCCCGAACACGCTCGACTCGGAGGAGCTCGCGCCCCAGTCCGGTATCCGCATCGAGGACAACGAGGTCGTGGGCAACGACAACCTCGACGCGCCCGCACTGCCCGTCGGCTTCCCGGCGTTCGGCAACGGCGTCCTCGTCGCCGGCGGGTCGAACAACGAGGTGGTCGGCAACCGCGTGCGCGACCACGCCAACTTCGGCGTGCTCGTCACGCCGAACATCGACGGGGCGGTGTGGCTCGCCGCCGGCAACGAGGTCCGGGACAACGACGTGGCCGGCTCCGGCCGCGCCGACCTCGCCGTCGGCGCACCCACCGGCGGCGGCAACTGCTTCGCCGGCAACGAGTTCGCCACCAGCCGCCCCGCCGGCATCGAGTCGCGGCACGGCTGCGGGAACCGCCTCCTGGCCGTCGGCGACCCCTGGCCGACGCTCGTGCTCGGGAAGGCCGCGGTGATGGCAGAGTTCGGCGAGACGCCCGGCGGCAACTGGCGCGAGCAGCCCGAACCCGACCCACAGCCGTCGATGCCGGACCCCGAGCGGCCGCCGCGCGAACCCGTCCGGGGGTGGGCGGATGGCGGGTGACGAACCCGCCGGCGGACCGGCGCCGACCGCCGCCGACCGCGACCTCCGGGAGCGCCTCGGCGTCGCGCACGACCACGACGCCGCCACGACCGCGCTCGTCGCGGCGTTCGCGCTCGTCCTCGGTTCGTATGCGGGCTGGCTGACGGCCGACTTCGGAATCCGATGGGTCGCGCTGCTCGTCGTCGGCGCGGTCGCCGCCGTCGCGCTCTACCGGCGCGAGACCCGCGCCCGGGTCGCCGCCACCGGGCTCTACGCGCTTGCCGCGCTCGTCGCACTCACCCCGGTCGCGCTCGACGCCACGATTCTGCTCGGCACCGGGGTCACTGACCCGTGGTCGTTCGTCCTCACCGCCGCCTCGCTCGCCTACCTCGTCGCGTTCGCCGTCCTCGCAGCGGTCCCCGCGGGTATCGGCTACCTCGTCGCCCGCCGCGCCGGCTGACTACTCGACCCCGACCACCACCGCGTCCCGGATCTCCAGCGCCGCCTCGAACTCCGCATCCCGGTCCGCGTTCCGGCCCGCGCGCAGCAGCTGCTGGGTGTGCGCGCGCCGCACCGCGTCCACCTCGCGCTCCCCGAGGTCGAGGTCCCCTCCCACCTGCTCCCAGTGGTCGGCGTTAGCCAGGAAGTAGTGCGCCCCCTCCGAGTCCAGCACCTGCTCGTACCGTCGCGCGTACTCGTCCGCGCGCGGCCCGAGATGCTCCTGGACGCGCTCCACGAGGTCGTCCACGCGCCCCGGGCCGACGCTCGCCTTCGCGCCGACGAGCAGCAGTACCTGGCCGTCGATAGGAGCCGTCATCCACCCGCCCGCATCGCCTTCTGCGAAAACCGGTCGATCAGGTCGTCGAGCACCGCCTCGTCGCCCTCGAAGGCGACCGTGACCTCCGTCAGCGTCAGCGACCGCCCGACGCTGACCGTCTCCGCCGACAGCGTCGCCGTCCAGCCGTCGCCCTCGACGCGGTCCTCGCCGACCGCCTCGCCGCCGAGGTTCTCCAGATAGTTGCGCGCCAGCCGCACCGAGATACCCCGGAAGGACTTCTCGCGGCGCATTCAACCCCCAGCGACCGGCGGGAACACGCTCAGCGTGTCGCCGTCCGCGAGGTCCGTGTCCACGCCGTCGACGTGGAGCACCTCGCGACCGTTCTTCAGCACGTTGATCTGCGGCCGCAGACCGCCGTCCTCCAGGAGGTTGCCCCGGAGACCGTCGTACTCCGACTCCAGGTCCGACAGCACCTCGCCGACCGTCGCCCCGTCCGCGAACTCGCGCTCCACCGTCTTCGACCCGACCGCTTCGCGGAACGTGGCGAAAAAGCGCAGCGTCAGCTTCATGCCCGGAAGCAGGTGGCCGGTCGGCTTAAATCCCGGTCCGACGGCGATCACCCGCCGCCCACTGGCCGGTCGACGGAGGCGCTCGCGGCGAATGCGCCGAACGTCCCGCACGCGGCGGCCACCACGAACGCGAGCAGTATCTCGGGCAGGACCGGCAGGAACGCCGCGTACCACCGGAGCAGCACCGCGCCCGAACCGTACACCACCAGGTAGATCGTCCCGAACGCGACCGCGACCCCGCCCACCACCGCCGTCGGCAACAGTCCGTGCCACGCGCCGCGGAGCGCCGACCCGCCCGCGAGTGCACCCGACACGAACCCCGCGACCGCCCACGCCAGTCGCGTCAACCCGAACGCGTCGGGCAGCGCGGTCGCGAGCACGAACCCGACGACGACACCGACCCCGACGGCGTCCCACCGCGGCATCTACAGGTCCCGCAGCCGGATGCCGTCCTCGACCAGCCGGGCGTTGCGCTCGCGGTCGAGGTGGTCGGCGAGCCACTCGACGTCGTGGAGCTGCGCGATAAGGTCTGCGTAGAGGTTCCGCCACGCGATGGCGTAGATGGGCGACTGGCCCCACGCCCGCAGCTCCGGCACGAACTCGTCGAAGTGCTCCAGGCGGTCCTCCATGCGCTCGATGGCGTCGAGTGCGACGCCCGCCGCCTCGCGCTCGTCCTCGGCCTCGTCGACGGCGCGGTTCAGGCGCTGCTCCCAGTCCGCCACCGCGCGCTGCATGTCCGCCGCGGCGTCCTCCGACCCCTCCGGCAACGCATCGAGGATCGGCTCCGGGACGTAGAGTTCGAGTTCGTCCATGCGCGAGGGAGGAACGCGCACGGGCAAAAACCCCAGGCACGGAAGAGAGTTTAAATACGATAGCGAGGCAGACCCCCTGTGACCTGACGACTCATCACGGTGGACCGAGGCCGGAGTGCGGCGCATCCACCGTGGAACGCCGACCCCGCGTGCCGTCTGTTAGCCCCTCACCAGCGACCGCTCGGCGCGTCGAGCGTAGACGAAGCCGCTTTACGCGCCGCCCCGCTACGCCACGGCAATGAGCAAGCCGACGCCCGAGGTCTACGAGCAGGGGCGCGGGATGGACGCCCACAACCAGGTGATGCGGGATATCCGCGCGAAGAAGCAGAAGCAGTACGACCCCCACGAGCCGACGCGGGTGTGGCTCGACGAGGACAACACGCCCGGCGGCGTCTACCGGAGCCTCACCATCATCCTCAACACGGGCGGCTGCCGGTGGGCGCGCGCCGGCGGCTGCACGATGTGTGGCTACGTCGCGGAGTCCGTCGAGGGCGGGAGCGTCACGCACGAGGCGCTGGTGGACCAGATCGACGCCTGTCTCGCGCACGAGCAGGAGGAAGCCGAGGAGCGCTCGGGACTCGTGAAGATCTACACGTCGGGGTCGTTCCTCGACGAGCGCGAGGTCGGCGCGGAGACGCGGGACGCCATCGCCGAGGCGTTCGCGGACCGCGACCGCATCGTCGTGGAGAGCCTCCCGGACTTCGTCGACGCCGAGAAGCTACGGGACTTCACCGACCGCGGCCTCGACACCGACGTGGCGATCGGCCTGGAGACGGCGACCGATCGCGTGCGCCACGACTGCGTGAACAAGTACTTCGACTTCGAGGACTACGTCGCGGCGAGCGACGCCGCGGCGGAGGCGGGCGCGGGCGTGAAGGCCTATCTGCTGATGAAGCCGCCGTTCCTCTCGGAGCCGGAGGCGGTCGCGGACATGACGGAGTCGGTCCGGCGGTGCGCGGAGCACGCCCACACCGTGTCGATGAACCCCTGCAACGTCCAGTCGTACACGATGGTCGACGACCTCTACTTCCGCGGCGGCTACCGGCCGCCGTGGCTCTGGAGCGTCGCCGACGTGCTCCGCGACACCGCGGACGCCGACGCGATCGTCGTCTCCGACCCGGTCGGCGGCGGCTCCGACCGCGGCCCGCACAACTGCGGCGAGTGCGACGACCGCGTCGAGACCGCCATCAAGGACTTCGACCTGCGCCAGGACCCGTCGGTGTTCGACGAGGTGTCGTGTGACTGCGAGGCGACGTGGGAGGCGGTGATGGAGCGCGAGACGAGCTACAGTCTGCCGCTCGCGGAGTAGCTATCGCCGGAAATCGACGCACAGTAGCCACCGCCGAACGCGAGTTATACCGTTCCTTAGGCACAGTAACAGGCGTATAACTAATCCCACCTGTCGAATACACGGTAGTGGCGGCCGCGACGAGGCCGCTGGACTGGGGAAGGATGTCCGGGGGGAGTATCGAGACGGTGTTCCGCGAGAACGGCTGGCTCGAGGTCAGAGACATCGACCGCGCGGGTCGATGGCTGGCGATCGACTCGCCGGCCGAGAACTGCCGTTGAGCCGCCGTTCTCGCCGTCGCCGTTACGCGAAGCCGCGAAGCACGCCCTGACCGTCGGTGCCGCCAATGTCGGGCAGAGTGGCGCGCTCCGGATGCGGCATCATCACCGCGACGTGTTCCTGCTCGCCGAGCACGCCGGCGACACCGCCGGTCGAACCGTTCGGGTTCGCCTCGGGAGTGACGTTGCCGCTCTCGTCGCAGTACCGGAACAGCACGCGGTCGTCGCGTTCGAGTTCGGCGAGCGCGTCGTCGTCGATCTCGAACCGGCCGTCGGCGTGCGCGATGGGTATCTGTAGTACGTCGCCCGCGTCGTACGCGCGCGTCCACGGCGTGTCGGCGTTCTCGACGCGGAGGTGGACGTGCTCGCACTGGAAGCGCGCGCTCCGGTTGGTGGTGAACGCGCCCGGCACGAGGCCGGCCTCGCAGCCGATCTGCGCGCCGTTGCAGACGCCGAGCAGCGGCGTGCCGGCTTCGACGCGCTCCCGGACCTCGTCCAGGACGGGCGAGCGCGCCGCCATCGCGCCGGCGCGGAGGTAGTCGCCGTACGAGAACCCGCCGGGGAGCACGACGCCGTCGGTGTCCTCGGGGAGGCCGTCCTCGTGCCAGACGATCTCGGCGTCGACGCCGAGGAAGTCGAGCGCGCGGAGCGCGTCCCGGTCGCAGTTGCTGCCGCCGAACCGGACGATGGACACAGTCACGCGAGCCACCTCCGGTGGCGAGGGTGACGTCGAAAGTTCCCCGAACGCAGTGAGCGGGACGCTGTCGAAGCGAAGTTCCGACAGAAGTCGCAGTCCGCGGAGCGAAGCGAGCAGGAACGTCTTTCGGAAGTCATCGCGCGGTCACGTCCACGCTGTAGTCGTGGATGGTAGGGTTGGCGAGCAGGCGCTCGGCCATCCCCTCGGCGCGCTCTATGGCGTCGTCCGCGGAGTCCGCGTCGAGGTCGATCTCGAACTCGTCGGCGGACCGGAGCGCGTCGAGTTCGAACCCGAGACGCTCCAGCGCGCGCTTCGTGGTCTCGGCCTCGGGGTCGAGCACGCCCCGCTTCAGCCGGACGGTGACGGTCGCGGTGTACGCGGTCATCGCGTGGAGGTGCGCGTTCGTGCTCAAAGACTCTTTTGAATTCGCCCCTCATTGCACGAACGTGGTGCGGTCCGGAGTTCGGCGGCGACGCCGGCCGAAACCGGGCGAGGTCGGCATGCGCCAAAACCGATTTGGCAGCCGACGCAGACGTCGGAACGATGGCGAACGACCGATGGGCCGACGTGAACGCCATCGCGTTCCGCGTTCACGGCGAGGTGACCGACCGACACGAGACCGCGGACGGCACCGCAGTCCTCGACGTGACCGTGCGGGAGGGGCTGCTGCTCTCGATCCTGGACCCGGACGAGCGGTACCCGCCGGACCTCGTCGGCGAGCGTCGAACCCTGGCGGTCCGCATCGACGGGTTCCCGACCGTCGAACCTGCCCCGCGGGAGGAGATGCGGATCTGGGTCCCGGACGAGGGACGGCTCGGCCTCGTGAGTCGCCGGACCGCCCAGTCCGCGTGGGACGGCGAGACGCTGAGCGTTCCGGTGGACGCGGGCTTCGACGTCGCCTACGTCCCGCTCCGCGAAACGACGCGACCCCGGGACGAACCGGAGGCCGACCGCGAGATCCTGACGGAACTCGGCATCGAGAACTGCGAGTACGTGCGCGTCGAGGGTGCGCGGCCGGTCCTGCACGCCGTGGACCGCGAGGTCGAGACCGACCCCTGGGCCGGCGTGGTGTTCGACGACGTGACGTTCGAGGTGGACGCGACGGACGACTACTTCCGAAACTGGGTCCGGACGGGGACTGACGTTCCCATCGCGTCCGTCCGCGTCGCGCTCGGCAACCGGTGGCTCGTCGGCGACGCCGACCGCTTCGGCCCGGAGGCGCTCGTGGACGCGATCCTCCCGCACCTGCTGTCCGCACTCGCGGGTGCGCTCGACGGGGAGTCGGCGGTCGTGGAGTTCCTCGCGTCGCCCGCGCTCACGTTCGACCCGGTCGAGCCGGGCGTCGCCCGAGTGAACTACAGCCCCGGCGGTAGCGGACGCTGTCTCGACCCTCGCTTCCCGCCGGAGGGGGCGCTCGTGGACGTCGAGGCGTTCGCCCGGGCCGCCCTCCACGGGAGCCGTGCGCTCCTCGGGACGGCCGAAGAGCCGAACGCCGACGCGCTCGACGGCCTGGAGAGCCTTCGGGAGGCGGCGGACGTCCTGGAGCGGCGGCTCGAAGCCTGACCCCGTTCCGGCGTCGGGTGCCGGGAGCCGTCCCTACAGCGACCCGGCGGCGGTGACGGCCTCGCCCATCTCGGGCGCGTCGAAGAACTCCCGACCGGTGTACGCGTTCGCACCGGCGGCGTAGAGGTCGCGGACGACGCCGACGACGCGCGCGGGAAGCGGGTCGGGGTCCACGCCGCACAGCGTTCGCCAGTCCGCGACGTCGCGCCGCTTCGCTTCGACCTTCGCGTCCGCGACGGCGTCGACCCACTCGGGCTGCGTGCGCTTGTAGTACTGCCGGACGACCTCCTTGGAGACCTGGTGGCCGTCGTAGGCGAACCGGTTCTCGTCGAACGTGCCGACCACGTCGGCGACCCGGATCTCGCCGTCGACGTACGCGCACTCGATCTTGCCGTCCTGGTGGTCGAAGCCGGTGGCGTCCGCCCGCTCGGTGACGACGCGATTCGCGTCGCGCGCGACCGATTCGAGTGCGTCGAGGTCGGCTTTCCCGGCGACGCGCGCGGCCTCGGCGCGGTCGAGGTATCGGTCGCCGTCCTCGTACTTCGTGGAGAACTCGACGACCGGCTCGGGCAGGGACACGTCCTCGTCGGGCCACTCGCTGCGGTCGAGGCCGAGATCGCGGGGGTCGGCACGGCGGCGCAGGCTGGAGCCGACGGGGACCGCGTTCCGGAAGATGATTTCGAGAGGAACGAGGTAGTGGTCGCCGCCGCCGTCGTGGTAGGCGTCGTAGTCGTAGTCCCGGCCGCGATGAGGGAGTTCGGGGACGGTGACGAGGTCGATGGCCATCTCGTGCGGGGGACGGTCGGCGTCCGCGAGCGGGCCGGCGTCCGGTCCGACGCCACGATAGTGCGTCGGGACGCCCTCGGCTTCCAGCAGCTCGAAGTTGTACGCGCCCATCGTACAGAGGCTCGCGCCCTTCTCCGGTATCTCGTCGGGCATCCGCCCCCAGTCGAACACCGAGTAGTCGTCGGTGAACACGAACCGGCCGCGCCCGAGCGAGTCCGGGGTCGCCGGCTCCGCCACCCGGAACTCCTTGACGCTGGTCATGCCCGTCCGTCGGCCGCCGACGGACTAAGTGGTTTCCATTGACGTGCGTAGATTCGCCACCTCTTGCGGTCGGGTGTACACGTTCGTGTTACAGCACGTCGCCGAGCAGCCGTTGCCAGTTGCCGGCCGCGACGCGTTCCACGTCGCGCTCGGAGAATCCGCGGTCACGGAGCGCGTCGAGCACGCCCGGGAGGCCGGTCACGTCGCCGACGCCGTCGGGAACGGTCGCGCCGTCGAAGTCCGAGCCGACGGCGACGTGCCCGACGCCGACGCGGTCGGCGACGTACGCGACGTGGTCCGCGAAGTCGTCGACGGTCGCGGACGCGCCGGGGTCCGGGGCGTCGGCGAGGCAGAACTCGCCGAACGTGACGCCGACGACGCCGCCGGCGTCCGCGACCGCGGCGAGCTGATCGTCGGTGAGGTTGCGCGAGTGCGGGCTGACGGCGTGCGCGCCGGTGTGCGAGACGGTGAACGGGCCGTCCACCTCGTCCGCCACGTCCCAGAACCCGCGCTCGGTGAGGTGGGCGGCGTCCACGAGGATGCCTCGCTCCTCGCACGCGCGGACGAGCGCGCGACCGGCGTCGGTGAGGCCTGGGCCGGTGTCCGGGTCGCCGGGGTAACGTGCCGCCACGCCGTGCCCGAACGCGTTCGGCCGGCTCCACACCGGGCCGATGGAGCGCACGCCCGCAGCGTAGAGGAAGTCGAGGTTCGACAGGTCGGGCGCGACCCCGGCCGCGC
>CAZYYH010000075.1:0-8591 GCA_964651725.1 uncultured Halobacteriales archaeon | reverse complement strand
GAGCACGCGGAACCCCTCGAGGGGACCCTCGGCCATCTACTGCACCTCCGTGCGCCGGGGTTCCCTGATGCGCTCGGCGTTCACGTCGAACAGGTAGAGGCGGTCGCGGGGATTCATCTCAGTTCGAGCGGAGGGTACGGAGTTCTTCGGCGAGCCAGTCCACCGTCTCCTCGGGAGAGAGCCCCCCACTGAGTAACTGACCGGCAGCCTGGCCAGTTAGTTGCTGGCTGTAAGCGTCTGCCGCGAGATTATTCGGTGCGTTATTGTCGCCGGTGTTCAGCACCGACGCCAGGGAATCCCAGTTATTCTTCACGATCTCCTGATACTCTATCGCGTTCTCGACGGTGTCGAAGATCTCCGCACTCGTGTAGCGCTCATCCTGGACACTCTCGAGTGAGGTCGGGTAGCTGTTCGGTGCTGCCTGTCGCAGGTACTCGAAGTAGTGATCTGACTGCATAAAGAACTCGACGAACTCCTTTGCGCCTTCCGTATTATCGGCCTCTTCATAGCAATACATTCCCTCGAAGTACCCCCACCACTGAGTCGGGGACTGACCCTCCGCAACCGGGGGGAGCGCCGGCTTGATATGTGGGAGGAGGTCAGGTCGGTTCGACTGAATCTGGATGAGCGCTAATCCTGTATCGGTCGCTGAGGCGATGCTCTCCTGAATCAACGCGGATTCGATATCAGGCCACTCCCAGCCGACGGCGTTCGGCCCAAGTTCGTTCATCTCTTGAAGCCATTCGAAGGCGGCGATGGCACGATCGCGATTATTACCCTGGTCGAGAGCGATCTCGATGTTCTCTCCAGTCCCACTGTACCCGTTGACACCACTGTTCCAGAGGATCTGGTTGGTATGGCTCGTGGCAAGGTTTGTGCGGCCAGATGGAACCGCGTAGCCGTGCTGCTCTCCCTGGTTCTGTAGCCGCCTAGCCTCGGCCTGCCATTCTGACCAGGTTTGCGGCTCTCCTTCCACTACGTCAGATCTATAATTTAGGAATAGAGGGGTCGTTTCTACCGGCACCATGTAGGATTCGCCGTCGACGTTCACAGTGTCTTTGACGCCGAGCCCCTCGACGATGTCTGTAAGTGGCACCGTCTTCCCAGCAAGCGTTTCAGTGTAAGCGTCTGCAGAGGTCTCGAAAATTAGCGCAGGCAGGTTGCCAGCGGCTTCCATCTTCTGCACCTCTTCGTTTACGCCCGTCCCCTGCGGAAGCCACGTGATCTCGACATTGTAGTCAGATCCGGCATTGAACTCCTGTACCGCGGCTTCCCAGGGGTCGCGCACGGCCCGGTCGTTGAGGAAGTGGACGGTGCCACCCTGCTGTGACGTGGTGGTCGTAGTATCCCGTGTGGTCGTGGTAGTGTCGCCGGTATCGCCGCCGTCGCCACCAGTACAACCTGCTAGTCCAGCGATGCTAACCGCACCAGCTGTTTGTAGCCACCTGCGCCGGGATACGTAATCACTAACCATGATTCTGATATGAGGAGAGGAGGAGGGAGGATATACAGATTTTGGTTACTTTCTCATAGATATGACCAGAGAGGATATATTACATGTATACTACATATCGAAAACGCATGCTGCCCGGCAAATATTGCAATTGATATTATTTTTAGTGTATTTTCTATTTTCCTACCTATAGCGATAGTCACGTCGTACCTGGAGCGCAATCGGAGCGAAGCCAAAACGACACTGGACGAGATCCAAGCCCATATCGAGAAACGACGAACCGCGTAAGGAGTGCGCGCGGCGAAAACGTCGTCCGCGGAGCGACGGTTGCACCGTCCGCGGTCGAGAGGGTGGAGCGCGGGTACGTCGAGGAGACGTATCGCGTCGAGACCGACGCCGGCATCCATGCGATCCACCCCCTAACGCGGCGAAGGGTGTCGACGACCGCCGGCTGAGCGCCGCGGCGGCTCCGTCCGCGACGCGCTCCCCGCGGGCTACGAGGCGATCCGTGATCTGCCGCCGAACTTCGTCGCCCACCGGGACTGCTATCGGGTGGGTCGTCGATCACTTCGACACCGTCCGGCGCGTCCACCACGGCGACCCGCCGCCGGACGAGGGCGAGCGGCACGTCGCGGTGCTGACGGGGCGGCTCCCGGACTGACGTCCGTTCGCTGCGCGCCGAAAAATGTCGAGTCGGTCCGCGAGTCAGCCGAACGGCGGTTCGCTCACGGACGCGTTCGTCGCGTTCGTGGCGTTCGTCGCGTTCGTGGCGTTCGCGGGCTGCTCGGCCTGCGGCGCGACGACGCGGACGAGTACGCTGTCGGTGTTCTCGCCGTCGTCGGCCTCGATGGTGTAGAGGCCGGGTTCGACGTCCTCGGGCACATCGAGGGACACCTGCCAGACGCCGTTCGTGCCCCACTGGTCCACGGACTCCGCGGGGAGGGCGTCGGCGTCCGGGCCCTCGATGGCTTCCACGGCGATGGTGTTGTCGTCGGGCTTGCGGTTCGTCAGCCCGCGGACGACCATCGTGACGCCCGGGCTCACCGGCTGGACGCCGGTCCGCATCTCCGCACCCTGGGCGTGGACGTGCTCGACGGTCGTCGAACCGTCCGTGTACCGGAACTCGTCGCGGATGAACAGGTCGTCGCTGCCGGGGTCCTCGACGGTCTCGTCGAGGATGCGCTCCGTGACCTGCTGCTGGGTCAGGCCGGGTGCGAAGGATTGCGCGTAGTCCTCCAGCGAGGCGAGGTCCGCGTTGTTCTGACCGGGTAGCACCCCGTCGCCGACGACGCCGTCGCGCCCGATGCCGAACACCATCGCCACGACCTCGCCCTCGGCGAGTTCGCGGCCGTCGTTCGTGACGAGCGGCACGTCGTCCTCCTCGAAGACGTCGTTGTCGTCGACGGTGACGCGCTCGGTCGCCACGCGGCCGCGCGTGTCGACCATCACGAGCAGCACGTCGTCGAGGCCGGGCGCGGTGCCGAGCAGGTCGACGGTGGCGTCGCCCCACGTCACCGTGCCGTTCGACGCGACGACGTCGAGGGCGGGGCGACCGACGACGGTCCCCTCCTGCTGGCCGGCGGCGGCCGACGCACCCCCGAGGACGACCGCCAGCGCGAGGGCGACGACCGCGACCCGGCGAGCCGTCATCGACGCTTCCCCGCATCCCTCGGCTGCGGGCCCGTCGTCCCGACCCACCGATCACACCTCCCCATGGCCGAACAGTAGTCGGCGAGCAGACAAAGGCGGTGCAGATAGTTCACGGGTGGCGGGGAGAAATCGGACGTTTTCGGGTCGGCTGCGCCCGGTAGACGGGCCGGACCGCGGACGAAATGCCGACCTATCGGACGAGCGGTCGGACCACTATCCGCCGAGGTGTCCGTCCACTACCGTTACCTCTCGGAAGTCCAACCTTACGCGGTCCGTCGTCGAGGACCGACAACGACTAAGGCGGCGGCCCGCCGACGACTCGACATGCGACTGGAGGAGTACTGGGGCGTCGGCCCGAAGACGTGCGAGCGGCTGGTCGACGCGCTCGGTCACGACGCCGCGGTCGAAGCCATCGAGTCCGCGAACAGCCGCGCGCTCGTCGCGGCCGGGTTGAGCCGAGGTCGCGCCACCCAGATCCTCCGCCGCGCGAGCGGCGGCGAGGCGATGGACGTGCTGGCGACCCGCGACACCCGCGCGGTGTACAAGGAACTCCTCGACCTCGTCGGCGAGTACGCGGTCACGCGCGGCGCGGCCGACCGCATCCGGGTGCTGACGCCGCTCTCGACGTGCGAGGAGATGGAAGCGCGCCTGGACGACGTGCTGCTCGCCGCGGAGTCGTGGGCCGACCTCGACGACGAAACCCGGCGAACGGTGCTCGCCGCGTTCGACGACTACGACGCCGACGATGGCGACCCGTCCCGCGGCGGCGGCGAGGCCGCGGCGGTGGAAGTTGCGCTCGAACTCCAGCAGGAGGGCGTGACCGACGGCGTGTTCGCGCCACTCGCCGACCTCGACGCGGACGCACTCGCGGACGCCGCCGAAGCCCTCTCCGCGATGGAGGGCGGGAACGTTCGGGAGGGCTACGACGACGACCTCGACCGCCTCCGCGGCGCCGCGGTCGCCGCCGAGCGCCTGGAGGGCACCGCCGCCGAGGTCGTGGAGTCCGTGCAGTCCGGCGGGGTGCGCGGCACCGACGAGTTCCGCGAGGGCGTGGTGGAGCACGTCGCGCGCGGGACCGGCGTCGGCACCGGCCGCGTGCGCGAGGCCGCCGCGACCGACGCGCTCGACGCCACCGACTTCGTCGCGTCCACGCTCCGCGACCTCCGCGCCGACCTCCGCGCGGCCGCCGACGAGCGCGAGGCCGACATCGTCACCGACCTCGAAGCCGACGTGGGCGACGCGCGCGAGGACGTGGACGCCGCCGTCACCGCCGTCGAGGACATCGCGTTCTACGTGTCGCTCGCACAGTTCGCACTCGACTACGACTGCACGCGCCCCGAGTTCGTCGCCGACCGCGACGCGGTCGCCGTCGTGAACGCCCGGAACCTCGCGCTCGCCGCCGCCGACGGGAACGTCCAGCCCGTCACCTACGGCGTCGGCGACCACGACGTGGCCGACGTGCCCGTCGGCGACCGCGTCGCCGTCCTCACCGGCGCGAACTCCGGTGGGAAGACCACGCTCCTGGAGACGCTCTGCCAGGTCGCGCTCCTCGCGCAGATGGGGCTGCCGGTGCCCGCCGACTACGCCGAGGTCGGCGTCGTCGACGCCGTCGTCTTCCACCGCCGCCACGCCTCGTTCAACGCGGGCGTGCTCGAAGCCACGCTCCACACCATCGTCCCGCCGCTCACCGATTCCGGCCGTACCCTCATGCTCGTCGACGAGTTCGAAGCCATCACCGAACCCGGCAGCGCCGCCGACCTCCTCCACGGCCTCGTCACGCTCACCGTCGACCGCGACGCCCTCGGCGTGTTCGTCACCCACCTCGCCGACGACCTCGAACCGCTCCCCGACGTCGCCCGCACCGACGGCATCTTCGCCCGCGGCCTCTCCCCCGACCTCGAACTCGAAGTCGACTACCAGCCCCAGTTCGACACCGTCGGCCGCTCCACGCCGGAGTTCATCGTCTCCCGGCTGCTCGCCGAAGCCGACCCCGGCGACCGCGACGGCTTCGAGGTTCTGGCCGAGGCGATGGGGCAGGAGGCCGTGCAGCGGACGCTGGCGGACGCGCGGTGGACCGGGGGATGAGACGGCCTCGGCAGGAGGCCGGAACCATCAGACCTATTGCCGGAGTGGGAGAGTCCCCGGGCGTGCCCTCCGACACACCCCGCCGTGGCTTCCTCGCGCTCTGTGGCGCTGCCACGTTCGCCGGCTGCACCGCACCGACGCTCTCCGCGCCGGACGACGTGGTCGCGGGCGTCGAGTGGAAGTCGATGCGCGGCGTCCGCGACGACAGGTCCGTGAACGTGCTTGACAACCAGCCCGAGGAGACGGTGGAGCACCGCGCGCCGGTCGACCTCGCGCTCCGGACGCACGTGCTCGACGACGCGGTCGCCGAGCACGGCGTCGAGGTTCCGGAGACGGGGTCGCTGCGCGTCACCGACGCGATGGCCGAGGAGTTCGCGGCGCTCTACGACGAGCTCTCGTACAGCCTCGTACTCACGCTCTACGAGCGCGAGGGCGTCGCGGGCGTCCCGCTCGGGAACAGCTTCGGCTACCGCGTCTCGCGCGCGGCGTTCAACCGCGTCGACCCGGGCGACAGGGTCGTCGTCCGCGTCGGCGAGCGCGACGACGTCTCGTGGATCGACGAGCTGGTGGACGTCACGTCGGCGTAATCGCACCGCGGCGTTCAGATCTCGGTCTGCTCGTACACCAGCACCAGCAGTCCGGCGAGCACCAGCACCATGACGGCGGTCGCGAGCGGTCCCATGATGGGCGAGAGGCCGCCGAACTCGACGTTGAGGAGGACGGCGATCTCGAGGCCGATGAGGACGGCGCAGAGCGCGACGATGACCTCGGCGTAGTGCCAGAGCGCGGTCGGCCACCGCGACTCGGCTACGGGCTCGGCCGCCTGGGTAGCGTGGCGGAGGTACGCGATGTCCTCGAAGCCGGAGCGGTCGGCGGTGTACCGGAGCTTCCCCATGCGCCACCGGCCGAGGTCGGCCTCGGGGAGGTCGAGCGCGTAGATGACGAGGTAGTCACACCGGACGCTGTCGGCCTGCGTGAGCCGGCGGAACTCGGAGACGGTTCCGGACGCGAACTCCCGGTAGAGCTTCACGGCGACGGTGCGGTCGACGACGACGTCGTAGCTGGCGAGGCCGGTGTCGGTCTCGACGCGGGGGAGCGCGCCGGGGAACTCCTCGTGGAGGTGACGGCGGAGGTAGCGCTGGAGTTCACGTTCGAGGCCGAAGTCGCCGGACGCGTCGGGGTCCCACGCGCGCAGGAGTTCGACGACGCGCTGGTAGAGCCGGCTATCGTCGGGCGTCGACTGCTCGCGCGCGTAGCTCACGGTGGACAGATCCGGTTCCTACCCCCGAAACCCGCGTGACGGTACTTAACGCTACTGGCCGGCGTTCACTCGACTTCGTGGCGGTCGAGCGCGTCCGCGAGTTCGTCGCGGCGCTCGCGGGCGGCCCGGAGGTCGTCGGCCACCTCGCCGCGCTCGACGCGCTCGCGCTCGTCGGCGTCGAGCCGGTTGCGCGCGACGGCGACGTCGCGGAGGCGGTCGTAGCGGTCGCTCCGGGAGCGTCTGCGGAGGTCGTGGAGGCGGGCGACGACGGCGTCGTCCGCGAACCGATCGACGACGGAGACGAGTTCGCGCGCCTGCCACCGGAGGCGGTCGGCGGACGGCGGCGGCCACGAGACGGTGAGCGGGTCGGCGTCGAGCCGGTCGAGGTACGTGCCGGTGGTGCCGACGGCGCGCTTGAGCGCGGCGGGGTCGTCGACGTAGTGGGAGAGCTTGGAGCGGGAGTACTCGGCGTACTCGCGGAGCACGGGGACGGGTTCGGTGCCGGCGTCGGCGGACCGGACGTACTCGCGGAGTCGGTCGGGCGGCTGCCGGAACGCGGCGAGGGGGTACGACCGCGTGTCCGCGACGAACGCGAGGAGGGTGCGTGCGCTCGCCTCCCGCTTGAAGTCGTCGAACGCGTCGCGGACGCCGCGATTGTACGCCTCGACGGGGTCGCGGAGGTCCTCGACGGGTGCGTCGAGATCAACGTCGGCGAAGGACTGGAGGGTTTCGAGGCGGGCGATGCGGTCGCGCTGGTCGTCGAGCGCGTCGCGGACGCCGCGGCGCGCGGCGTGGTACGCCTCGCGGGCGTCCGCGCGCTCGTCGAGGACGGCGACGAGGTCGCGCGCCGGCCCGAGCGCGTCACGCGCGGCGTCAAAGTCGGACGCGGAGAGCCGGCGCTTGTCGACGCGGTCGTTCGCGTTCTCGAACGCGTCGCGCGCGAGGAGGTCGTCGGGGAGGCCCTCCGTGAACTCGATGAACTCGTCGCGGAACTCGATGTACGTCTGGAAGTCGCCGGTTCCGGTGGCGTCGGCCTCGTAGCGGTCGAGAAGCGTGGTGGCGCGGTCGTAGGCGTCGGCGACGGTCTCCAGCTCGGACTCGCCGTGATCGGCGACGGCGGCCCGGGCGTCGCGGTAGTCGTCGTCGGCCCGCTGCAGGCGCGCGACCGGGTCGGCTGCCTCCTGGGCGGCTGGCATCGACGGTACTACCGGCTCCCGAGTGATATGGGTTTTGTGCGCGACCGCGTCGGTGTGGAGTGCGTCGGAAAGGGGTGGGAGTTCCGGGCGCGTTGGGGGAAGGGGAGGATGGGAACGATGGGTGTAACGACGCGCCCACTCCACGTATGTCGGGCGGGGTATAAAAAAATTCGTCAGACGGAAGGATGACGGCGGGTGTACGCCGTCGGCGAATCCGCGCGCACGCCGGCACAGGGGGAAGCGCTTACGTTCCCCAGCCGCGTGCTCCGAGCCATGCAGGGAACTGGCGTGCCGACGGTGACGCCGTTCGACGCCGACGGCGACGTGGACGAGCGGGCGCTCCGCGAGATCGTAACGTGGCTGGAGGACGGAGGTGTGGACTTCCTGGTGCCTGGCGGCTCGACGGGCGAGGCGGCGATGCTGACCCTCGACGAGCGCGCGCGAGTCGTCGAGGTCGTCGCGGACGCCGCGAGCGTTCCGGTGCTCGCCGGCACCGGCCATCCGAGCCTGTCGGTGACGCGCCGGCAGACGGCGCGGGCGGCCGAGGCGGGCGCGGACGCCGCACTCGTCGTGACGCCGTTCTACTACGGCCACGGCGCGGACGCGTTCGCCGACCACTACCGCGCAGTCGCGGACGCCGCCGACGTCCCGATCTACCTCTACAGCGTTCCGAAGTTCACGGACGTCGCGCTCGACCCCGAGGTCGTCGGCGACCTCGCGGACCATCCGAACGTCGGCGGCATGAAGGACTCGTCGGGCGACGTCGGGACGTTCCAGCGCGAGCGCCGCCTCGCGGGCGACGCGTTCGACCTGCTCGTCGGCTCCGGAAGCGTGTACGCGCCCGCGCTCGACGCCGGCGGCGACGGCGGCATCCTCGGACTCGCCCACCTCGTGCCCGAACTCGCCACGGAGATCTACCGGCTCCACCGCGACGGCGACGACGCGG
>CAZYYH010000074.1:0-8600 GCA_964651725.1 uncultured Halobacteriales archaeon | reverse complement strand
GCGACGGCGTACGCGAGCACGCCGGCGACGCTGACGCCGCGGTAGACGGCGTCGCCGAACCGGCGCGCGAGCAGCGTACCGACGGCGGCGGCGAGCGCGACGAGCATCGGCGCGACGGCGAGCTGGCTCACGCGCCACCTCCGAGGTCGGTCACGTCGATGGTGCCGTGCTCCTGGTACACCCGGTAGGTCAGAACGAGCGCGAACGCGGTGGAGCCGAACCCGATGACGATGGCGGTGAGGACGAGCGCCTGCACGAGCGGGTCGGTGACGCCCGCGGCGTTCACGTCGCCGTGATGTGCGAGGATGGGCGCGGAGCCGTCCAGCCCGCCCATCGTCACGAGGTAGACGTTCGCGGACTGGCTGAGGATGACGACGCCCCAGACGACGCGCACGAGGTCGCGCCGGAGCACGAGGAACGTGCCGAGCGCGAACAGTCCGCCGAGCGCGACCGCGAGGACGAACGCAGTCATTCCGCTCCCACCACCGCGAGTATCGTGAGGAGCGCGCCGACGACGGTGAGGTAGACGCCGAGGTCGAACGCGACGGCGGACGCCACCTCGACCTCGCCGTAGAGCGGCACGCCGTGGAGTATCCAGAAGTCCTGGCTGAGGAAGGGGAGGTCGTAGAGGATGGGGACGAGGCCGCTGCCGGCGGCGAGCGCGAGGCCGAGACCGAGCAGCAGCCGGTAGTCGGCGACGACGCCGGATTCGAGGGCGTCGGCGTCCTCGTCTGCGCGGTCGAGGATCTCGGCGTCGAGGTAGCGGAGGTCGAACACGACGTAGATGAGGGCGAACGCGGTCGCGGTGAGGACGCCGCCGATGAAGCCGCCGCCCGGCAGGTTGTGACCCTGGATGAACAGCGCCACGGACACCACGAGGATGATGGGGACGACCAGGCGCGCGGCGGTGCGCGTGATGACGGTCGTCACTGCGTCTCACCCCGCTCGCGCATGGCGACGAGCGTCAGCACGGAGAGTGCGGCCATGCCGACGACGGAGATCTCGCCCATCGTGTCGAACGCGCGGAAGTCCACGAGGATGACGTTGACGACGTTGCCGCCGCCGCCCTGCGGCACGGCCTCCTCGACGAAGTAGGGCGCGATACCGTCGTCGGGCGTCGAGGCGGTCGATAGGAGGACGGTGAGCGCGACGGTGCCGCCGACGAGCAGGGAGAGCGCGGCGTCCCGGATGCCGCGCCACCGGTCCACGCCGCCGTAGTACGCGGGGAGCTTGTCGAGCACGAGCAGGAAGATGACGAGCGTGAGCGTCTCGACGACGAGCTGCGTGAGCGCGAGGTCGGGCGCGGAGCCGAGGATGTAGAAGATGGCGACCATGAACCCGAGGATGGAGAGCGTGAGCACGCCAGCGACGTGGGAGGGTGCGGCGCTGACGGCGACGGCGGCGACGACGGCGACGGTGAGGACGAGCGTGATCGGAGCGGCGAGCTGGAGGCCGGTGAACGCGGGCAGGGAGACGGCGGTCGCGGCGTAGCCCGCGAGCGTGAGCGCGCTCGCCGTCGCGAGTATCCACGTCGCGTACGTGCGGAGGAGGCCGTTCTGGACGGTGCGCGCGGCGACCGCGCCCCCGGTCGCCAGGCCGGCGACGGTGGCGTCGTACCACCAGTCGGCGGCGAGCGGCGGGGTGCGGTCGAACGCGGCTCGGAGCCCACGGTGGAGTCGTCCGTAGGCGGGGTAGGCGACCGCGCCGACACCGACGGTGAGGACGCTCATCGCCACGGGCGGCGTGAGGTGCGTGGGGACGTGGTAGCCGAAGCCGTGGACCTCGGAGCCGGCGGGGACGACGCTCTCCGTGACGGCGGCGACGAGGCGCTCGACGGGCGCGAGGTGGACGCCGAACGTGGCGGTGAGGCCGCCGAGGCCGACCAGACCGGCGAACGCGGCGAGCAGGACGGGCGGCGCGAGCATCGAGGTCGGGGGGCTGTGAACGTGGCCGAGCGCGCGCGGCTTCTCGCCCCAGAACATGGCGAGAAAGCGGATGGAGTAGAGGAACGTGAACACGCTGCCGAACACGGCGACGACGGGGAGGAGCCACCAGAGGTCGCCGTGGTGGACGGCGGCCTCCCACGTCGCCTCGAACAGGAGTTCCTTGGAGTAGAAGCCGTTGAACGGCGGGACGCCAGCCATGCCGAGCGCGGCGATCCCGGCGACCCCGGCGGTAACGGGCAGGTCCTCGGCGAGGCCGCCGAGGTGGTCGAGCCGTCGGGTGCCCGCCTCGTGGGCGACGATGCCGGCGACGAGGAACAGCGCGGCCTTGAACGCGGCGTGATTGAGGATGTGGAAGGCTCCGGTCTCCGCGCCGACGACCTCCGCGAGTCCGAAGCCGGCGACGATGAGGCCGAGGTGGCTCGCGGTCGAGTACGCGAGGAGTTCCTTGATGTCGGTGGCCTGGACGGCGAGGATGGCGGCGACGGTCATCGTGACCAGGCCGAGGACGGCGAACAGTAGCGTCCACTCGTCGCCGAGGAGGAGCGGGCGGAACCGGCCGACGAGGTAGACGCCCGCCTTCACCATCGTCGCGGAGTGGAGGAACGCGGAGACGGGCGTCGGGGCTTCCATCGCGTCCGGCAGCCAGACGTGGAGCGGGACCTGCGCGGACTTCGCGGCCGCGCCCACGCCGACGAGCGCGACGACGGGCGCGAGGAGACCCCGGGATTCGAGTGCGGCGTAGACGGCGTCGGCGTTCTCCAGCATGTAGATCAGGCTCCAGGTGCCGGTGACGGCGTGGAGCACGACGAAGCCGACGAGCATGAACAGGCCGCCGCCGACGGTGATGAGCATCGCCTTCCGCGCGGCGTACTGCGAGGAACGGGTGCCGTAGTGGCCGATGAGGATGAACGAGGAGATGCTCGTCAGCTCCCAGAACACGAACAGCGCGACGAGGTCGGCGGCGAACGCGACGCCGAGCATCGACCCCATGAACGCCAGCAGCGTGGCGTAGTACTTCTCCTTGCCCGGCTCGTCGTGCATGTAGCCGGCGGAGTACGTGAAGATGAGGACGCCGACGCCGCTTGCGAGGAAGCCGACGAGCACCGCCAGCCCGTCGACGTAGAACGCGAGTTCGACGCCCATCGCGGGAATCCACGGGATCGACACCGCGCCGACGGCTCCGTAGAGGCTGGCTACCATGCCGAAGCACGCGAGCGCGACCGCTGCGGCGTAGTACGCGGTCCGCTCGCCGAGCGCGCGGTAGACCAGCGGCGTCGCGGCCGCTGCCACGAACGGGAGCGCGACGACCGCCGCCACGACGCCCGCGTCCGGTGTCGGTTGCACGTGCGTTGGTGATAGCAAGCGGCGACTTAAGGGTTCTTAAACCGCGGCAGCGGACGGCGTCGGTCCGGACTCGGCCACCCGCGGCGCGTGACCCGGCCAGCTCTTCCGGCACGCTTCCGGGCGTCTCCGTGCGCCGGCACACCCCTGGCGCGCTTCCGGCCCACCCCGGAGCGTCGACCATCGGTCGAACGGCGGAAATCCGGGTCGACTCGACCACGCCGCCGAAATATCAGCACAACGAACAGTATTTTCGAGAACCGCCAGATAGCGACGGGTTAATGGCCAATTAACTACCACTTAGATAGAAGGTAACTTTATATGGTTGGAATTTGATGCCCGAACCAAGGCGCTTGGGCGGGACAGCAGCCGGGGCCGTGGACCCCGGCGGCGCACGGAGATAGCCGTATCCCTCGCAATCGGGATGCACCGCGTCGACGCTGTGCCGCGACCGAGTGTCCGCGCAAACCATGACAGAACGCGATTCCAAACTCGACGTCAAGGCACTGTTCGCCGACGACGGGGCGGTCAGCCCCGTGATCGGCGTGATACTGATGGTGGCCATCACCGTGATACTGGCTGCGGTGATTGGCACGTTCGTGCTGGGGTTAGGACAGCAAGTGCAGACGACAGCGCCGCAGGCGTCGTTCAGCATGGACGTGAACGAAACGAAGGGGAACATTACCATCGCACATGATGGTGGGAACGGAATCCCAGCGGCTGAACTCAATATAACGAGTACAGAGACCTTCGATGGGAACGGTCTTACCGGTAGCTCCATAGATGATGCTGGTTGGGATGAGTTCGACAGCCCACCTACCCAGGTTACGGCTGGTGACACCGTCGAGATAATGGCGGATGATAGCTTCGCTGGAGCCACCGTCCGCGTGGTCTGGAGTTCGTCCGAAACCGATCAGTCCCAGACGCTCCGCACGTTCGACGTGCCGGAGTGATCATCTATGGAACTGAAACAACTCGTCACGGACGAGGACGCGGTTAGCCCGGTCATCGGCGTCATCCTGATGGTGGCGATCACCGTGATACTGGCCGCCGTCATCGGCACGTTCGTGCTCGGGCTCGGGCAGAACGTGCAGCAGACCACGCCGCAGGCGTCGTTCAGCTTCGACTTCGAGGACAATGTGGATGTTGGCGGCGGACACTCCTACGACAATCTCACCGTAACCCATGACGGCGGGAATGGGATTTCAAGCAGTGAACTCAATCTCACGGCGAACACGAACTTCAACGCTAGCTACGGAGCCGGCGACCAAAGGAACAATTCGCGGAGTATCTCGTTCGACAACATGGGCCTCGACAGTGACGTGACTGCCGGCAATAGCGTTACTGCCGTGATGAACACGACAAGCGGCAACCAGTTCAACGGTGCGACCTTCCGCGTCGTCTGGAACGCGGGCGACTCCGACCAGTCCCAGACGCTCCGCACGTTCGACGTCCCCGAATAGCGCGGACCTCCACCCTTCTCTCGCTTCCCGCGTTTCGACCCGACGAGCCACGACACTCCCCTTCCCATCAGTTCGATCCTCGGAGTTCACGACGGGAGAGCCCGGTTCACTGGCCCCCTGCGAGAAGGAGATGGACGTACGACTCTCGTCCTTCACTCGATTCCCCAGACGATCGCACGACTGGGCAGGCGTCCGCTCCGACGCATCTTTCGTGAGATAGACACTGACGACGTTTCTTCGTCGCTACAGCCCCCTATTCCTCCGATATCCGTCGAAAGAGATAAGTCAGCCAGCTCTCATTCACCGACAACCAACGGTCGCGCTCCATGCAACTCACACAGCTTCTCGCGGACGACGACGCCGTGAGCACCGTCGTCGCGGTCGTCCTGATGGTCGCCATCACGGTCGTCATCTCGGCGGTCATCGCCACGTTCGCGCTCGGCCTCGGGCAGCAGGTCGAGGAGACCTCGCCGAACGCGGCGTTCAGCTTCGACCTCAACGCGGAGAAGGACCACACCACCATCACGATGGAAGGCGGCAACGAACTCGAAGCCACCGCAGTCTACGTGAAGAGCACGAAGCCCTTCCGTAACGGGAGCAGCGACCCGTGGCCGAGCGACAGTTCGTCCGCGACCTGGGCGGACATCACCGGGAGCAAGTCACCCGTGACCGCGGGCGCGAACGCTACGATCAACGCATCACCGGCTGACGAGACCTTCGTCGGGGAGACCATCCGCGTCGTCTGGCAGGCCCCGGAGACGGACCGGACGACGGTCCTGCGGGAGTTCGCCGTCACTTCGTAGTCCGGCCCAGCCCCTTCCGCCGCTCGCTCCTGGCCGGCCGAGAGTCGCCCGCCGCCTATAAACTACTTGAGAGTTACAATCTATTACAAAATATTACACTTATAAGGATTGTAAGTGGCTGTGTGAGTAACCGAACGCGCGATTAGATACGTCGCGATCCTCCGGCCGTGATCCTCCGGAGTCCTCGCCGCGCTCACGGAGAGGCACTCGCTTCGCTCGGCCCTCGCCGACGACGCCGAGCCGTAGTTCGTCGACGGCCCGGCGTGGTCCCGACGGCGAGCGCCCTCGGTTCTCGCGCCCCCGCAGGGCCGCGCTCGACCTCCCGCCGCGGGACTCGGACGGTGACGCCCCGAGTACCCCGGCTTCGACGCGCCGACGAGCGCGGCGTCCGCACCGGCGGACCCGACGACTGGACTGTCGTCGGGCCGCACTCGGCCCGTTTGCCCGCAGTCGCTATCCGCGATGGAGGACTGCTGTGTCTACTGCTGCGGGCACGGCAACGTCTGCGAGGACCACTGCGACTGCTGTGCCTGCGAGTGGGGCTGCCGTAACGCGGCCCGCGGACCGCGGTGGTCCGCCCGCTGGCGAGCCGCCCGCTACAGTTCGACGCTCGTTCCCACACCCGCCTCCACGGCCTGCTCGTAGACGTACTCGGCAGTGACCGCGTCCAGCACGGCGGTCCCGACGCTCTCCACGACCAGGATTTCGTCCGCGGACTCCCGACCGGTTCGGCCCTCGAACACCTCGGAGAGCGGGACGAAGTCGCCGGCGTGCAGTCCGGCGGCGCGAGCGTCGCCGATCCCCGCCACTTCCTCGGGCACGTCGGCAAAGAGCCGGGCCGCTCGCTCGAACACCGCCGGGTCGAGTTCCTGCATCTCGGCGGTGTACGCGCCGACGGCGACGACGACGGCTCCGGGCTCCAGCGCGTCGCCCGGGAACACCGGCTCGGTCGCCGTCGTCGCCGTCACGACGACGTTCGCGCCCGCGACGGCGTCCTCGGGGGACTCGACTGCTTCCGCGTCCACGCCGAGTTCGTCGCGGAGGTCGCGGGCGCACGCCTCCCTGGAGTCGCTGGGCGAGTACACGCGGACGGTCTCCAGATCCGTGGCGGTCGCGACGGCGCGCGTCTGCCACCGCGCCTGCGTGCCCGCGCCGAGGACGCCGAGCGTGACCGGCCCCGTGGCGAGTTCCCTGGCCGCCAGCCCGCCGATGCAGCCGGTGCGCGCGTTCGTGACGCGCGTCCCCGCCAGGAACGCCGCCGGCAATCCCGTCTCGGCCGCCGTCAGGGCGATCTGTGCGTTCACCGTCGGCAGCCCCCTATCGGCGTTGCCCTCGTGGACGCCGACGAGCTTCGTCGCGTAGTGCTCCGCGCCGTGGACGTACGCCGGCATCACCAGGCCGGTGCCGAGCGCGCGGTCGGGGTCGTCGGCGTCGAGACCCGTTCCAACCGGGAAGTGCGGGCGCTCCGGTCGCTCCACCTCGCCGCGCCCCTGGCGCAGGAACGCGTCCTCGACCACGCCCAGGAGGTCGGAGAGGTCGAGCAGGTCGGCCACGTCCGCGTCGGAGAGTACGCGCACCATACCCGGTGGTTCAGACCGGAGGAACGTGACGGTTTGGGGTGTCGACCCCGGGATTGAATAACGGTACCACCCCACACACGAATCATGAGCGAGCAGACGGAGCCGCCGGCGAACCCGGAGGGCGACGGCGAACACCTCGACCCGGAGGAGGCGTTCCTGCTGTTCGCGGACGAGACGCGCGTCCGCATCCTCAAGACCCTCGGCGACGCCTGGGTCGAGGACTGGCCGGGCCGTCGCTCCTACACCGAGATCATGGAGACCGTCGGCGTGACCGACAGCGGCCGGTTCAACTACCACCTCGACCGACTCGTCGGCCGGTTCGTCTCCCACGACGGCGAGACGTACAAGCTCAGCTTTCCCGGCCTGGTCGCTTACCGGACGATACTCGCCGGCTCGTACACCGAGCACGTCGAGATCGGGTCGCTCGACGTGGACGCGGCGTGTCCGGCGTGTGGCGGCCGGCTCGACGCGGGCTACGGCGACCACCTCGTCCACGTCCGGTGTGCGGACTGCGACCTGCTGGCCATGGAGTCACACGTCCCGCCGCGCGGGTTCGCCGGCCGGTCGGACGCCGAGGTGCTCCGGGCGGCCGACCTCCACGGCCGCCACCAGATTGCGCTGATGCGTCGCGGCGTCTGCCCGTGGTGTCGCGGCCGGGTCGCCCCGACCCTCCACGGCCCGGACTCCGACCGCGCGGCGTACGGCGGCGGCGACCGCGTCGCGTACGTCGCCCTCGACTGCGCGGCCTGTGGCGGCCACCACGGCTCCACCGTCGGCGGTGCGGTCCTCCGCCATCCCGCGGTCGTCTCGTTCTTCCACGACCACGGCGTCGACCTCGCCGACAGGCGGCGCTGGGCGCTCCCGTTCGCGGCGACCGACGACCACACGACCGCGGTCTCGACCGACCCCTGGCGGTTCGAGGTCGTGGTGGAGCGCGGCGACGACCGCCTCGCTCTCACCGTGGACGACGACCTCCGGGTCGTCGAGACCGAGCGATCGGGATGAGCTACAGTCCGTGCAGGGAGTGGACGGTCGCCGGCACCGTCCCGACCTGCTCCCAGCCGTCGGCCCGACGGAGGACGCGCCCGCCGTCGGTCCCCGCGTACACCTGGCCGTCGTGGACGGTCCACGAGATCACGAACTCCTCGTCACCGCCCGGGAACGCCACTTCGCGGAACGTCCGGCCGCCATCCTGCGACTCCAGCAGGATGCCGCCCGCGCCGGCATCGTGACGGGCCGCGGACCGATCCTGGGCGCTCGCGTAGAGGACGCCGTCGTGGACCAGCGCCTCGCGGTAGTAGCCGTACCAGAAGCGGTCGCGGTCGGTGTCGAGACGCAGCCACGTCCGGCCGGCGTCGTCGGTGCGGTAGCAGCCGCGGCCAGTCGAGGCCACCCACGCGCCGCCACCGAGGTCGAGCAGGTCGTGAACGTCCTGGTGGACGCCGCGGCTCCGCCGCTCCCACGTCT
>CAZYYH010000073.1:0-8754 GCA_964651725.1 uncultured Halobacteriales archaeon | reverse complement strand
CTCGACTCGGGCGCGACCATCCACGAGATGAACGCCGTCCGCAAGCACCTCTCCGCGGTGAAGGGCGGCCGGCTCGCGCGGGCGGCCGCCCCCGCGACCGTCGTCTCGCTGGTGTTCAGCGACGTGGTCGGCGCCGACCTCGACGTGATCGCGTCCGGGCCGACCGTCCCGGACACGTCGACGTTCGGCGACGCGCTCGACGTGCTCGACCGGTACGGCATCGAGGTGCCCGAAGCGGTCCGGGAGCACCTGGAGCGCGGCGCGGCCGGCGACCTGCCGGAAACCCCGAACCCCGGCGACGCCGTCTTCGACCGGACGGCGGCGCACGTGCTCGCCGACAACTTCACCGCGCTCGCCGCCGCGCGCGAGGCCGCCGAGGGAGCCGGTTTCGACGCGCTCGTGCTCTCCTCGCGGGTGCGGGGCGAGTCACGGGAAGCCGCGAAGGTCCACGCCGGCATCGCCGAGGAGTGCGCGGCGACCGGCAACCCCGTCGAGCCGCCGGCGGTCCTGCTCTCCGGCGGCGAAACCACGGTGACCGTGCGCGGGTCGGGGCGCGGCGGCCGCAACCAGGAGTTCGCGCTCTCTGCCGCACTCGAACTCGAAGCAGACGTGGTCGTGGCGAGCGTCGACACCGACGGCATCGACGGCTCGACGGACGCCGCGGGCGCGCTCGTCGACGCCGACACCGTCGACGACCCGCGCGAGGCTCGGCAGGCACTCGCCGACAACGACGCGTTCGGCTACTTCCGGGGTCGGGACGCGCTCGTCTACACCGGCCCGACCGGCACGAACGTCAACGATCTTCGGGTGCTGGTGGTGCGGTAGCGTCCCGCCCGCGGTCGAACCCGACCGCGTACCCGAGCACGACGCCCGCCGCCGCGACGACGACGCCGTACCAGAGCCCGGCCTGGAGCGGCTGCCCCACCCACACTAGCCCCAGCCAGACCAGGAAGCCCGCGGCCGCCAGCGCGTAGCCCACCCACCGGTAGAGCGCGAGGCGGCGGTCGGGCGACGCCGAGAGCATGGCGGCCGTTCGCACACCGGGTACAAAACTCTACCCCGCGACAGGTCAGTCGAAGTAGTCGGCGAGCCGGGACGCTGCCTCCTCGACGCGCGGCGTGACGAGCGCGAACCGGAGCCAGTCCTCGCGCGACGAGCCGAACGCCTCGCCGGCCATCCCGGCGACGCCCGCGCCGTCGACGAGTTCGAACACGTTGTCGAGCGTGCCGGGGAAGCCGGGGAACCGCGCCATCACGTAGAACGCGCCGTCGGGTGTCGTGTACTCGGCCCCCGCCGCGTCGAGCGCGCCAGTGAACGTGTCGACGCGCTCGCGGAGCAGGTCACGAGAGTCGCGGTAGTAGTCGGGGTCAGTGTTCCTCAGAGCGTGCAGCACCGCGTGCTGCGACGGCCGGCTGCCCGCGACGTTCGTGAGCATGTGCCGGGTCTTCGCGGCGTCCACGAGGCCGTCGGGGAACACCGCGTAGCCGACGCGGAACCCCGTGATGGCGAGGCTCTTCGAGAACGATGCCGTGACGATCCGATTCTCCGAGTCGAACTGGAGCGCGGACGCGAACTCCCCGGAGAAGTCGAAGTGGTCGTACACCTCGTCGCTCACGAGGATGGCATCGTACTCCTCCGCGATGGCGACGAGTTCCCGCTTCGTCTCCTCGCCGTAGACGGCCCCGGTCGGGTTGTTCGGCGAGTTCACGACGATGCACGCGGTCCCGTCGCTCGCCGCCGCGCGCACGTCCGCCGGGTCGAGCGTGCCGTCGTCGGCGACCGGCACGTACCGCGCCTCCCCGCCGAGCATGCTCGTCTTCCCCGGGTAGTACGGGTAGACCGGTTCCGTGAGGATCACCTCGCTCCCCGCGTCGCGGTCGAGCGCCGCCGCCATCGCCAGGTAGTTCGCCTCGCCGCCGCCGTGCGTCACGACCACCTGCTCCACCGGGACGTTCCGGCGCTCCGCGATCTCCTCGCGGAGCCCTCGGAGGCCCTCGCTCGGCGGATACTGGAAATCGTCGCCGCCGAGGTCCGCGTACTCGTGCAGCCCCTCCGCGAGCGCGGGCGGCGACCCCCAGTCCGGGTCGCCGCTCACCATGTCGATCACGTCCCGGTCCGCGTCCGAGGCGTACTGCGTCACGCGGAAGAACAGCGGCTCCTCGTAGTCCATAGCGCTACGAAATCACCCGAGTTCGTCGCATACCCGGGTTCACGGCGTAGGTAGGCGTATAGGTTTGGGATACGGCGACGGGAACCTCACTGCGACGGATCGAGTCGGTGAGGACGGAAGTGTGGGTGACGCGAACAGCGGGAGCGAACGACGAGTCGCCTGGGGAGGCGTGTGGCTGCGGTCTCATGTTTGGAAGGTTTAGCTAGCTCGTTCTCAGTAACGACAGAAATCGTAGTCTGACTCGACGGGAACGGGCTAGCTAAACCTTCCAAACGTGAACCCGCACCCACGTCCTCCCCAGCCGACACACCCTCCCTCACTGCTCGCGGCTTCCGGTGGTCGCCGCTCGCCCGTCCGTGGTTCTCACTTCGTTCGAACTACGCGCCGTTCGGTCGGGTTCGTCCCTCGCGCAGTCGCTCCTTCCAGTCGCTCCGCGCGCGCCCACGACAGCTAACACCGAACGCTACTCCGACCCACCGTGCCAACTCCTATCAGGCAACCGCAAGGATTATCTTGCCCGGCCCCAACCGTCGTATCGAGGAACCCCTGATGCTCGCTCTCGGCTCGTTCTGACGAGTGCTCGTCGCCCGCCCCGCCCGCGGGATAGCGGCGGGGCCGCGCCCGGCGCTCGTCGCCGATGTTCGTCGCCGCCCGCTTCCCGACCGGTTTCGCTCCCGACCGACCTCCGTATCGCTCTCGACCGACCCCGACCCGATCAATGTCAGACACGCACGACCCCGACTCCGACGACGACGCGTTCGAGGAGCAACGAGCCCGCGTCGACGCGCCCATCCGGCGGCTGTTCGACGAGTACGGCCGCGACCACTGGCTGCCCGTCGCGGGCGGTCTGCTGTCGAGTATCGGCGCGCACTTCCTGGTGCTGGTGCCGACGTACGTCCTCGCGGTGACGGTTGACGCCGTCTTCCTCCAGAATCAGGCGTACGCCCTTCCGCTGTTCCCGGACGCCTGGGTGCCGTCGAGCCGACTCGACCAGTTCTGGCTCTCCGGCGTGCTCGTCGCGGTGGCGTTCGCGTTCGGCGCGCTGTTCACGTGGCTGAAGGGCCTCGGCCTGAACGTGTTCGCCCAGCGCGTCCAGCACGCCGCCCGCGCCGACACGTACGACGCGATGCAGCGCCTCGACCTGGGCTTCTTCGCGGACAAGCAGACGGGCGAGCTGATGAGCATCCTGAACAACGACGTGAACCGGCTGGAGCAGTTCCTGAACGGCGGCCTGTTCGTGCTGTCGATGCTGCTCGTCAACGTCGTCGGCACCGCGGCGTTCCTGTTCTACATCAACTGGCAGCTCGCGCTCATCACGATGGTGACGGTGCCGGTCATCGCCGTGTTCACCCACCGGTTCGTCCAGACCATCCAGCCGATGTACGCGGAGGTGCGGTCGACGGTCGGCCGGCTCAACTCGCGGCTGGAGAACAACCTCGGCGGCATCGAGGTCATCAAGGCGAGCAACACCGAGGGCTACGAGTCCGACCGCGTGGCGGACACCTCCCGGGAGTACTACGACACGAACATGGCGGCGATCACCACCCGGGTGAAGTTCTTCCCGGGGCTCCGGCTGACGGCGGGCGTCGGCTTCGTGTTGACCTTCGTCCTCGGCGGCTACTGGGTGATCGCGGGACCGCCTCTCGGCCTCTCGGGCGACCTGTCCACGGGCGACTTCGTGGCGTTCGTCTTCCTCGGCCAGCGGTTCATCTGGCCGATGTCGCAGTTCGGCGAGTTCATCAACCTCTACCAGCAGGCCCACGCCTCGGCCGAGCGCATCTTCGGGCTGATGGACGAACCCAGCGACGTCCGGCTGGACGACGACGCCGACGAACTCGTCGTGACCGACGGCCGCGTCGCGTACGATGACGTGACCTTCGGCTACGACGACGAGCCCGTGATCGAGGACGTGAGCTTCGAGATCGACGCGGGCGAGATGCTCGCACTCGTCGGGCCGACCGGCGCGGGGAAGTCCACCGTCCTCAAGCTCCTGCTCCGGCTCTACGACGTGGACGAGGGTGCGATCTGCATCGACGACCAGGACGTGCGCGACGTGACCCTCGACGGTCTCCGGGACGCCGTCGGCTACGTCAGCCAGGAGACGTTCCTGTTCCACGGCACCGTCCGCGAGAACATCGCGTACGGCACGTTCGACGCGACCGACGAGGAGATCGAGGCGGCCGCGAAGGCCGCGGAGGCCCACGACTTCATCGTGGACCTCGACGACGCCTACGACACGCAGGTCGGCGAGCGCGGGGTCAAACTCTCCGGCGGCCAGCGCCAGCGCATCGGCATCGCACGCGTCCTGCTCCAGGATCCCGACGTACTCGTGCTCGACGAGGCCACCTCGGACGTGGACACCGAGACCGAGGTCCGCATCCAGGAGAGCATCGACCGCCTCGTCGCCGACCGCACCGTGCTCGCCATCGCCCACCGGCTCTCCACCATCAAGGACGCCGACCAGATCCTCGTCATGGCAGACGGCGAGGTTGCCGAACGCGGCACCCACGACGAACTGCTCGCCGAGGACGGCCGCTACGCCCAGCTCTGGGGCGTCCAGGCCGGCCAGCTCGACGCCGTCTCCGACAACCTCGCCGCCGACTGACGCCCCACTCCGTCTCGCACGTTTTGGCGGCTGCGAAAGACGTTACTGTCGGCCCGTGGTATCGCCTGCCATGCCCGGCAACGCCGACCCCGACGCCGTCCGCTCGTACTACGACCACGTCGACGCCGAGGAGTACGACTCGCTGTTCGCGCTGTTCGCCGACGACGTCGTCTACGAGCGCCCCGGCCAGCCCGCCATCGACGGCATGGACGACTTCCGGGCGTTCTACCACGAAGATCGGCCGCTGGAGGACGGCAGCCACGAGGTGGACGACGTGGTCGCCGACGGCGACACTGTCGCAGTGCGCGGATCGTTCTCGGGCGTGCAGGACGGCACCGAGGTCTCGTTCGGATTTGCCGATTTTCACGTCTTCGACGACGACGGCAAGATCGGCCGCCGGTACTCGTACACGGACCGCGACACCGTGTAGTCGCTGCTTCTGTAGTCGCTATTCCAGCCGAGCGTCCTGCTGTCGGCTTCAGTGCTACCGCCTCGAAAGCCCCGGCGCGCTCGGGTCGAGGGCTTTGCTGCGCTCCTCACTCGCTCCAGTCGCTTCGCTCCCTTCGCTCGTTGCGGTGCTTGCATCAGCCGTCTTCCCCGAGCGCGCCGCCCCTTTCAGTCCCGCCCGCGTCGGTTTCTCGGCCGGCAACGGGCCGTCGGTCGTCCGGCTTCGCCACGACCCGTCGGCTTCTTGGCGCGACCGGACCAACGACCGGGCATGAGCGACGACACCGAAAACCCACCGATCGAGGAGGCGGTGGGCGACCGACTGCGCGAACGGGGCGAGACCGTCGCCGTCGCGGAGTCCTGCACGGGCGGGCTGGTCGGGTCGCTGCTGACGGACGTGCCGGGGTCGAGCGACTACTTCGACCGGTCCGTGGTGACGTACTCGTACGACGCGAAGCTGGAGGAGTTGGGGGTGAGCCGCGAGGCGCTCGACGACGAGGGTGCGGTGAGCGAGCCGGTGGCGCTGGCGATGGCGCGCGGCGTCCGCGACACGTCGGGGGCGACGTGGGGCGTCGGCACGACCGGCATCGCGGGGCCGTCCGGCGGCACGCCCGAGAAGCCCGTCGGAACGGCGTTCGTCGCCGTCGCGTACGCCGGCGAGTGGGGGAGCGGCGAGTCGTACGCCACGGCGGAGCGCGTCGAGTTCGACGGCGACCGGCGCGCGGTGAAGGAGCGGATCGCGCGCGCCGCACTCCGCGCGCTCCACACGGAGGTCGCGTCCAGAAGCGACGGTCAGTAGACGGCGGCGTCGTCGAACCGCCCGCCGTACGCGGGCTGGCGCGGGTGCGTGGCCGCCGTCCCCGACAGTACGATACGGTCTATCTTCTCCCACGAGTTCTCCCAGGCGAGGTGCGCGAACTCCGCGCGACACCGGAGCGCGTGCCCGACGCCCGACCGGTGCTCGACGCGGCGGGGCGCGCCCTCCCGGAGCGCCGCGACGAGGTCCGCCGCCGAGTCGACGGGGTCCTCGAACGCCGTCCACGCCTCGCCGACCGTGCCGCGGAGGTGCGCGTACGACGACGCGAACGCCGGGAGGTCGAGAGTGGCGGCGAGGTCCCGCGCGCGGCGGTCGTGCCGCGCCCAGTGCTTCGGGTTGTACGTCTCCACGGCGTCCACCTGCTCGCGGTACCGGCGGAGGTCGGCCTCGCCTAGGCTCACCGTGGCGAACTCGGGATGCGGCGCGAGCACCGCCGCGTCCTGGCGCGCGAACTCCGACATGGCGGCGTCGAGGGAGACGAAGTCGGGGACCGGCTCCGAGAGGCCCACCGCGAGCACGTGCTTGCGGTTCCGCCACGACCCCGTGAACACCTCGCGCGCGGGGACGACGAGCAGGTCGTCGTCGGAGAAGCGCGCCGCGCGCTCCCGGATCGCGGGCAGGCGCTCGAAGTGCGGCGCGTACACGAGCACGTCGAGTCCGCGTATTTTTGCGCGGTGGACGACCTGCTCGTCTAGAATCTTCGTGTGCAGGTCGACGCGGCAGTCCGCTGTCACGGTCGCGGGTACTCGCGGGTGGGTCTAACGCGTTGCGGTCGCGAATCGGAACGGTGCGTCGCCCCCACGACGCCGACCCCTCCCTTCACCGAAAGCTTATCCCACCCATCACCGAACGGACGAATCGATGCCCTCCAACTGGAAATCCGCCCTCCTCACGGCCGTCAGCGTCGTTCGCGTCGGTCTCGCCGTCGCCGGCGTCTCGGTCGCGGCCGCGACCGTCCTCTACCTGGCGTCGATGCCGCCGCCACCCCCTGACAGCGACGGGTTCGCGCACGGGATGGCGGGGTTCTTCGGCGGTCTGATCCTCGTCGTGTCGCTGGGAGTTGCCTCGGTCAGCGTCGTCCTCCCGACGGTGCTGGGACGCGACGACCCCCTCGGCTTCGACCGGCGGCAGCGCCTCGCGCTGAAGGGAGCCGGAGTCCTCATCGGCGGCGGGTTCGTCGTCGCGTTCGCGTACGGCTTCGTCACGAACTTCCTGTCCGGAGCCCTGCTCTGGCTCATGTTGGTGGCGCTGGCCACGGTCGTCGTCTGCGCGACGCTGGTCTGGCGGCTCGGGGCGGTGCTCGTCCGAGTGCTGTTCCGGACTCTCGGCGAGGGGGCTTCGTGATCTCCGGCCGCGCACCGAACGGTGGATTCACGGGGCACTGCTCCCGATTCGGTGCAGGAGCACTCCCGGGCTCGCCTCGATACTGCTCGTCGACGGTTCGAGCCGCCTGCTTCCCGTCGTCGTCGCGGGTCACGTCGCCGACGCCCGCCAGCCATGTGCAGCCGTGTGTGCCGAGAGTGCCGATTACCGCGGCGCAGTCGGGTGTGGCAGCGGCTGACCGTCGAGACAGGCGTCGGACGAGGTCGGTTCATACGGGTAAGTTACTACGCAGTCCGAACTGCTGGCCGATCAGAACGAGCCTCCAATAGCGATGTACGTAAAGATTCCAACCACGGTTGCAATCACGTCGAGTACGAACAGAACTGTGTAATCCTTTGATTCCATGTAGACGTGGTTCTGGGCTCGTAACTAATCTTTTGTGAAGGGGAGCCGGTCAGTTCGTATGCCGACTACACAGCGAGTTCACGCACTCCCACCCCCGAATCCAGCTAGCGAGTACTCGCACTCCCGAGTCCCGCCCTTGGCTGCTCCTCCCGGCTTGATCCGCCTGCCCACCCGCCTCGCCACACCCGCCCGTCACCTCACGCACCGCCGCCGGCCGCGAGCAGCCGTGCGCGCAGACCGCATCGGTACGTAATCACCTTCCGGATGACGCTCGGGCGCTCACCGTTCTCTCCGAGGTCACCCCCTCCGAGTCGAGTCACTCCATCTCGTCCTCGTAGGTCCGCCGAGCCGCCGCCACGCCCGCGGTCAGATAGCCAGCGTCCACGCCGACGATCTGGTAGTCGTAGCCGTAGTCGGCCCACAGCCGGATCTCGTCGGGAGTCGTCGCCAGCGTGCCGACCGGCGTGTCGCTCCCGTGGGCGGCGTTGAGCACGTCCCCGACCACGGCTTCGAACCGCTCGGACTCGTACTCGCCGAAGACGCCGAGCGATCCGGTGAGGTCCGCCGGGCCGACGACCAGGGCGTCGACGCCCTCGACGGCGGCGATGGCCGTAGCGTTCTCGACGGCGCGCTCGGTCTCGACCTGGACGACGGTCACGAGGTCGTCGCCCGCCGATCCGACCGCGACGTCGAGGTCGCGGCCGTAGTCGTCTGCCCGCGACCCGGCGATGCCGCGAACGCCCGCTGGGGGATAGCGAACGGCTTCGACCGCCTCGCGCGCCTCGTCGGCGGTCTCGACCATCGGCACGAGCACGCCGGCGACGCCGGTGTCGAGCACGCGCTTGATCCGCACGGGGTCGTTCCACGCGACGCGAGCGAGCGCGGCGGCGTCGCCCGCGGCCTCGACCGCCCGAACCGCGTTCACCAGGGATTCGAGGCCGGTCGGTGCGTGTTCGGTGTCCACGACCACGAAGTCGGCGTCGCGGC
>CAZYYH010000072.1:0-8768 GCA_964651725.1 uncultured Halobacteriales archaeon | reverse complement strand
CGAGCACGACGCCGATCTCCA
The DNA here is from genome assembly GCA_964651725.1 of uncultured Halobacteriales archaeon. GTDB lineage: Archaea > Halobacteriota > Halobacteria > Halobacteriales > Halobacteriaceae > CAZYYH01. The sequence continues at coordinate 8,747 of CAZYYH010000072.1, read as the reverse complement.
GCCGGCGCTGGTCGCCGTACGCGAGCGCGCCCGCGAGTTCGTCGGCGCGCCCGGCCAGTCCGACGCGCTCCAGCACGCGGTCGGTGCGCTCCAGCACCGCCGGGAACTCGCCGGTCGGCCGGAGGTAGGCGTCGCGCGCCGAGAACTCCTGGTCGGCCGTGGACTGCGCGGCGAGTCGGATGTTCTCCCGGACGGAGAGCCCGTCGAACAGCGTGGTGATCTGGAACGACCGGCCCATCCCCCGGCGCACGCGCTCGTGCGGCGGCAGGTCGGTCACGTCCTCGCCGTCGAAGCGCACCCGGCCGGCGGTGGGGGCGAGCGCGCCCGATACGAGGTTGAACAGCGTCGTCTTCCCCGCGCCGTTCGGGCCGATGACGCTCCGGAACTCGCCGCGCTCGACGGCGAGGTCCACGTCGTCGACCGCGACGAGTTCGCCGAACCGTTTCGTCAGCCCCCGGGTCTCCAGGACGGCGTCAGTCATCCCGCGTCACCTCCCGGTCGGCGTCGAGGGCGGCGTCGTCGCCCCCGCCGCGCGCACCCCGGCGCTCCGCGAGGAGACCGGGGAGCGACACCAGGCCGCGCGGCACGAATATCACGAACAGGACGAAGAGCAGGCCGAGGATGCCCTGCCACTGCTCGAAGACGAGGCCGAGCGTGGATCCCTCGAACGAACTCGCGAGCGACATCAGGAGGTCGCGTGCGCCGAAGTAGACGCCCGCGCCGACCATCGGGCCGTAGAGCGTGCCCATGCCGCCGAGCAGCGTCATCACGATGACCTCGCCGGACTTGAGCCAGTGGAGGAAGGACGGGGCGACGAGATGGTTGTGGATGGCGGCGAGGCCGCCGGAGAGTCCGCCGAGCGCACCCGACACGACGAACGCGCGACGCTTGTACGCGGTCACGTCGTAGCCGACGAACGCCGAGCGCGTCTCGCTCTCGCGGATGGACGTGAGCACGCTCCCGAACGGCGACTCGATGAGGCGGCGCGCGACGAGGTAGCCGACGACGACGAACGCGAGCGCGAGGTAGTAGAACAGCGTCACGTCGCCGAACAGGTCGATGCTGTCGACCTCGGGGCCGGCGAACAGGCCGTAGACGGGGTCGAACCCGAACAGGCCGTCGCTGCCGCCCGTCCACTCGAACTTGAAGACGAGCTGGTGGAACAGTTCGGCGAACGCGAGCGTGATCATGGCGAAGTAGACGCCGGCGACGCGGATGGAGAGGTAGCCGACGACCCACGCGACCACGGCGGCGACGGCCATCGCCAGCGCGAGCGCGACGAACACCGACGGCACCAGGTGTGTCACCGCGAGCACCGTCGCGTACGCGCCGAGCCCGTAGAACATCACGTGCCCGAGGGATACGAGGCCGGCGTAGCCCATGACGAGGTCGAGGCTGAGCGCGAACAGCGCCCACACGAGTATCGTGAGCAGGAGGCTGTTCACGACGTACGACGAGTAGAGGGTGCCGACGCCGAGCGGTGCGACCGCGAGCAGGGCGACGACGGCGACGCCGAGTCGGCCCCGCAGCCGATCGCCGAGCCCGCCCTCGCCGGTGGCCGTGAGCAGGTCGGCGTCCGTCTCCGGGTCGTGGAACTGCGGGTTGCCGAACAGCCCCTGCGGGCGCACCAGGAGGACGACGATCATCAGGAGGAACACCACCAGTCCCTCCAGGTCGAGTGCGACGCCGAGCACCTCCGGCTGGTAGCTCCGCGTGAGCACCTGGATGACGCCGACGAGCAGGCCGCCGACGACCGCGCCGCGGAAGCTGCCGAGGCCGCCGAGCACCACGATGACGAACGCGGGGATGATGACGGACGCGCCCATCCCCGGCCCGACGGACTGGTACGCGCCGAGCACGATGCCGCCGAACGCCGCGAGCGCCGCGCCGAACCCGAACACGAGCGTGTAGTACCGGTCGACGTCGATGCCGAGGTTCCGGACCATCCCGCGGTCCTGCGAGCCGGCGCGCACCACGACGCCGAACCGCGTGTGGTTCAGGGCCGCCCACGTGCCCGCGGCCAGCACCGCGCCCGCCGCGACGATGAAGTAGTTGTAGCGGGAGTACGCGAACCCGAGCACCTCGACGGTGCCGGCGAGGCTCGGCGGCGGGCCGAACGGCACCGCTCGCGCGCCCCACACCAGCGTGATGAGGTCGTTCAGCACCAGCACCAGCCCGAACGTGAGCAGGATGTGGTAGAGGGGGTTGCGGCCGTACAGCGGCCGGATGGTCGCGCGCTCCAACGCCGTGCCGACGACGCCGACGAGCAGCGGCGCGGCGACGAGCGCGACCCAGAACCCCGCGCCGTCGAACGTTCCGGTGATGGCGACCGCGAAGTACGCGCCGAGCGCGAACAGTTCGCCGTGCGCGAAGTTGATCACGTCCATCACGCCGAAGATGATGGACAGCCCGGCGGCCAGCAGGACGTACACCATGCCGATGGTGAGGCCGTTCAGCACCTGCTCGAACAGGGCGGTGCCCGCCGCCATGCTACATCGAGCAGCCGGTCTCGTCGCAGGGCGGGATGGCGTCCTCGCCGGGGACTTCCTCTACCAGCTCCACGTCCGCCAGCTCGCCGCCGGAGTCGACGTTCCGCCCGACCCAGACGGGGTTCGTGGACTGGTGGTCGCACTCGCGGAACCTGTTCGGCCCGAAGATGGTCGGCAGCTCCAGGCCGGAGAGCGTCGACGCCACTTCGGTCGGGTCGGCGGTGCCCGCCTCCTGGATACCGCGCGCGAGCATCCGGATGGAGTCGAAGCCGACCCGCGCGAAGTTGTCGGGCGGGGAGCCGTGCTCGCTCTCGAACTGCGACGCGAACTCCTGGTTGTCGCCGGTGTCGACCTTGGCGACGTAGCGCACGCCCGAGTGGTAGCCGGCGGCGTCCGCGCCGAGCGCGCCCCGCACCACCTGGAACGACCCGGTCGTCGTCATCACCTTCATCTCGTCGAGCAAGCCCTGCTGCTGGCCCTGCTTCATGAACGTGATGAGGTCGCCGCCGGTCATGCCGACGACCGCCACGTCCGCGTCCGAGTTCTTCATCTCGGAGATGAAGGAGTTGAAGTTGCCCGCGCCGAGTTCGGACTTCGAGACGCCGGCCTCCGAGAACCCCGACACCTCGCTCATCCGGTTACGCCACTCCCGGAGCACGGAGTTGCCGTACGCGTAGTCCGCGACGTGGAACCACGCGTTCGTCCCGAGGTTGTTCGCCGTCCACTCCGCGCAGCCCTCCGCGATCTGTGCGGTGTTCGTCTCGAACCGGAACACGTACTCGTTGCAGTTCTCGCCCGTGATCGGGATGGCCGCCGCGCCCGGCGCGTACACGACCTCCTCGTCGGCCGCGAACTCGTTGAGGGAGAGCGCGACCGACGACGAGATAGCGCCCATCAGGAAGGTCGCGCCGTCCTGCTCGACGGCCTGCGTCGCGGCGCGCTGTCCGCCCGCCGTCTCCGTCTCCGTGTCGTAGGTCGTCGCGTCGATGGTGAAGTCGAACTCGTCGGACTCGTTCACCCACTGGACGCCGAGCTGCGCACCCTTGCGCTGTTCCGGGCCGAGGCTGCTGTACGCGCCGCTCATCGGGTTGAGCAAGCCGAACGACACCGAGTCCGGCGTCCCGCCCTGGATGCCGCCGAGACACCCCGCCAGTCCGGCCACCCCCGCGAGACCAGTCGTCCTGAGAATCGAGCGCCTGTCCACCGCGTGCCTGTCACTGTCACCCGCCATAGAGGTGAAAAGTGACCGATTGATAATAAAGGATTATATTATCCGCGTGGCGATGAATCGGAATATTCCGCCCGAGACGGCAGCGACCCGGTTCGTGTCAGGCGCGTCACGCGACGCGCGGCGCGACCTCGTCACCGAGGCGCTCCACGCACTCCACCATCCGGTCGGCGCCGACGCCGGGGTGGTACGTCCGCAGGACGAAGTGCACGTCGTCGCCGAGCGCGTCCCGGTACTCGTTCAGCCCCGCGACGACCTGGTCCGGCGTGCCGTAGATCGCCTGCTCTCTCAGCTCCGCGACGCGCTCCTCGGACAGCTCGTCGACCGGCTCGCCCGAGAATATCTCGGCGTACCGCCGCTGGACGTACAGGTAGCCGTCCTTCATCGCGTCCCACGCCGCCTCCTCCGAGTCCGCGACGAACCCGTGCTGGAGCACGTACACCTGGAACTCGCCGTCGATGCCCTCCTCCCGGCGGACGTTCCGGATGTCCTCCACGCGCTTTTGCACGCCCTTGACCGAGAGCGCCGACGGCGCACACCACGCGTCCGCCGTGCGCGCCGCCCGCCGCACCGCCGGCTTCGCCGACCCGCCGAGCATGATCGGCACGTCCCCCTCGGGCTTCGGCGTCACCGACGCGTCCGCGCTCACGTCGTGGAACTCCGGCTCGTACTCGAGTGGCCCCTCCGACCACGCTCCCCGGAGCACACCCATCGCGTCCGCCAGCCGGGGCACGCGCTCGTCCGCCTCCACGCCGAACTGCTCGAACTCCGCCGGGTTCGACCCGATCGCCAGTCCGAGCGTCAGCCGGCCGCCGGACAGGAGGTCCACGGTCGCCGCGTCCTCCGCCAGCCGCACCGCGTCGTACAGCGGCGCGAGCGCGATGCAGCTTCCGATCTCCACGTCCTCCGTCGCCGTCGCCAGCGCCCCCAGCGACGGCATCGTCCCCGACAGGTAGCCGTCCGGCTCGAAGTGGTGCTCCGACACCCACGCGCTCGACAGCCCCGCGTCGTCGATGGCCCGCCCCAGCGTCAGCATCTCGTCGTAGATCTCCGTCATCGACCGGTCGTCGTCCGGCCGGCGCTGGCACGTGAACAGCCCCGTTCCGAGCTTCATGGTCGCGGAGTCGTGGCCCCAGTCCTTACCGGTTTTGAAGTGCGGGCGGCGCGACCGAACGAAGTGAAGGAGCGCCGCCGAACGGGCGAGCGGCGAGTGAGCGAGCCGCGAGCCCTACAGTCTCCGGTCGCCCGATTCGCGCACTGGCCGCTCGTCGTCGCGCCTTCGGCCCGCGTGCCGTCCCCTCATAAATCTTATAAATGTAATTATTTGTAATATTTTGTAACAAATTGTAATATTTAAGTGGTTTATGAATATTGCCCGTTCCTCCTCGCGTCAATCGGAACGCTCTGCGGCACTCCCTCGTTCACCTCGACGCGTAGCGGGCCACTACGGCGCCGGGCTGAAGTGGATGGGGGTGGATACCCGAATCATGGACGGCGGAGAGCCGGAGGGGTGGCGGACGCACCGCTCGGTGGACGCGGCGTACGGGGTGGCGGTCCTCGCTGGCGCCGCGTACCTCGCGTTCCGCATGCACCCGATGGTGATGGCGTTCGAGGCGGGGCTGGTGCTGGGGTACGCGCTCCACGTCTGGGACAAGATGGCGCTCTACGACCGGGTGGTGTCGGCGGTGGCACGGCGGGCGCGACGGCGCGAGGAGCGGCGGGCGATGGCGGAGGCGGAGGAGCGTCTCACGCCCGCCACGGACGAGCATCTGCGCGCGGAGGGGATTCACGCCGCCGACCCCGACGACTGACGGCGGTGGTCACGTTCCACTCCCCGCGCTCACGGCTCGCTTGCCCGCGGCCTCCGCCCGCTCGCTCGTCCGGCGACCCTGCGGGCCGCCCCACGCTCACCGTTCGCGCATCCCGAGGCGCTCGCTCGTCCGGCGGCCCTCCGGGCCGCCCGCCGGGCGCGCCTCGTCGTACCCGACCGCGTCCAGGCTGCCGGCGGGACAGAACACGTCGTCGTCGCTCGTGCGCACGCCGACGAGCGGATCGAGCCAGCCGGCCACCCACTCGGTGCGGACGCGGAACTCGCGGGTCGCTGCTTCGGCCTCCCTTCGGTCATCGCTCGCCCGTCCACGATCCTCCCGTCGGTCGGTCCGCGCGTCGCTCCCGGTGGTCGCGCCGCCCGCCGGTCGTGCCTCGCGGTCCCCGTCGCGTTCGACGGCGCGGACGTGGATCGTCCGGTTCTCGTGGGTCTTCTCCGTGACGCGCACCGGTACGCGCTCGCCGTCGACGACGAGTGCGACCGCTCCGAGCATGTCGAGTGCGGCGAGCGCCCCTATCATCACGTCCGGGGACGCACACGGACGGCAAGGTAATGAGCGGCGTACCGGCGGTAGCGACCGGTTACTCCGCGTCGTTTGAGAGGCGGGCGGCGACCGAGCGGAGTCTGGCGGTGGCTTCGACGGTTCTGGCGTCGTGATCGTACTCGACCAGCCCCACGTCGTCGAGCTTCGGGAGGTGGACGTGGTGGAAGCGGGTCCGCAGGCCGTCCCGGCGCGCGTCGGGCGCGTCGGCCCCTGGCGTCTCCGTTCCGCGAGCCGCGACCGCCGCCACCAGATCGTCGAGCGCGACCGGCGCGTGTCGGTCGACGAGCGCGGACAGGACGTGCCGGCGCTGGCGGCTCCCCAGAACGTCGAGCATCGCGTCGACGCCGGCGTCCGGTCCGTCGATCCCCGGGGTCGAGACGAACATCGGTTTGGAGGTCATGTTCGCTCGAATCGATGGACTGCACGGTAATCAGTCGCGGGCCTAACCGTGTAGGCGGGGGCTACTCTCGGGGTGCGGCGCGGTCCGGGTCGCCGTGCCGGAGTAACGCCGCGAAAATCGCCGCGAACTGCTCCGAATCCACGGATTCCACGACGCGGGTCCGGGGTTCACCGTCGGTGACGTCGAGTTCGTCCACGAGGCTGTAACCGCGCGTCATCCCGTTGCGCGCGTCCACGTCGACGTAGTAAGTGCCCGTTTCCGTCACGAGGTCGGGGTAGGCCGCCGCGGCGACCGCGAGCGAGTCGGGCTGCGTCGTCGCATCCACGCCGAGCTGATCGGCGGTGAACGCGCGCACCGGCCCGGAGATCTCCGCGAACAGGTCGGCGTACGGCGTTCCGGCGTCGGCGAGCGCGTCGATCTCGTCGCCCTCGACGGTAGCGTCGCGCACGCAGACGCCCCAGTCCACGAGCGTCACGTCGAACGTCCCCAGCACGTGCTTCGCGGCGTCCGGGTCCACCCAGAAGTTGTACTCCGCAGCGGGCGTCACGTTCCCGACGGCGTTCGCCGCCCCGCCCATCACCCACACCTCGTCGAGCAGGTCGGGGAGGTCGGGTTCGAGCCAGGAAGCCAGCGCCACGTTCGTCAGCGGCCCGATGCACAGCAGCGTCACCTCGCCCGGACGCTCGCGCGCCGTCCGCGCGATGGCCGCCGCGGCGTGCCCCTCCGCCGACTCGACGCCCGTGTCCGGGAACAGGTCGCCGCCCAGCCCGCCCTCGCCGTGAACGTAGTCGGCGTGCTCGAACTCCTTCAGCAGCGGCTCGCGCGCCCCCTCGTGGACGGGCACGTCGCCCGCGCCCGCGAGGTCGAGTGCGTACTTCGCGTTCTCCACCTCGTAGTCGAACGGGACGTTCCCCGCGACGACCGTCACCGCGTCGAGCGACAGCCGGTCCGACCGCGCCGCGAGCAGCAACGCCATCGCGTCGTCGCCCGCCGTGTCCGTGTCCACGATCACCCGCTTCTCGTCGGTCATGCACGGAACGACCCCGACCACGCGCTAAAAGGTTCGGACCTGGCTGACTTCTCGGTCGTGGTCGTCGTCCAGTAGACCTGTCTCTCTAGATAGACAGCGTCGGCCCTCGGCTGCGATATCTCGGTGGTCCAGGGTCGGTATCCCGTTCCCCGTCGAGCATCGCTCCGAGTTCCGGTGACGAGGAGTTGCTGCGTGACGAGGAGTTGCTGCGAAACCTGGCACCACGATAGATCGCACCACGGCCTCCCCAGCCGACTCGCACCTCGCTTCGCTCACTCCGTTCGCTTCGCGTCGGCGCTCGTCCCTCGCGCGGGCGCTCCTTCATCTCCGTTCGGCCGCGCCTCGCGCGCCTACGTAGTCGTTCAAAACAGTCCGGTGTCGAGTTACTGCCCGCGGTCCGCGTCGCCCGACCGTGGGCCGACCGCGCCGCGCGCGGGCAGGCGGCCGCCCCACCGCGCGAGCAGCGCGACGCCCGCGACGATCAGGCCGACGCTGACGGGGAGTCCGAGGAGTTCGGTGGCCCCGAACACGCCGGCCGCGTCCGCGAGGCCGAGCAGTCCGGCGGCGACGAGCAGTCCGGGGACGGCCATCCACGAGCGCGGCCACGCGTCGAAGGCCACGTCGAAGCCGTGGCCGAGCAGCACGCCCGTACCGACGAGTAGCACGAGCGAACTCCCGGCCACGGCCGCCGCGCCGCCGCCTACGAGCGAGGACGCCGCCAGCCCGAGTCCGCCCGCGACGGCGAGCCCGGCCGCCACGAGCATCGAGTTCCGCGAAGAGGGGTGGACACGCATGTCTCGTTCGATTTACCCCGCGAACAAGAATCTTCTGGCGCGCGTCCGGCTACACCAGTCCCGCCTCGCGCGCGAGCAGCACCGGAAACAGCCCGGTCGCCGTCGTCGTCGACCGGATGGCGTCGAGCGCGTCCTCGACGGGCGCGGTCCGGCAGCGGACGAACTCGCCGTCGTCGGGGTCCGGCTCGCCGGGTTCGAGATCGGTGGCGTACACCGCGCCGAACTCCTGGCGGAGCCAGCCCGACGGCGCGTACGTCTCCAGGTGACGGACGGTCCCGGCGTCGAACCCGGTCTCCTCCCGGAGTTCGCGCCGCGCCGCCTCGACCATCGACTCGCCGTCGTCCACGATTCCCCCGGGACACGACGCGATCCGGCGCTCCTGGCGCGGCCGGTACTGCTCCACGACCACGAGTTCGTCGTCGTCGGTCACGGCC
>CAZYYH010000071.1:0-8871 GCA_964651725.1 uncultured Halobacteriales archaeon | reverse complement strand
ACGCGAGTCCGACGACGAGCACGCCGATGAACACCAGCATCGGCCAGAGCGCCGCGACCAGTCCGGCGCTCTCGACGGCCGACCGGTAGATTACCGTCCACGGGAAGATGAGGACGGTCTCGACGTCGAAGACGACGAACAGCAGCGCGACCATGTAGTACTGGATGTTGAACCGGATGCGCGTGCTCCCCGTCGGCACCTCGCCGCTCTCGTAGATGGCGCGTTTGTTCTGCTCCGGCACGCTCGGGCGCAGCAGGGCGGACACCGCCATCATCCCGAGCGGGATGAGCACCGCCACGAGCGCCAGCGCGCCGATGGCTATCCATGGATTCATGTACGGGAGTCTCCTGTCGTCCGGGGGTTAGGAACCCATCCCTATAAGCATTGATTCTTGCGCCTGCACGCCGCAACGCGGTTTCGCTCGGTTCTCAACGGCTCTCGCGGAACTCGGGGGTGCCCCGTTCGTGGAGGTCCCTGGAACTCCGGGCCACCGCCGCACGCCGGTCGTCGCGGAGGTCGCGGAGCCGCTCGCGGAGGTCGGGGTCGTTCCGCGCGAGCAGCTGGACGGCGGACAGCGCGGCGTTGTAGGATTTCCCGGCGTCCACCGCGACGATGGGTGCGCCGGTCGGCATCCCGAGCACGGAGTCCACGGACTTCTCCTGTACGGGCACGCCGATGACCGGGAGCGGGTACGCGATGGACGCCGTCACGTTCGGGAGGTCCGCGGACTTGCCGCCCGCCCCCGCGATTATCACGTCCAGTCCCCGCGCCTCGGCGGTGTCGGCGTACGCGTACATCAGGTCCGGCGTCCGGTGTGCGGAGACGACGTAGGTCTCGAACGAGTAGCCCTCGGGCGGGTCGTCGTAGTCCGTCTGTTCCGCGAACCCGAGCGCGGTGAGCGCGTCGTGCGCGCCGGGGTCGCGAGCCGTCCCCATCATCACGTCGAGGTCGGAGTCCGACCCCATGATGACGCCGATCTCGGGCGCGTCGGCGGGGTCGCGGTCGCGCTCGGCCTCCGCGCGCAGGTCGTCGATCAGGTCCTGGAGGTCGTCGGGTCGCGTCATGGTCGGTCCTCCGCGCCCGACTGCTTAAAGGTCAGCGAGTCGCGCGCCGCCCGCGTGCGGGCGAGCAGGTCCGACCGGTCCTCGCCCTCGACCGCGACGCCCGTGACGTGTCCCATCTTGCGGAGCGGCCGCGCCTCGCGCTTGCCGTACCAGTGGAGGTGGAGGCCGGGTTCGGAAAGCACCGACTCGACGCCCGCAACCCGCACCGGTCCCGGCTCGTCCACGTCCCCCAGCACGTTCGCGGTCACCGTCGGGTCGCGCAGTCCCGTGGAGCCGAGCGGCAGCCCGAGCACCGCCCGGACGTGCTGTGCGAACTGCGACGCGTGCGCGCCCTCGATGGTGTAGTGCCCCGAGTTGTGCGGGCGCGGGGCTATCTCGTTCACCAGTATCGCTCCGTCGGCCTCGAAGAGTTCGATGCCGAACACCCCGCGCCCCTCCAGCGCGTCGAGCACGTCGTACGCTACTTCGACCGCGCGCTCGCGTACGCCGTCGCTCGTGCGCGCGGGCACGACGGTCTCCCGCAGTATCTCCGCCTCGTGGACGTTCTCCGCGACCGGGAACGCGGCGGTCTCGTCGTCGCCCCGCACCCCGATGACGGAGATCTCGCGCTCGAACGCCACCATCTCCTCCGCCACGCAGGGGCCGAGGTCGTCCAGGGGTGCGTCCTCGACGGACGACACCGGGACGTTCCCGCGCCCGTCGTAGCCGCCCTCGCGGGCCTTCAACATCAGTGGCCGGCCGAGGTCGTCGAGCGCGGCGCGGAGGTCGTCGGCGTCGTCCACCCGCCGGAATGCGGGGACCGGAACGTCGCGGTCGGCGAGCGCCTGCTTCTCCACCAGCTTGTCCTGCGTGACGCGGAGCGTCTCGGGGTCCGGGTGGACGGGCGTGCCGGTCTCCTCGGAGACGGTTTCGAGCAGGTCGGCGTCCGCGAGTTCGATCTCGTACGTCAGGTAGTCCGCGCGCTCCGCGAGCGCGCGCACGCCGTCGACGTCGTCGAACGCGGCGACGAGCTGGTCACGCGCCGGGCCGGCCGCCGGGCAGCCCGGCGTCGGGTCGAGCACCACGACCTCGACGCCGAGAGGGTGTGCGGCCTCCGCGAGCATCCGGCCGAGCTGGCCGCCGCCCACGACGCCGAGCGTCGTCGGCTCCGGGGTCAGCGCGTGCGTCATCTATCCGGCCGTTGTGCGCACCGCTGTATAAGCGTTCCCAAGACGGACCGGGAATGTTCAGGACCTTGTATCACGCGCCGACCGGGCCGCCCCGGTCACGACCCCGACTGTGCCCGTCGGAGCGCATCCTCCTCGACGTAGACGACGGCGTGCACCTGGTTGCCGGGGATGTCCTGGACGATGAGGTACCGACGCTCCGAGTAGCCGTCGAGGCGCGGCCCGACCTCGTCCGCGTTCTCCGCGCGAGTGATGACGACCGGCGGCGGGTCGTCGAGTGCGGCCGGGTCGGTCGCGCTCGACGGTTCCACGTCGTGCATCTCCATGTACCACGGCAGCGGCAGCCGGTTGTACCAGTTGCCGACCGCGGGCGGCAGGTCGGCGGCCGACTCGTCGGTCGTGTTGAAGTGCTGGCCGTAGTAGAGCACGTCCGGCCCGTCGTTTTGCGCGGCGACCGCGGCCACGTCGGCTATCGCGGGCTTGAAGTCGTCGGCGGGCTGACCGTACTGCACCATCACGCTCCGGTCCTGCGGATTGAGGTAGGCGTAGCCGATCGCGGGCACGACCACCATCCCGGCGACGACGAGCAGTACGAGCGCGGCGAGGCCGACGCCGATCCGGTCGTCGTCCGCGAGCGCGACGCGCCCACGGCGGTAGATCGCGGCGAGGCCGACCGCCGCCGGGATGGTGAGGGGTGCGACCGCGTGGACGGCGTTCCACGGGGCCTGGATGTCCGTGACGAGCGGGTAGATGAGGACGCTCACGAACCCCCAGTACGCCGCGAACGCGACGACGTCGCGGGGCCGGTCGGCGGCGTAGCGGTCGATGAGGAAGCCGCCGACGGCGAGCATCACGACCGGGAGCGCGCCCGCCCGGAGCACGTCCACGTAGTGCATGAAGTAGGGCAGGTACTCGTGGCCCTGGTGGCCGCCCGCGACCCACATGCCGTAGAACTCCTGCCACGCGCCGACGGTCCCGGCCTCCACGACGCCCGGGAGCAGCGCGGGGTTCGCGAGCGCGCGGCCGAACTCGGGGCGCGGCGCGTAGAACACGACGACGATGACGAGGAACTCCACGAGGGCGACGGCGAGCGCGCGCCGCCACGTCCACAGTCCGCCCGCCGCCCAGTCGACGTACTCGCGGCCGACGGCGAGTTCGTCGCGCTCGCGCGCCCGCGAGAGGAACAGTCGATGGTCGAAGCAGAGCGCGAGTGCGCCGACCCACGTGCCGACGTAGATGAGCGCGTTCTCCTTCGTCGTGAACGCCAGCGCGAGCGCGGCGACGCCCACGTAGAGGTGGGTGCGCGACCGCTCGTGTATCGCGCGGACGAGGAATCCGAACGCGAACAGCGCGAAGCCGGCGACGAGCACGTCGTTGCGCATGAACCGCGAGTAGTAGAGCAGGATGGGGTTCGCGGCGAGCAGGAGCGCGGCTCCGACGACCTCGTCGTCGCGGAGGTGATCGCGGAGCAGCCACGCGACCAGGGGGAGCAGGCCGCCGACGACCGCGACGGGGAGTCGGGCGGTGAAGTCGCTCGCGCCGACCATCTGGAAGAGGAATCCGTCGACGTGGTAGAGGAAGGGGCCGTGGACCTCCGCGCGGTACTCCCAGCGGCCGGTCGCGGCGTACCGGAGGATGGCGTAGCCGACGCGACCCTCGTCCCAGTGCATCACGCGCGCGCCGAGGGCGGCGAGGCGGGCGGCGACGGAGAGGGCGGTGACGGCGACCACCGCGACCAGCGTGGGGCGGGCGGTGACCCACCGGCGAACGCCGGTCTCGTCTGTCATACCCCTACCCGAGAACGGACGCGCTAAATTCTTTGTCGTCTCGGGCTGCGCGGTCCGACCGGAGGGAGCCGCGAGCCGGGAAGCGCGACCGGCGGGTGGCGCTCGCTCCGTTCGCGCCGTCTGACGGACGCTTCGACCTCGCTCGGGAAGAAAGCTTACGTGTCCAGGGCGGATGTACGACTGGTAATGAGCCAGGGCGTCACCGTCCGGATCGACCCGCACGTCCACTCCGAGGCCTCGTACGACGGTCACGAGCCGGTGGACCTGCTGCTGGAGTACGCGCGCGAGATCGACCTCGACGGCATCGTCGTGACCGACCACGACGAGATCGACGAGTCGCTACGCGCCGCCGAACTCGCACCGGAGTTCGGTCTGGTCGGCGTCCCGGGCGTCGAGGTGTCGACGGCGCACGGCCACCTGCTCGCCATCGGCGTCGAGGAGTGTCCGGCGGCCGGACGGCCGCTCGACGCGACCATCGCGGAGATACACGCGCTCGGCGGCGCGGCGGTGGTGCCGCACCCGTTCCAGCGCAGCCGCCACGGCGTCCGGAAGCGCCACCTCGTCGACGAGGCGGGCTTCGACGCGCTGGAGGTGTACAACTCGATGGTGTTCACGGGCTACCGGAACCGGCGCGCGCGCCGGTTCGCGGACGCTCGCCGCTACCCGGGTGTCGGCGCGAGCGACGCGCACTACTTGCCGAACGTCGGCCGGGCGTACACGGAGATGGACGTGACGGGCGCGGGGAGCGTCGCGGAGATGACGGCGGAGCACGTCGTGGACGCGATCCGCGACGGCTCGACGGAGATACGGGGAAAGCGCACGCCCATCGTGCGGAGCACGCGCCAGTACACGCGCGGGGCGGTGATGAAGGCGACGTACGCACTCACGTCGATGGCCCCGCTGATCTCCGCGCGGCCGGCGTCGCTCGCGGACTGAACGTCGCCCCGAACGGTAGTTCTTTCAGCCGCGACCGCCAGCCGTTACCCATGGTGGCTATCGGACTGGTGGTCTCGGAGTTCAACCGGTCGGTGACCGAGGAGATGGAGGCGAGCGCGCGCGACGCCGCCGCGGAGCGCGGTGTCGAGGTCGCGGACACCGTCCACGTGCCGGGCGTGTACGACGCGCCGCTCGCCGCGGACCGGCTCGCGCGCCGGAGCGACGTGGACGCAGTGGCGGTCGTCGGCGCGGTCGTGACGGGCGACACCGGCCACGACGAGGTGGTGGCACAGGGCGCGGCCAGGGGGCTGACGGACGTGAGCCTCGACCGCGACACGCCCGTGACCTTCGGCGTCATCGGCCCGGACATGTCCGGCGCGGAGGCCCGCGAGCGCGTCCACAAGGGCGCGGCGGCAGTCGAGAGCGCGGCGAAGCTCGTGGAGGCGCTATGAACTTCGCCGAGCGCGTCCGGCGCGTCGAGCCGTCGGCGACGCTCGCCGTCAGCAACCTCGCCAGCGAACTCGAAGCGGAGGGCGCGGACGTGGTGGACCTCTCCGTCGGCGAGCCGGACTTCCCGACGCCCGAGAACGTCCGGGCGGCCGGGAAGGCCGCGATAGACGCGGGACACACCGGCTACACGCCGTCGTCCGGCATCCCGGAACTCCGCGAGGACATCGCGGAGAAGCTCCGGGGCGACGGCCTCGCGTACGACGCGGGCGACGTGGTGGTGACGCCCGGCGCGAAGCAGGCGCTGTTCGAGGTGGTGCAGACCGTGGTGGACGATGGGGACGAGGTCGTGCTGCTCGACCCGGCGTGGGTGAGCTACGAGGCGATGGTGAAGCTCGCGGGCGGCGACCTCTCCCGCGTCGACCTCTCGCCCTACGGCTTCCGGCTCGAACCCGCACTCGACGACCTCGCGGACGCCGTCTCCGACGACACCGAACTCCTCATCGTCAACTCGCCGAGCAACCCGTCGGGTGCGGTGTTCTCCGACGCCGGCCTCCGCGGCGTGCGCGACCTCGCCGTCGACCACGACGTGACCGTGGTGAGCGACGAGATCTACCAGTCCATCGCGTACGGCCGCGAGCCGACGAGCCTCGGCATGCTCGACGGCATGGCGGACCGCACCGTCACCGTCAACGGCTTCTCGAAGGCGTACTCGATGACCGGCTGGCGGCTCGGCTACTACGCCGCGTCGGGCGAGTTGGTCTCGCAGGCCGGCAAGATACACTCGCACTCGGTGTCCTGCGCCACGAACTTCGTCCAGCACGCGGGTGTCGAGGCGCTCCGGAACACCGACGACGCGGTGGCGGAGATGGTCGAGGCGTTCGGCGAGCGCCGCGAACACCTGCTCGACCTGCTCGCCGACCGCGGCGTGGACGTGCCCGAACCCGAGGGCGCGTTCTACGCGATGGTGCCCGTAGACGAGGACGACCAGGCGTGGTGTACTGCGGCGCTGGAGGACGCCCACGTGGCGACCGTTCCGGGCAGCGCGTTCGGCACGCCGGGATACGCTCGGTGGTCCTACGCCAACAGCCAGGAGCGCATCCGGGAGGCGGTGGAGCGGCTGAGCGACGAGGGTTATCTGTAGCTAGTAGCGTTCTTAGTAATTGTACAGTCAACGGCGTCATTTGCCAACATACTGGACCCGCAGGGACTTTTCGGGCGATGAACCCCAGCCAGAAAGTTTAATTGTTTACATATAAGTATGTCCAAGCGTGCAGAATTACTTAACTATCTGGTTACAACATAAACTAGACCAACCGCACTTCCACTGATTACAGCAGTTACAAGGAGTGAAGCGGCTATCTCCTCCAACCCTTCCAGTCTGTTATTATGCTTGATAATATCTACATATATCTTTGTTATTGTCGGTATCCCGGCCAGAGCTATTGACATTATAACCAAAAACAATGCGATTCCACCGACACCCAATGAATTCGATGTAACAGCTACAAACAAACCTGCACCAAATGACCCAAATACCATGAGTAAAATTGTCGCGCTTAGGAAAATCATCAATCTAGTAGCATTCCTCGCATGCTTGTTTTCGAATGAATCGATCCGCTCTTCGGCAGATCCAATAACGTCAGTCCAAACTGCAACGCCAACCCCTGCCGCCGCGAGCAATAGGTCTAGACTGGTTAATTCGGCCATATTACAATTTCCAACCCCCCACATAAAAAGGTATGTCATGGTTTAGACTTGCTCGAACCAGTCCCAGAACCGCGCCCACTGCCCGGCGCGGGCCTCCGCGAGTTCGCCGCCCAGTCGTGCGCGCAACCCGAAGTAGACGAAAAGCCCGAGGAGGCCGAGCAGGACCGGTACGAACCGCTCCGCCGACAGGCCGGTCAGGCGAAGCACGCCGAGGGACAGCGAGAGCACGCCGCCGAGCAGCTGTGCGAGCGACAGGTTGGGATACCGGCGATGCGTCCACGCGGTCCGAAGCCCGAGCGTGCCGAGGATTACGTACAGCAGCCCCACCGCACCCATGAGCGAACACTCGACGTTCTCGACCAAAAGCGATGGGGCGGTGTTCCGGGGCACTGTTCAGATTGACCGACCAGCCGGCGGCGATGGCCGGCCGACCAACCGACGCGGGGTGGGACTTCGGAAGGGGCCGGGCGCTGGACGAAGGCGGCCGACGCAAGCACTGCAGGCGAGTGAGCGCAGCGAACGAGCCGAAGCGCGCAGCGAGGCCCCCGAGTCCAGCGCCCGGGGGGTTCCGGACTCGTCGTGTCCGCTCCAGCCGAACCAGCAACGCAATCTGAACAATGCCATGTTCCGGTGCAGTAGCCCCCTCGAACGGCCGGCACGCTAACCGCTCTCGTGGTACCCGAACCATCATCCCTATAAACTTTATAAGTTGTAATAGTTTGTAATTCATTATAATTATTTGTAATTATATGTAAGTTTTAAGTAGTCTATAAGTCCCCACGACGACTGGCAAGAGGGCTAGCTCTCACCGATGATGCGACAGTCGAAATCACCAGCCCTCCCAGTTCCTCAAAGCACTTGCCAACCACTCCGGAATCCCGGCGTATGCGCCGCCGAACCGTCCTCGCTCTCCTCGCCGGCATCTCCGGCTGCCTCGGCAGCCGTGACAGCGAGCGGGCAACCTCGACGACGCCGGGTACCTCCTCGACTACGACGCGGACGACCACGACCGAGACGACCACGACCGAGCGCACGACACGGACTCCGACCACCGCGACCGACGACACGACTACGGAGGCCGTCGTCGTGGAGAACCGAACGAACGCCGAGCAAATGGTGGATGCCGAGGTGCGCCAGGGCGGCGACCGGCTGGTCGGCGGTCGGTTCCGGGTGCCGGCCGGCGTCGGCCTCCGGTTCGACCGCCGGTTCGAGTGGGGGAGCTACGTCGTGCGCGGCCGGCTCGCCGACGGCGAGTGGCGGGAGATGGACTGGTCGCCGCGGTCGTGTGCGTCCAGCCCGCACCCCGACGGCGACCGGAACGCGGGCGTCGTCGTCTCCAGCGACGGCGTCGAACTCCTGCAGAACGTCTGCGATTACCTGAAGCTCGGCAAGGTGTACGTGGACGAGTACCGGCCGGCGAGCGACTACCGGGTGGAGGCGACGACGAGCGCGTAGCTGCGAGCCGCCACGGCGACCGCCGTGGAGCGCGCTACCCGCGCTCCTCGACGAACCGGTCGATTATCTCCCGCGAGGACAGGAGTTCGCCGTCGTACGCGGGGTCGCGGCCCGACACCCGGACGACGCGGCAGTCCACGCCCCGCCGGGCGAGTTCGTCCTCGATGGCGTCGGGGTCGTGGTGCTGGTCGTGGCCGAGCGTGATGACGTCCGGGTCGATCTCCTCGATGGGGACGAAGATGTCCTCGGGATGGCCGACGCGGGCCTCGTCCACGACGGCGAGCGCGCCGACGACGTCGCGGCGCT
>CAZYYH010000070.1:0-8947 GCA_964651725.1 uncultured Halobacteriales archaeon | reverse complement strand
CGCTCAACTGCGAGGCCGCCGTCCGCGCCGCGCTCGACCGCCACGACCTCGCCGAGCACGTCGAGGTCGTCGTCGGCCGCGACACCGTCGCCGAACGCAAACCCCACCCCGAACCCCTCCTCGAAGCCGTGCGCGCGCTCGGCGTCCCTCCGGAGCGAGTGCTGTTCGTCGGCGACTCGCCGCGCGACGAGGAGACCGCCGCCCGCGCCGGCACCCGATACGCCTACGTCGACGAGCGCCGGGGGCGAGCGCGCGGCGACCACGACTGACTACGCCGCCCGCCGCGCGTAGCCGTACGCCAGCAGCGCCGTCACCAGCCACACCACCGCCCCCACCCGGACCGCGAACTCCACGCGTGTCCCCCACGTCGGCAGTTCGAAGAGCAGCGACAGCCCCGCCACTACTGGCGCGCCCACCGCCACCGTCGCCACGAACGTCACCTGCATCACCCACGCGAAATCCACGCCCTCCGGATCGTGCGTCTCGACGGGCTCCACGTCTCGGCGTCGGCCCGGTGGCGGCTTGGCTCTTCGGGTTCCGAACGAAACCCGTTTCCCACTCCACGCCCCACGCCTAATCATGACCCTCGACGACCTCACCGACGACGTCGACGCCGCGAACGCCGCGCTCGCCGACGAACTCGCCGTCCCGCTCGACCGCGAGACCCGCACCGAACTCGCCATGCTCGACGCCGCGCTCGACCCCGAGGACGCCACCGACCTCGTCCAGCGCGCCGTCCACCTCCTCTTCCAGACCACCGTCGACACCGGCCGGCTCGACTTCCACCTGCGGTCCGCCTACGACGTCACCTACGACGAGTACCTCGCCGGCATGACCTACGACGACATGACCCAGGGCACCATCGACTACCCCCAGAACGACGACGACCACCGGTATCAGTTCTAGGACAACCAAGCCCTCCTCGCTCGCTCACTGCGTTCGCTCGCTCGTCGCCCTTGGTGATTCCGCCAGGTGCGTGGTCCAAGCGGCGAGCGAGCGGGGGCACGACCCGCGAGCAAGCGAGGACCACGGACGGGCGAGCGGCGAGCACAGCGAGCCGTGAGCCAGGACGTAGCTCGCTCGGCCGGCCGACACGCGTGGCCCGTGCCGGTCACCCCTACTGGTGACCGCTCGGCCCTGCTGCATCGTGTCGGACGGTCGGCCGGCCGAAGCCGCATCTGCGAGCCGGGCCGCCGTCGTCATTTCCGCCGGCCGGTCGTTCACTTCCCCATTTTACAGGGCTACCAGCACGTTTCCCATCGAACAGCAAGGGCACTTCTCGACTATCGACGCGCTTCACCGGTCGAATCGCCCCTCGATTCCCACCGAACCGCCATGTGTAAGCACCCGACCCGCCAACGCCCGGTCGATGACGGACGACGGCGACCGCTCGCTGCCCGAGGACGAAGAAGCGGTGCGAGAGGCGCTGGTGTCGTGGTACGAGGCCGACCACCGCGAGTTCCCCTGGCGCGAGACGACGGACCCCTACGCCATCCTCGTGTCCGAGGTGATGAGCCAGCAGACGCAGCTCGGCCGCGTCGAGACGGCGTGGCGCGCGTTCCTCGACCGGTGGCCGACCGTCGCGGACCTCGCCCCCGCCGACCGCGCGGACGTGGTGGCGTTCTGGACGAGCCACAGCCTCGGCTACAACAACCGCGCCAGATACCTCCACGAGGCCGCCGAGCAGGTGATCTCCGAGTTCGACGGCGAGTTCCCGGAGACGCCCGACGGCCTCTCCGAGTTGATGGGTGTCGGGCCGTACACCGCCAACGCCGTCGCGTCGTTCGCGTTCAACAACGGTGACGCCGTGGTGGACACGAACGTGAAGCGCGTCCTCTACCGGGCGTTCGACGTGCCGGACGACGACGCGGCGTTCGAGCGGGTGGCGGCCGAGTTGATGCCCGAGGGCGAGTCGCGCGTCTGGAACAACGCCATCATGGAACTCGGCGGCGTGGTCTGCCAGAAGTCGCCGCGGTGCGACGAGGAACCCTGCCCGTGGCGCGAGCACTGCTCGGCCTACCGGTCGGGCGACTTCTCCGCGCCGGACGTGCCCGAGCAGTCCACGTTCGAGGGGAGTCGGCGGCAGTTCCGCGGCCGCGTCGTCGGCGCGCTCTCTCAGCACGGCGCGCTGGAGTTGGACGAGCTGGGGCCGCGGGTGCGCGTGGACTACGCGCCCGACGGCGAGCACGGCCGGGAGTGGCTGCGGGGGTTGCTCGCCGACCTCGAATCCGATGAGTTGGTCGCAGTGGTGGAGTCCGATGGCGAGACGACGGCGCGACTCCGCGAGTGAGCCGATAACGACCCCGGAGAACACGGGATTTTTGACGGCGCGACGCCGACCCGAACGCATGCCAGAGACACACGTCGTCGCCATCTGCGGGAGCCTGCGCGAGGGGAGCCACACGCGGAAGTCGCTACGGGTGGCGCTCGACGCCGCCGAGGACCTGGGCGCGACCACGGATCTGATCGACATGCGCGAGATGGACGTCCCCATCTACGGGAAGGCGGGCAAGGAGCCGGGGGACGTCCCGGAGCTGACGCGCCGCGTGGACGAAGCGGACGCCATCGTCCTCGGGACGCCGATGTACCACGGCTCGTACTCGTCGCCGCTGAAGACCGCGCTCGACTACTGCGGCTTCGACGAGTTCGAGCACAAGACCGTGGGGCTGCTCGCCATCGCGGGCGGGAGCTTCCCGGTGACGGCGCTCGACCACCTCCGGTCGGTGTGCCGCGCGCTGAACGCGTGGGTGCTGCCGTACCAGGCCGCGGTTCCGAACGCCAGCAGCCGGTTCGAGGGCGGCGAGTTCGTGGACGACGGCCTCCGCGAGCGCGTGGAGACGCTGGGGCAGCGCGCCGTCCAGTACGCGGACATCCGCCCGGACCCCGACTCGTTCGAGGCGGAGGAGAACGTCGGCGCGGACGACTAACTCACCGCTGCGCGAAGTCGACGGCGAGCAGGTGCTCGACGAACAGCAGGAGCGCGAGCGCGACGACGCCGACGGCCGCCCCGGCGTCGACCTGCGTCGGCAGATCGACGACGAAGCGGAACTCGGTGAGCGCGGGGAGCGTGACGGTCGCCGTGGCGACCGCGCCATCGTCGGGGAGCAGCGCGAGCGTGCCCGCGTCGAGGCGCGCGAACATCAGCCAGACCGCGGCAGCCGACGCCTCCACGAGGCTGAACCCGAGCGTCCCGACGTCGAACGCGTCCGAGAACGCGCGCTCGCCCTGGAGCGCGTTGTCCTCGATGGTGTGCTGCGGGACGAGCAGCACGAACAGGCCGACGCTCGCCGCCGCGACGCCGACGAGTCCGCCGACGCGGTCCGCCGCGAACAGCCACGCTCCCCAGAGCGCTGTCTCCGTCGCGCTGAACGCCAGAAGCGTCCGGATCGGCGGTGCGGACACGCCGTTGACGGTGACGTGCGTGAGTGCGCCCTCCAGAACCAGCCCCGCGAACAGCACGCCGAGCCCGGCGGCGGCCGGGACCGCGGGCGCGACGTCGCCGTCGACGATGCCGAGCCACAGCGCGAGCGCCACCACCTCCACGAGCGTGAACGCCACGACGCCGACGAGCAGGCCGAACCGGGGGAGCGCCATGCGAAACTCTCCGCATACTCGTTACTTTGTTATGGGCCGCCTGAATCGGCGTGGTCGACGGCCTCAGCCGGCGTTCTCCGCCACCCACGCCTCGTACTCGGACTCGCCGACGGCGGTTATCGTTCCGATCATCTCCGCGTGGCCCTCTCCGCAGTACTCGGTGCAGAAGACGCTGTACTCGCCGCGTTCGTCGAAGATCGTGCGTGCCGGCCGCGTGCTGTCCGGGAGTGCGTCGACCTTCACGCTGGCCGCGGGAACGCTGAAGCCGTGGATGACGTCCGCGGACGTCACCTCGAAGAACACGGGCTGGTTCGCGGGAACCACGAGTTCGTCCACGGTCGACACGCCCGCGTCCGGGAGTTCGAACCGCCACTGGAACTGCTCGCCGGTGACCGCCACGACGAGATCGCCCGGCTCCTGGGACACTGGTTCCTCGGTCGTCGCCGTCGTCCGCGTCGGATCGTTCGCGGGCTCGTCGCTGACGAGGACGCCCGTGAAGTCGTCCACGTTCCCGTTCTTCACGTCCGCCGCGGTCAGGTTCCCGGTGACGAACCCGCCGACGTCCGACGACTCCTCGACGGTGAACGGCGACGTGACCGCGTCGCGGTAGACGCCGTCGTAAACCTCGGAGAACGACGCCGTCCACTCGTCGGGGTCGTCCTGCTGCCCACAGAGGTGGTAGTGGGTGTCGTGATGCTCGACGTACGGCCGGTTGGCGTACACCCGGTACTCGAACCGCGCGTCGTCGGCGTGGTAGACGGGTGCGACGAACGCGCTCGGGACGCCGTCAGGGGGAACCGACGCCGCGACCTGCATCGCCACGTCGTCACCGTCGGCCGCGTACGAGTCGACGAACGCCTCGCCCTCGTAGTAGCCGGTCACGCCGAACCGGAACTCGAACGGGTCGGTGTAGTAGATCGTGTGGCCCGAGTCCATCGTCGCGGAGCCGTCCGCGACGTCCGACACGTCGATCACGACGCCGTCCTCGCCCCGGTGGAGTTCCGCCGGCAGGCTCCCGGAGTCGGCCGACGAGTTCCCGTCGTCGACGCTGTCCGGAACCTCCGTCGTCTCGCTGCAGCCGGCGAGTCCCGCCGCGACGCCCGTCGCCGCACCCAGGAACGTCCGTCTCGATGCGAAATATGTCATCGTATAGATTGTTCGAAGATTCTACTCCCGTGTCTTAATCGTATCGTTACGCTCGCCTCTCTCATTCGTCGGCCGACAGAAGAATTCCGGGTTCGACGGCCCGCGCCGCCCCGAGAGATAAACGACTATACGCCTCGCTTGAGCGCGTCGCTCTATGCACGCCATCACCAACTCGGGGTGGATCGAGGTCGTCACCGGCAGCATGTTCTCCGGGAAGACCGAGGAACTCCTCCGCCGGCTCCGCCGCGCCGAGATCGCCGGCCAGGCCGTCCACGCGTTCAAGCCCGCGGTCGACGACCGCTACGGCGACGCGGCCGTCGGCTCCCACGCCGGCCGTCGATGGGACGCTACCGTCCTCGACGCCGACGCCGACGTGACCGAGCAGATGTTCGACGTGCTCGACGGCGAGGAGGTCGTCGCCGTCGACGAAGCCAACTTCTTCCGGCCCGACCTCGTCGACGCCTGCGAGACGCTCGCCGCGGACGGCCGCCGCGTCATCGCCTCCGGTCTCGACCAGACGTACCGCGGCGAACCCTTCGAGCCCGTCGCCGAACTCATCGCCATCGCCGAGTACGTCGAGAAACTCCGGGCCATCTGCAGCGTCTGCGGCGAGCCCGCCACCCGCACCCAGCGCCTCATCGACGACGAACCTGCCCACGTCGACGACCCCACCGTCCTCGTCGGAGCCGAGGAGTCCTACGAGGCCCGGTGCCGGAGCTGTCACGTGGTCCGCCGGGACTGAGCCGGGCGGGCGTCGGCAGCGGGCGCGTCTCGACGGGCGCGTTTCGGCGGGCGAGGACGGGTCGAGGATGCACCGGGGTTCCCGGAGACGTAGCAGTCCGACCAGTAGTCCGGGCCATAGTGTCCGCATCCGGCAACCATCCCGCAGGAACGCCGAAGCCCGAGGGAACCAACCACGTTATCGAAGACATGGACCGCGCGCGGCGACGATTCCTTCGGCTCGCAGGCACAGTCAGTATCGGGTCGACACTCACCGTTCCGAGCGCCGCCCAGGACGACCACGAGACGATACGGGTCCCGGGAGACGTCGAGACCATCGAGGAGGGCGTGGACGCGGCGAGGCCGGGTGATCTCGTGCTCGTGGACGAGGGCGTGTACAGGGAGATGGTGCAGGTGGAGACGCCACGGGTGACCGTCCGAGGCGTGGACCGGAACGAGGTCGTGATAGACGGCGGGTTCGAGCGCGCGCACGGCGTCTGCATCCACGCGGACGGCGTCGCGGTGGAGAACCTCACCGTGCGTCGCCACCAGGGCAACGGCGTGTACTGGTCGCACGTCGAGGGGTTCCGCGCGAGCTACGTCACCGCGCACACGAACCGCAACTACGGCGTGTACGCGTACGACGCCCACGACGGCCGGTTCGAGCGGTGCTACGCGTCCGGCCATCCGGACGCGGGCTTCTACCTCGGGCGGCGAGACCCGTTCGACGCGCTCGTCACGAACTGCACCGCCGAGTACAACGCGTGGGGCTACTCGGGGACGAGCGCGGGCGGCAACCTCACCGTCCGCGACTCGACGTTCCGGAAGAACCTCTCCGGCATCGTGCCGAACACGCTCGACCAGGAGGACCCGCCGCAGAGCGGTGCGCGCATCGAGAACAACACGGTCGTCGACAACAGCAACGCCGACGCGCCGACGAAGCGGTTCACGTACCCGGCGCTCGGCACTGGCATCCTGCTGTGGGGTGCGAGCGACAACGTCGTCGCCGGGAACGAGGTGCGCGACCACGAGCACTTCGGCATCGCCCTCGCCGAGAACGTCGTCCCGCCGTCGGGCAACCAGATCCAGGGCAACACCGTCTCGGAGTCGGGCGACGCCGATCTCGCGCTCGGCGCGGCGGCCGGCAGCGGCAACCGGTTCATCGACAACGTCTACGGGACCAGCAGCCCGCCGGACATCGGCACGCCCCCGACCAGCGGGTCGCCGTGGGTGAGCCGCGTGTTCGAACGGCTCCGGGCGAAGGCCGAGGAAGCGGATTCGCTCGGCGGCACCCCGCAAGACCAGCCGAAACCCGGCGACCGCGAGTCGATGCCGGAGCCGGACCGGGCACCCGCGCCCGCCGCCCGCGACGCGACCGTCACGGAGTAGCTACTCGACGCGCACCGTCACCGACTCGTTGCCGCCGGACGCGGACGCGGACGCCACGAACGACTCCGGGCCGACCGCGACCATCGTCACCTCGGGCGACACCCGGCGGACGTCCATCGCGGCGTCGGAGTCGCGCCACGCCACCTGCGTGAACTCGGCGTTCGGCGACTCGCCGTAGCCGGGCGTGGAGCCGAACGACTTCACCGGCGCGCGCTCGTACTCGCGGAACGCGTCCACGAACTCGGTGGCGTTCGCGGCGTCGTCCCACCGCACCAGCCACGCGAACCCGCGGCCGTCGTCGCCCTCGAACGTGACGAGGCGGTCGTTCCCCCAGCCGTCCGCGCCCGCCGCCGCGCGCTCCCCGGAGAGGCGAGTTCGGAGCGTCAACAGGAGGGTGATCTCGCCCAGCCTGTCGCTGCCCGCGTACCGCCACGTCGCGTCCGACGCGAGGTGATTGCGGCCCGCGCTCACCAGGAACTTCCGGGGCGGCTCGGCCTCGGGCGCGTCGCCGTGGAGCACCTGCTCGCTCGTGTTCGGCGGGTTCGCGTGGACCGCCACGACCGCGGAGGGATCGTCGACGCGCGCCTCGAAGTACCGATGGCCGTAGTGGTACCGCCCCAGGAAGTACGCCGCTTCGGGGTTGCGCGGGAGGGAGTCGATGGGCGACGACGTGCGGTCGAGGTAGCGCCGTGCGTACGCCATCTGGACGTACTCCGCCGCGCCCTCGACGGTCGCCTTCCCCGCGAACGTCGCGTCGGGGTGGCCGACTGCCTTCTCGGGCGCGGCCCGCAACAGGATCGAGTGGGCGAACTCGTGGGCGAGCACCGCCTCGTCCTTCGTGTCGAGGTAGACCCGGCCGGTGTTGGAGGCCTGGCCCGCGGAGTCCAGCCCCGGCACGTACATCACGTTCCCGGGCGGCGTGACGTTCGTCCCGAGCATCCGCTGGACGCGCAGGAACGTGACGTTCGGGTCGAACGGCAGCGTGCCGCCCTGCACCTCGATGCCGAGGTCCGGACCGTCGCGCGTCGTCTCTGGCGTCGTGGTCGCGGTCGTCGCCGCCGTGGTCATCGTCGATGCGGTACTGGGCGTGGTCGTCTCGGTGGACGCGGGCTGGGTTCCCCCGCTACAGCCCGCGAGGACGAGCGCGAGGGCGAGCAGGACGGCGACGGCCGGGCGCATGCCACAGCTTTCAGTCGTCACCGGTTAAAAATATCGGGGTCCTCGCTGCGGGAGCGCTCGGCGACCAGCGCGCGAAGCCGGTCGGCCTCCCCGGGCACGCCCTCGGTCAGGCGAGCCACCGCAACCGGAAGCGTCCACGCCTCGACCGCGTCGGCGTCGACGCCCGTCGTCCGCCGATAGCGACGGCGGTACGCCCGACGGAACCCCGCGACGAGCAGTCGGCGGAGCGGACCGTCCGCCGCGGCCGCGAGCCGGAGAACGAGGTCGGTGCGGGCGAGGTCGGCGACAGGGTGGCCGGCCGTCGCGTCCCGCCAGTCGATGACGGTCAGGTCCCCGTCCGCCACCATCACGTTCTCCGGATGGAAGTCGCCGTGGCAGAGCCGGGCACCGTCAGAGCTTCGCTCCGACGAGCCGTCCGTTCGCTCCCGCTGGTCGCTCGGGGAGACGCCGTCGGGGAGCGAGTCGAGCCGGGAGAGGGCAGAATTCCGCAGCTCGGGCGCGATGCTGGCGGCCTCGATCCGCCGGCGAAGTCGGTCGCGGAGCGGCGGCAGGTCGGACACGGTGGCGTCGTGGACGGCGGCGTGGCAGTCGGCGAACGACCGCGCGAGCGACCGCACCCGCCACGGGCGCGCGCGGAGGCGGTCGGCGAGGAGCGTCCCGTCCACGCGCTCGAACACGACGCCGAACCTGCCGTCGCGCTCCACGACCTCGTGGACGGCTGGCGTCGGCGCGCCCGCGTCGTACGCCGCGCGCGCGTTCGCGGCCTCGCGCTCGACGGACTCGCGGGAGGCGTCCGGCGAGAACAGCTTCACTGCCCGTCGGTCGTCGAGCGCGAGCACGTCCGCCGTCCGGCCCTCGCCCATCGCGCGCTCGTCGGTCACAGGTACTTGCTCACGTACGGCCCGTCCTGGTGGTAGCC
>CAZYYH010000069.1:0-9017 GCA_964651725.1 uncultured Halobacteriales archaeon | reverse complement strand
GGGTCCATCGAGCAGGCGCACTTCCCGGACGAGACCGTCCACTGGCCGGACGTGCTGGAGGCGGGCGCGGTGATCGCGGACGCGGCGCGGCGCTACCTCTCGGGGTAGGCGTCGAGGGCGTCCGCGACGACTGCGCCAGGGTCGCGGTCGTCGAGTGCGGCCCGCCGTCGGAGTTCGCGGTAGGACTCCAGCGGGAGTTCGACGGTGATCTCGCCGGGCGTGACGCCGGCGCCGCGGAGCGCGTCCGCGACGGGCGTGCCGTCGGCGACGTCGCTGGCGACGGCGCGCACGTCCCTGACTGTGAGGTCGTTGTCGAGCGCGGCCCACGCGAGCTGGTAGCGGGCGTCACCGGAGACGCGCGCGATGTGTTTCGCGGCGGTCGGTGCGATGTGGCCGAGGGCGACGTGGCGGCGCACAGGTCGCGGGAGGTCGTGGACGCGTGCCCACTTCCGGATGAAGGAGACCGACGTGCCGGAGCGCTCGGCGGCGTCCTTGTACGACCCCTCGGCGCGCACGAGCGCGGCGCACGCGGCCGCGCCGCGGAGCATGTAGACGGTGTCGGCGCTCGCCGTGGAGTCGTCGCCGAACGCGCGCACGACCTCGGCGGCCTCGTCGACGCTCTCGGGGTCGTCGGGGTCGAACGCGACGGCGTCCTCGGCGCGCTCGCCGGTGACGGCCTCGTCGCCGCGGATCACGGGCTCGCCCACCGGCGACTCGCGGTCGGTCGGCGGCAGGTCCGCTGCCGCCCGTGCGTCCGGGTCGCCGTCGTGGTCGTCGGTCATCGTGTGGGTGATTGGCGCGCGAGCGGAAAAACCCCGCTACTCCTCGCGGCTCGCGGCGTTCTCGCGCCGCTCGGAGAGGTACTCCCAGATCTCGGCGCAGCCCGCGCCGCTGTCCACGTTCGCCAGGTGCGCGGCCACGTCGAGGTCGTGCTCGTCCACGGGTTCGTCCTCGTCCGACGCTCGCTCGCTGTCGCCCATCTGCCGCGTGGTTGGCGCGTCTCGCGCATAACCGCGCGCCTCCCTGTAAGGCGTTCCGGTGGTTCCAGGCACCGGCGGGAACTGCCGGAAGATACGTTGCGCGGCTACGTCCGTCCAGACGCGCCATCTCGTCGTTCGACGACCCGATGGCCGATGCCGCGCTCGTGTTGGACGGTGACGACCTCGGAGAGCTGGCGGCTCGGAGCCGGCGTACGGGCTACCGGCAGAGCAGATGGGTTTCTCGGATGGGGTGGACTGTGGTCCTCGGCCGTTCGGTAGCCGCCACGTCAGCTGCCGTCGGACTCGTCCGCGGATGCCCGTTCCGCGCGCAGCACGTTCAGGTCGCCGTCCACGACGACCTCGAGCCGTTCGTCGTCGGCGGGCACCGTCACCGCCACCCGCCACGGGTCTCGCGAGCGAACGTCGGTGTGGCGGTCCGTCACGGCGAACTCGAGGTCCCAGACCGGCGTCTCCGCGAGGTCGACGCCGTGATCGTGGAAGAACGCCGTCACCGCGGGGTGTGCGAGCAGCGACTCGCCGACGGTGGCGTGATAGCCGGCGCTGCACGCGTCACACACGTACGTGACGTACGACTCCTGGCCCCGGTCGTCCCCCTCGGAGTGGCCCTCGGCAGCCGCCAGCCGCGTGGTGACCGTCGCACCGCACCAGGGGCAGACGCCGCGCGCGAACAGCGTCACCTGGTGGCGCATGCGCTGGTCGACCGCTCGGAGCAGCTCCGCCCTCGACCGCTCCTCGAACCCCCGTGGCGGGAACTGCACGGCGACGAACACCCACTCGCAGTCCGAGCACTCGACGTAGAGCGCGTTGTCGCCGGTGTACCGTGCGCGCAGCCCGGCTCCGCAGCCGTGACAGTCGGCGTCCACGGGGAACGTCGTCGACTCGTGGCTGGCGGTGAACGCACCGGCCATGAGCGCGCGGTACGCGAGCAGTCCCGAGTACCGCACCTGGTAGCCGTCGTCGGTCTTCTCGACGAACCGCCCGAGCAGCTTGTCGAGGTGGTAGTTGAACGTGCCGTTGTCGGTGACGTTCGCGCGCTCCTTCAGCTCCGAGTACGGGACCGTGGTCCGCCCGGAGTCGTCGCCGGCCGCCACGAGGCTCGTGAGTATCCGCATCCGGGTCTCGTCGGCGAGCATCAGCAAGCTCTCCTCCCAGCCCGCGTCGCTCCGTTCGGGCGCGTTCGAATCTGTCATCGGAGTCGAGCCAGGGTACGCAGCACCGCCACTTAGTACACGCCGCCGATTCCGCCGCCCGCCGGCCGCGCCACGCCGCCGCGGCGATAAGTTGAACGAAGTTAGATAAAATAGCGCCATACGAGGAAGGTTGTAAGGATTTCATGTGTGTTCGCTTTGAGGAATTGTATCCTCCTAACTTTCATTGGAACTCCGTTTGTCGGCTGCTCGTAAGATGCAGAGGGGAGTACTCGCGGTACTTTGTGCATCGCTCGTCCTGCTGTCCGTGCCGGCGTCGGTCGTCGGCGCGGCCGGCGGGACCGCCACCACTGGCGTCGTGCCGACGGCCGCGACCCAGGAACGGTCCGCCGGATCGACGGACGCGGCGTCGAACGTCGCGTCCGCGCTCCGGGAGGGGAACGACACGACGACGGTGGTCGTTCGCCTCGAAGAGGCGACGCTGCCGACCCGGCAGGCTCGGGAGCACGCGAGCGACCGGGCGAAGCAGGCGCTCGAGCGTCACGCTCGCCGGACGCAGGCCACGGTGGTACGGTTCGCCAGAGGGACCGACGGCGTCGCCGTCCGCGAGCGCTTCTGGATCACCAACGCGGTCGTGCTGTCGGTCGACCGAAGCCGGGTCGATCTCGACGCCATCGCGGCGCTCGACGGCGTGCGCCGTCTCCACCCGAACTTCGAGATGCGCGCTCCGCAGCCGTCGCCGTCGTCCGATCGGCCGGCGGCGACCGCCGGGAACGGGACCGGGTACGACACCACGTACGGCCTGTCACAGATCAACGCCACCGCAGTCTGGGACGCCTACGGCACCAGGGGCGGCGGCGTGAAGGTCGCCGTCCTGGACACGGGCGTCGACCCCGACCACCCCGACATCGACCTGTACACTCGCGACGCGTCGAACGAGACGCATCCGGGCGGATGGGCGGAGTTCGACGAGAACGGCGACCGCGTACCGGGCTCGGTCCCGCACGACACCGCCGAGCACGGCACGCACACCAGCGGGACGGTGGCGGGCGGCGACGCCAGCGGCGAGTACATCGGCGTCGCACCCGACGCGGAGCTGATGCACGGGCTTGTGCTGCCGGACGGCGAGGGCACGTTCGCGCAGATCGTCGCCGGCATGGAGTGGGCGACCGCCAACGACGCCGACGTCATCAGCATGAGCCTGGGCGCCGACGGCCACTACGAGACGATGATAGCGCCCGTGCGGAACGCGCAGGCGGCGGGCGTGGTCGTCGTCGGATCGTCGGGGAACACCGGCGCGGGCACGAGCGGGACGCCCGGGAACGTCTACGAGTCGGTCGCCGTCGGCGCGTCGGACTCGACGCTCGGCATCGCCGCCTTCTCCAGCGGCGAAACGGTGGACACGAGCGCCGACTGGGGGTCGGACGCGCCGGCGGCGTGGCCGTCGTCGTACGTCGTCCCCGACGTGGCCGCGCCGGGCGTCGCCGTCAAGAGCGCCACGCCGGGCGGCGGCTACCAGCGCCTCTCGGGTACGTCGATGGCGGCACCGCACGCCGCCGGTGCGGTCGCGTTGCTGCTGGCGGCCGGCGGCGGCGACGCGTCCGTCGGCGAGGTGAAGACCGCGCTCTACCGCAAGGCGTTCAAGCCCGGGGACTGCGACCCCGACTGCTCGCCGCGCGACGGGAACGACACCCGATACGGCGCGGGTATCGTGGACGTGAAGGCCGCCGCCGACCTCGTCGCGGCCGACGCAGGGGTGGAGGGCACCGTCACCGACGCGAACGGGACGCCAGTGAGCGGTGCGACCGTCGAACTCGACACCGGCCTGTCGACGACGACCGACGCGGACGGTGACTACCGGCTCCGCGCCGTCCCCGGCGAGTACGCCGTGTCCGCCGTCGGACCGTTCGGCTACGCGGACGCCTCTGAGACGGTGAACGTGACGAACGGGAGCTTCGCCGCCGCCGACTTCACACTCGCCGCGACGGTCGACGCGCACGTCACCGACGACCAGCCGTCCGGCGTGCACGCCGGCGACGCCGCGTCGACGACGGTCCGGGTCGCCAACGTCCGGAACTACACCGTCGAACTCGCCGGCGACTACTCCGCCGCCGACGCGACGCTGGTGGTCGACGGCGTCGAGCGGTCGTTCGGCGAGCCGATACCGTTCGACGACCACTCCGGTACGGTGACGGTGACCGTCGAGACGTCGCGCAACGCTACCGGGACGTTCTCGCTGCGTCACACCCTCGCCGGCCCGCGCGGACCGGTGTCGCTCACCACCGGTCCGACGACGGCGTACGCCGACGAGGTCCGGGTCGGCGTCGTCGACTCGGCGACCGGCAGCCAGTACGGCACCGACGTCGCCGCCACGCTGGAGTCCCGGCTCCCGGTCAACTATCGGGTGACGGTCGTCAACGGCACCGACGCGGCGGTGGCTGCGGTCGACGAGTACGACGTCTTCGCCGTCCAGAACTTCACCAGCGACCGCGAGTCGGTCTCGTCGTTCGTGGACGCGACCGAGGGCGGCGACGTGGGCGTCGTCTACCTCAACCAGTACGGTCCCGTGAGCAACGCCGTCTCGAAGCTGTCGGCGGTGACCGGGAACCCGCGCGTCACCCGCCAGCAGGCGCGGTTCTACAACTACAACGACGTGTACTACGACGTCTCCACGAACCACTCCATCGTCGACGGCGTCGGCGCCCCGGGCGATCACGTCGTCCTCCAGGGCATCGGCTACTTCGACTGGTTCGAGCAGTACGACGGCAGCCAGCGGCTCGCGCGCGCCGGCTACGTGTCGTGTGGCTTCTTCGGCTGCAGCGAGGTCACGGTCGAGGAGAGTTCCGCGCTGGCAGTCGACGGGATGTCGCGAACGGTGCTCGCCTCGTCGCTCGGCCGCGTGCCGCCCGTACGCAACGACGAGTACACCGCCGCCGCGGACGACGCGCTGGCGAACGCGGTGGCGTGGGCGAGCGACGACCCGCCGGCGACGGTGACGGACGGCCAACCGCGCACCGCTCGCCCCGGCGAGGCAGTCGAGGTCACGCTCGACGCGACGAATCTGACGAAGGCGACCGTCTCGGTCGACGACGAGTTCAGCACGCTCGCCGCCGACGAGGTGACGCTCTCCGTGAACGGCGAGCGGCGGTCGCTCGGGACGCCGATCTCGTTCGACGGGCGCTCCGGCGACGTGACGGTGCGGCTGGAGCCGGAGCCGAACGCGACCGGGTCGGTGTCGCTCGACTACGCGCTCGTCGCCGACGGCGAGATGGTCACCGGCAGCACCGGCCCGACGACGGTGTACGAGCCGCCGCTCACCGTCCCCGGCGACGCCGCGACGATCCAGGAGGCCGTGAACGTCGCGCCGCCGGGCACGACCATCGTCGTCGGCGACGGCGAGTACGGTCCCGTGAACGTGCGGAACGCGGGCAACTACGGCCTCACCATCCGGGGTGCGCCCGGGGCCGACGCGACGGTCACCGCGCCCGAGGGTCGGAACGACCGGCAGCCGGCGGTGCGGATCGCCGCCGACGACGTCACGGTCGAGAATCTCGACGTCGACGTTCCGACCGAGTGGGACAACGGCGTCTCCATCGAGGACGCCGAGAACGTCTCGGTGGTGGACGTGACCGTCACCGGCGGCGAGAAGGGCGTGGCGGTCGGTTCCGGTGCCTCGGACTCGCCGGACGCGACCGTCCGCAACGTCACCGTGACCGGAGCGAAGACGGGCGTCCTCGTTTACCACTCCGCCGGCTCCACGGTCGCGAACAGCACCGTTCGCGACGCTATCGACGCGGGCGTCAAGCTGTGGTTCGCCAACCGCACGACCGTCCGGGACAACCGCGTTTCGGGGTCGCCGGTCGGCGTCACGTTCCGGGCGTGGAACTACGGTGCGACCGTCGCCGATAACACCATCGCGCGCACCGACACGGGTATCCACATCGAGGCGCTCTCGACCGGCAAGCGCGTCGTCGGCAACGACGTGAGCGCGAACCGGACCGGCGTCGTCGTCGACGGGTCCACCGCCGGGTGGTCGGCCGAGACCCGCCTGCTCCGGAACCGGGTCGACGCGCCGACGGGCGTGGCGGTCACCACCGACCCGGGCGCGGTCCACGTGCGCTACAACCACCTCCGCGCCACCGACGTCGCGGTCAGCTACGAGGGCCGCGAGCCGCTGGACGCTCGCCTGAACTACTTCGGCGACCGTGGTCCCGTCGACACCAGCGTCCCCGACACCGTCGCCTACGACCCGTTCCTGACCGCGCCGCCGGACGCGGTCGAAACCGGGAACGCGACCCGCATCGCCACCGACCTCGAGCTGTCGGCCGGCGAGACGTACGCCCTCGGCGTCCCCGGCCCCACGAACCAGTCCATCCGTGACGTCCTCGGGTCGTCGTTCGCGGGCGACGTCTCCCGGTACAACCCGACCGCCGACCGGTGGGAGCCGGTCACCGGCGACGGGCGACTCGCCGACGTCGACGCCCTCGACGCGTTCCGGGTCGTCCCCGAGAACGACACCCGCGCCGTCGTCGCGTTCCGATCCGACGGCGCGCCGCCTGCGGCCGGCACCGGCTCGCACCCGAAGGCGCGGACGCCCGGCGAGGCTCCGCTCGTCCCGGGCTGGAACTTCGTCGCCGCCCCGGCGTACGCGTCGGTCGAGGACGCCTTCGACGATGCATCCGCGAACGTCACCCGCGTCCGGCCGGCGTTCGCCCAGCCCGATAGCCAGCTCGGCCCGCGTGGCGACTTAGACGACGTCTACCGGCTCGGGAACGCCAGCGCGTCACCGAACGCGAGCGCGTTCGCGGGCTACTTCGTCTACGCGACCGAGCGCGGCACGCTCCCCGCGAACCTCTCGGCCGATCCGACGCCGGCCACGCTCTACGCGAACCTCTCGATCCGCACCGATCTCGCGATGGACGATGCCGCGCCCACTGGCGACGCGGCGTCCACCGTCGAGCGGAACGTGACGGTCGGTGACGCGACGCGGACCCGCGTCGTCGTCCACGGCGACGCGTACGCGACCGTGCTCCGTCCCGCGGACGACGCCGGGAACGAGACCGCCTCCCGGCAGGCCGTCACCGGCCCGCTGGCGACCGGGTAGCGGCCGGGCGAGCGCGGACGGCGGGCCGCTCGTCTCCCGCCACATAAACCTTCGGCCGAGTCGCGGAGCCGCGGACGCGCGACCCCTTTTTATGGCACCGGCGACGAGAGATGGGGACGAGATGCTCGAACACCGGTCCCCCACGGAACCCTCGGGCGACGAGGATGGAGCGACCGACGACTCCGGCTCGCTCTCCAGGCGCGCGCTCCTCGGCGGCAGCGCCGCCGCGGCCGCCTCCCTCGCCGGCTGCATCGGCGACGCGGACGTGGTCATGGGCAAGCGCGACGAGTCCGAATCGACGTACGACCTCCCGTCCGGCAGCCTCCGGATCGACGCCGAGCGCGGCGAGTTCCAGGTCCGGCCGGCGACCGACGACGCCGTCCGCGTCCGGACGGTGAAGTCCGGCTCGCTGCTCTCGTCGCTGTCGGCGGTCTCGGTGTCCTCGGAGCGCGACGGCGACGCGGTCGTCGTCCGCTCCACCGCCGACGACGCCGGCTTCTTCGGCGGCCCGGACGTGAAGGTCACCGTCGAGATCCCGTCGGGCGTCCGCGTCGAGTCGGCGTCCGTCGACGCCGGCGGCGTGCTCGTCGAGGACGTGAGCGTGGAGTCCGGCGTCTCGCTGAACGCGGAGAACGGCGGCGCGGTCGTGCGGCGGGTCGACGGCGACGTCACGGTCACCGCCGGGAACGGCGGGGCCGTCGCCGAGGACGTCTCGGGGTTCGTCACCGCCCGGTCGGAGAACGGCGGCACCGTGATCAAGGGCTGCGATGGCGTCGACGCCGCGTCCACGGGGAACGGTGGCGTCGAGGTGGACGTGTCCGCCCTGCGCGGCGACACCAGGCTGTCCGCGGGGAACGGCGGCGTCGAGGCCGCGCTCTCCCCAGACCTCGACGCGCGCGTCGTCGCCAGCACCGAGAACGGCGGCGTGGACCTGGAGGGCGCGCCGCTCGACACCTCCACCGTCACCGGCTCCTACGTCGAGGGCACCATCGGCGACGGCACCCACACGCTCCGGGTCGAGACCACCAACGGCGGCGTCTCGCTGTCCGGGCCGAAGGACTGGTGAGTTCGCGTTCTCGACGCTCACGACCCCGCCGCAGGCGTCGGCGTCGAACGCGACGCGGTCGTCGTGGTCGCTCTTCTCGTGCGTCCCGCGGACGTCGCCGCGCGGCGTCAGGCCGGGGCGTCCGCCGGTGCGTCGTCGTTCGCGTCCGCGCCGAGCATGAACCGCGCGTACCGACCCGACAGCCACGCGAGCGCGTTCAAGATATTGAGGGTGACCACGATCAGGCCGACGCCGACGAGCGCGACGGCGAGCGCCTCCGGGAGCGTCGTCACCTCCCACGACGACAGCTGGAGCACCGCCCGGACGCCGACGAGGAGGTCGGCCCAGCCGTAGGCGATCTCCGGCGCGACGGTCGTCGGGCTCTCCAGGACGACGCCGACCGTGACGCCCGGCTGGTCGTAGACGAACGGGACGAACAGCAGCGTCACCGCCGTCACGAGCAGCGTCATGATGACCGTGAAGGCCGCGACGCCGAGGAGGAGCTTGCTCGCCAGGTAGACGACCGCCTTCCACGTGTCGGTGCCCGCGACGAGCGCCGTCACGCGCTCCCGGAGCGACCGCTCGTCCGCGAGCGAGAGCGGGGAGTCGGCCGGCGGCTCGATGTCGACGCCGAGCAGCAGCGTCGTCAGCTTCCGCTCGACGGACGCCACCCCGAGCGAGACCGCGAGCACCGCCAGCACGATGGGGACGCCGACGAC
>CAZYYH010000068.1:0-9104 GCA_964651725.1 uncultured Halobacteriales archaeon | reverse complement strand
CAGCTAGTCCGTTCCCTTTGGAAATCTTTGTGTTGTCCGCGCGGTGTGCGCTCTCTAAACCTTCAACACACCGCCCCGCAGCCACGTCCTCCCCAGCCGACTGCGGTGCTCGCTCCACTCGTTTCACTCGTTCCGCTGCGCTCCTCGTCCCTCGCGCGCCGGAACACACGAAGGACACCAGCACGCGGTTCCGACATCCCTATGCCGACGGCGGAAGAGGTAGTCAGGTAAGTGATGACGGGTCTCGCGTTCGGGGTGGACGAGGCGGGCCGAGGGCCGGTGCTCGGCGCGATGTTTGCGGCGGCCGTCGTGGCGAACCCCGATTCGCTCCCCGAGGGCGTCAGGGATTCGAAGCGGCTCGCGCCGGAGCGCCGCGAGGAGATCGCGGGGGTGCTCCGGGCGGATGCCGGGGTCCGGATCGGCGTGGCGTCCGTCTCGCCGGCGCGCATCGACGACCCGGAGTCGGACATGAACTCGCTGACGGTGGCGGCGCAGGCGGACGCGCTGTCGCGGGCGCTCGACGGGACGGACTGCTCGTCGGGCGTGGTGGACGCCTGCGACACGGACGCGGACCGGTTCGGCGCGCGGGTGGCGGACCGGCTGGACGCCGACGTGACGGTCCGGGCGGAGCACGGCGCGGACGACGCGTACCCGCTGGTCTCGGCCGCGAGTGTGGTGGCGAAGGTGGAGCGGGACGCCCACGTCGCGGACCTCGCGGCGGAGCACGGCGAGGTGGGGTCGGGCTATCCGAACGACGAGACGACGCGAACCTTCCTCCGGGAGTACGTCGAGGCGCACGGCGACCTGCCGGACTGCGCGCGGCGGTCGTGGGGGACGTGCGAGGACGTGCTCGCGGCGGCGGAGCAGTCGGGACTGGACGAGTTCTAACCGAGCCGGGCGGGCAGGGCTAAACGAACCGGCCGAGGTCCGCGAGGAACGGCCGCGGGTCGTCGCGGGAGAGGTAGTCGAAGTTGGGCTGGCCGGCGAGCGACCGGAGCACGCTCGCGACGCTGCCGGCGAGCGGCGGCGCGTCGCGGTGGTCGTAGTCGTACCGGAGGACGCTGTGGAGGTAGCTGGCTTCGCCGCGGAGGACGTGGCTGCCGACGCCGGTCTCGTAGTCGTGGACGGGGCGTTCGACGCCGCCGGTTGCGAGCCGGTAGTAGAGGTACGGGAAGTCG
Organism: uncultured Halobacteriales archaeon; assembly: GCA_964651725.1. Taxonomy (GTDB): domain Archaea; phylum Halobacteriota; class Halobacteria; order Halobacteriales; family Halobacteriaceae; genus CAZYYH01. Next base: position 7,926 of record CAZYYH010000068.1, on the reverse strand, counting down.
ACGCCCGCGCGCACTGGCAGCGCGAGCGAGCCCCAGAACCGGGGGTTGATCTCCATGAGCTTCGGCGTGCCGTCGCGGGGATCGTGTTTCACCTCGACCATCGCGGGGCCGTGCCAGTCGAGTTCGGCGAGGAGCGCGCGGCCGTCGGCGTCGAGGCGCTCGTCGTACGCCGATTCGCGGTAGACGCTCGCGCCGCCGGTGTATTTGTAGCTGCGGACGCGGCGGTGCTGGAACGAGGCGACGGCCTCGCCGTCGTCGTAGAGCGCGAAGAAGCCGCCCTCGTCGTCGCCGGGGACGTACTCCTGGGCGATGGGGACGTGGCCCCACTCGGCCTCGACGCGCTCCGGGTCGGGCGGCTCCTCGTCCGCGCCGACGAACTCGACGCCGGGGTAGCTGGTGCCGTCGTCGTCGACCAGGACGGAGTACCGCGACTTGACGACGGTCGGCTCGTCCCACCGGTCCCACTCGTCGAGCGGCGCGGTGTCGGGGACGGCGACGCCCGCGCGCTCGGCGGCCTCGAACAGCCGGAGCCGGTCCTGCACGCGCTCGACGGTGTCGTAGGGCTTCCACGGCGTGGCGACGTGCTCGGCGAACTCGTCGCGCCTGGTGGCGAGCACGTACACGTCGGGCTCGCGGAACGGCAGAACGGTCCGCACGTCGCCGCGCTCGGCGAGGCGGAGGAGCGCGTCGCCGTAGCCGGCCACGTCGTCCGAGGGGTCGGGCACGACGACGGACTCCGCGCAGTACCGCGACCGGAACGACGGCGCGTCGTCGTCCTCGGAGACCGCGACGGGGCGGACGCCCCGGCGGCCGAGCGACCGAACGGCGGTGACGCTGCTCGGCGACCCGACCGCCGGCACTACCACCGCGTCCTCGCTCCCGCCGATCGCGCCGCCGTCGCTCATTCCTCCACCACCCCGGCGCGGGCGAGCGCGCGGTCGACCGCGGCCGCCACCTCGCCGTACACCGTCCGGAACGTCTCGTGGTCGCCGTGGATGGGGTCAGAGATCTCGACGCCGCCCTCGTCGCGGACCGCGTCGAGCAGGAACGCCTTCTCGACCGCGTCCGGGAACCGCTGGCGGAGCCGGCGGTAGTTGTCCACGTCCATGAGGAGGACGAGGTCGCTCTCGTCCACCTGCTCGCGCGTGACGTGCGCGGAGCTATGCTCGGAGAGGTCGACGCCGAACTCGGGGGCGACGTCCACGGCGGTGTCGGGACTCGACCGCCCTTCGCGCTCCACGAACCCCGCGGACGCCACGTCGAGGTCGGCGTCCGCGGCCGCGACGCGCCGCGCCGCGTACCGCTCCGCCAGCGGACTCCGGCAGATGTTCCCGAGGCAGAGGAAGAGGACGCGCCCGTCGTCGGGGAGCGCACGGAGCGCGTCGTCGGGCGCGAGCGGCCGGTCGTCGGCGCCGACGCGGAGCCGCAGGCGGTCGCGCTCCAGCGCGAGTCGCCGCCGCGCCTGGCTGACGTAGTCGAGCATCGCACGACCCTTCCCGCGGGCGTCCCTTTGTAATGATGCACCCTTCGCTCGACGGCGCGCGAGCGCTCGTCGGTAGTTCGAACCTACCGCAGGTAGGGCACTTATACGGAAATCGATTCGAGCCGACGAGAGGCGCGTATGAAACGTCCGAGGCGCTCTCGACCGGTCGTAAAACGAGGCGAAGTCGCGCGCAAAACCTCTCCGGGCGTCGAAACGACCCGAATCATTCCGAAGGTTCCTGACAGTATATGGGGGTGGCGCTCCACGCATCGAGTGTGACCTCCCATGGCCACTGCATCACCCTCCACCTCGACTGACGCGCCCGCGGTCCACGAGCGACTGCGGGACGCCGCCCCGCTCGCAGACCACCCGCTGACGACGCCCCTCCGAGCCGCCGCGTTCTGGGCGGCGGTCGTCCTCCCCGCCGTCTACCTCTCGCTGCTCGCGGTCGGCCCCGAGACCCTCGGTGGGAAGCCCGCGTTCTTCGCCCTGCTCGGCCTCCACGCCGTCTCCGTCGTCGCCGGTCACGGCTACGGCGACGAGTAGCCCGCCCGTCCCCGCGGCCCACTCGACCGGGAGGTCGCCCCGCCGCTCGACGTCCCCCGTACTCGTCGTTTCTGCCGGGAGAAAAAGCGAGCGTCGCCACCGACCCGATCAGCGGTCCGTCAGCAGCGCCCGGAGGATGTCGCCGTACGCCGGCCGCGTGATCACCACGCCGACGAGCACGCCGAGGATGGTGACGATGGCGAACCCTCGGAGGTCGCCGAGGCTCAGCACCGCGAGCGGACTCATGGCGATGATGGTCGTCACCGCCGCCGCGCCGATGACCCAGAGCGCCTTCCGGAACCGCGACGCGAACACCCGGCCGCTGGAGACCTGCTCCGCCATCACCTCGTCCGCGATGATGATGAGGTCGTCCACCCCCGTTCCGATGACCGCGATGAACCCCGCGATGTGCGAGAGGTCGAGCGGCAGCCCGACGGCCGACGCGAACCCGAGGAGGATGACGACCTCGGAGAGCGCCGTCACCACCATCGGCGCGGCCACGCCCGGCTCGGTGTACCGCACGTACACCGCGAAGCTCACCGCGAGCACCGCGATGATCCCCGTGATCAGCGAGTAGAGCTTGAACTGCGACGCGAGCGTCGGCGCGAGGTAGTACACCGTACCGCGGTCGTCGATGTCGAGCGGCGCGGGCAGCCCACCGGCCTGGAGGTCGATCTGGAGCTGACGCGCCTCGCTCATGTTGTTCGCCGTGATGACGAACGAGCCCGTCTTCTGGAAGTCGCCGGACTCCATGCCCTGTGCGAGATTCTGGCCCATCGACGCCGAGTAGACGACGCGCTCGTCGCGCACCGTCAGCAGGCAGTACGTACTGTTCGGCCGGTTCTCGTAGTCGCAGGCCAGTTCGCCGTTCGGTTGGCTCGGCGACGAGGAACTCGTCGCCTCCGGCTGCGTGAACCCGTACTCCTGCATCGCCTGCGCGAACTCCTGTGCGCCCTCGTCCGTGAGCGTGATCGGCACGACCGCGCGCCCCTGCGAGGACTGCGGCTGGCCGATGCTGGTGACGTCGTCCCTCACGATCACCGTCTCGCGGCGCACCTCGGAGCCGTTGCCGGCCGAGGCGTTGCCGTCGGCCGGGAAGCTGGCGACCAGCCGCACCACGCCGCGCTGGGACACCAGGTCGCGGACCGCGCTCGCGTTCTCGTTCGGCACCTCGATGATGACGTAGTGCTCGTCCTCACCGACCTGCGTCTGCGTCACCGATCCGCCCGACAGTCCCGCGGCGTTGATCTTGCTCTGGAGGGTCTCCACGACGTTCTGTCGGGTCGGTTCCGTCACGCCCGGGCGGATGCTGTCCGGTGACGCGCCGGCCGCCGACAGTGCCCCACGGAACTCCTCGTCGGTGACGTTCTCCGCGAACACCTCGACCGTGTCCAGGCCCGGCCGCGCCTGCACGTCTATCACGTCCACGCCGAGTTCGTCCGCCACGGTGGACTCGACGTTACCCTGGTTGTCCGTCGTCACGTTCACGCCCTCCGCGGTCGTGCCGACGACCGGCGCTCGCACCCGCGTCCCGCCCGAGAGTTCCAGCCCGAACTGGATGTTCGTCAACCCCGGATCCGCCACCGTCTCGTTCGCCGCGGTCCCGTTCCCCCCGGACGTACCCACGCCGAGACCGGGAACGAAGATCACCACGGTCGACACGACGATGAGCAGCGCGAGGACGACCAGCCGCCACCGTTTCTGGACGTTCATCGCGCCACCCCCTCGAACTTCCACCAGCGCAGCAGGCTGAGGTTCAGCATGTACGTGTTCATCAGGTCGGCCGCCAGCCCGAACACCAGCACGATACCGATGTCCGCGAGCAGGTCGATGCCGAACAGGTACGCGACGACCGCCATCACCGCCATCGCCGACAGCGACGTGAGCGTCATCGTCACGCCCGTCCGCATCGCGCGGTACGTGCTCTCGTAGAAGTCGCCCGACCGCCGGATGATGTGGTTGTTGAGCAGGATGTCGGAGTCGACGCTGTAGCCGATGAGCATCAGCAGTGCGGCGACCGTCCCGAGCGACAGTCTGATTCCGAAGACGTTCATGAGCGCGACGGGTATCATGATGTCACTGAACGCGGAGAGGACGACCGCTATCGACGGCACGAACGTCCGGAACATGAGGAAGACGACGATGCTCATCAGGACGAACGCGATACCGACGCCGAGCAGCGCCGTCCGCGCCGTCTCCCCGCCGAACGTCGCCGACGTGGTCTGCATGCGCTCGATGCTGAACTCGGCGTTCAGGGGGGTGCCGTCCGTCAACTGCTGTCTGGCCGACTCCTCGTTCACCACGGTCCCGCGCTGGAACGTCACGATGTACTGGTTCGACTCCGACCGGATGGGACGGATCGACGCCACCTCCTCGTCGAACGCCGTCACGATCTCCTCCTGTGAGGCGGTCGTCTCGAGGGTCAGCTCCGTCCCGCCGGTGAACTCGACGCCGAGCGCGACCGGCGTCCCGTACAGCAGGTACCAGGCGAGGATGACGGCTAGGGCGAGGCCGAGCACCGCCAGCGGCACCGCCGCGAGCTGACGGTTCGAGTACCGGGTGTAATCGACGTCGGGCACGTCGAACGGCAGGTCGTCAGTCGCGCCCACGCGAGTACACCTCCCGCGACTCTCGTCGGTTCATGTTCCGGCGGTGGGTGCGGCGGTTAGTAAGCCTTCTTATCCCGAGAAGCGTCCGCGGGGTGCGATTCTCGACGCCCGAAAACCGCCGACAGGACGCCAGCCGCCGCGCTGCGTACCTGTCAGTGCCCCTACGGCACGCGCCGGGAGTCGGTCGCCGAAGCCCTTTCAACGACGAGCGCGTACCCGGGACTATGAGTCAGACGACGGACGGCACGGCGACTCGCGTGGTGCTGTCGTACCCCGCGGACCTCAGCAAGTGGGGCCGGGACCAGCTCGACGGCCGGGCGTTCGAGGCGTACCTCCGTCGGATGCACGACGAGGTCCGGGAGGGGGACGTCTGGGAGGAGTTCCTCGACGTGGGCTGCTGTGGCGACACGCTCGACGTGCCGTTCCGGGTCGAGCGCGTCGAGGGCGGCCGCCGGATGGCCGAGGACACCGCGTTCGAGTGGGTAGAGCGCGAGGCCTGCGGGATCGGCGGCGGCTGGAACGTCCAGAGCGCGGGCGGGCCGGAGGCGACGACCGGCGAGCAGTAAGCCGGTCGAGAGCGACGCGACAGGCGCGGTCAGTCGCGGTAGCGGACGCTGACGACGCCGTCGGCCGCCCGCACCTCGACGCGCGACGCGCCGAGGCGGGCCGCCCGGGCGACCGTCGTCTCGTCGCCGGTCACGTCACTCGCGGCGGCGTCCGCGTCGTCCGCCGGGACGCGGAGCACATGCAGCTCGCCGTCGTCGCGGTCCGCGGTGGCGAGGTCGCCCACGTCGGCGGGCGCGAGGCCGACCGCGCGCTCCGACGGCGACTCGTCCACGAACTCGACGGTGACGGAGCGACGGTCGTGCATCTCGACGACCCGCCACATCACGTTCGTCGGCGGCTCGGGCGCGAGCGTCGCGTCCAACACGTCGTCCGCCTCGACCCCCGGGTTCGCGGAGAGCGTGTGGACCCGGCCGCCCGCGACGTCGCGGAGGATCGCCGAGTCGCCGTCGGCGTGCGTCACGAGGAACGTCCCGCGCGTCTCGTCCATGCGCGGGGCTTGGCCGTCGCCGTAGTTGCCGGTTTCGGCTCGGAGCGAACAGGCGGCACGGGAGAGCAGGAAAGGTACGGGGACGCGATTCGCAGCGGGTGTGCCACGCTCCGGCCTCGTCTCCGCTGCGGCGATTCGTCAGGTCACACCGGGGGTGGTCCCGTTCTCGTATTTGAAGTTTAGGTGGTCGGAGGTCGTCGAGAGTGGCGTCGGCCGTCGACAAGCCGCGGCTCGACCGACGAGGGAATCCGGAACGAGAGAACGGCCGTCATTATGAATGTAATACTTTGTAAGTCTTTGTAAATCTTTGTAATCTTCAAGGTGTTTATGTGCTTTCAGTGGTGCGGGTCGGGCGAACCCCGAACGGAGTGAGTGGTGGGGACCTCGCGCGAGGGACGAGGCGTGACGGGAGCGAGTGAAGCGAGCGACCGGAACGCCGAGTCGGCCGGGGAGGCGCGTGGCTACGGGTTCAGTGTCGCCAGCAGCGGGCCCGTTCCCGGTCGGGCTGGCACCCGTGGTTCTGCTCGAAACGCTCGAACGGAGTCGGTAGCTGCGTCCGGACCACCGATAGGCCACAGCCACCCCCTCAGCCGACGGCACGCATCGCTCGCGGCCCCTCGCTCACGACCCCTCTCACACTCCCTCGCTCGCGGCTCCGTCGCTCTACCTCATCGGGCGAATCGGTGGGCGAGCGCGATGAGGGCGACGCCGACCGCCGGTGGAGCGAAACCCCAGGTCGGCGGAAGACCGTAGAGGAACTCGACGATAGGTGCGAGGGTGCCGGTCGGGGTGGCCTGTTCGCTCGGCGGAACCGTGACGACGAGACCGACGTAGAGCGAGAGCACGAACGCGAAGCCGGCGAGGGCGAGCAGTGCGTCGTACCGGGCGTCGACGCCGTCGCGTCGGCTGTGGCGCGCGACGAGCAGCACCGGGGCGAACAGGGGGACGAGGAGCGCGAGTGCGATGACGCCGAGGAACGCGCGCTCGCCGATGAGGCCGACGGGGTTGGCGGCCCAGACGACGAGCGCGAGCGCGAGCAGCGCCGTCACGCCGAGACCGAGCAGCGCGCTCAGGACGACGTACAGCCTGAACGCGAGGGAGTTGCTGGCGCGGAACGCGTAGCCGAACGCGCCGAGCAGCCCCGAGTAGGCGTGCTCGTCGCCGGCGTCGGTCGTCTCCGCCATTGTCGGGGATGTCGGCGGCGGACGCTTAACTCCATCCCTCCCGCGTCACGCCGCGGTCGCGGAGCGGTAGAACGAGGCCTGGTAGGCGACGAGGAACGCCTGGACGAACGGGAAGACGGCGAGGCCGACGACGCCGGCGAGCAGGAGCGCGACGGTGTCGTCGCCGACGGTGACGCCGACGCCGTAGAGGACGGCGACGGCGACGAACGCGGCGATCCAGCTACCGCCCAGCAGGAGAGAGTAGCCGATCACGGAGAGCGGCTCCCCGCGAAACACCCGCCAGCAGGCTCCGAACGCGCCGGTCGCGGATTCGCCGCCGACGACGACCGCCGCGGGGAGGAACTGGATCACGAGACCGACGACGACGGCGACGAGTCCGAGGAGCAGGAAGACGCCGAGGAACGCGAGGCCGAGACCGGCGAACATCGACGTCACGTCGGCACCGGAATCGACGACGGACGCGCCGCCCGCGCTGCCGAGGCCCAGCGCGAACACGCCGAGCACCGCGAAGACCACGACGAGGACGATGAGGACGGCGACGGTGGCGCAGTAGAGGATGCCGTACGCGCCCACCATGCTCTTCCAGAACTCGGAGACGCCGCCGGTGAAGTCGTCCAGCGCGGCCGAGCCATCGAGTGCGGCGTCCGCCATGGCGATCATGCCGGCGAGCGCTACCGGGACGACGAGGATGTTTCCGACCATCGGACCGACGAGCGGGACGACGTTGAGGACCAACACGACGCCGGTCATCACGAGCGTCACGAGGAAGGTTACGGCGACGAACGTGAGGTTCCGCGTCGTCGCGTCGGCTGCGCGCTTTCCTGCGTCGATTGCGAGACCCATACGCCAAGCGCAGACGAGGCCGACTTAAGAATTTCGGCCACTCGACCTGTTCGTGCTCGGAGAGGATTGAACCGGCCCGAGGTAGCAACGCCTTTGCCGCGTCGGCCCGCGGCTCCCGACATGAAGGTGGACATCGGGAACGCGCTGTCGTCGGTGGCGTCGCCCGGCGTGTCGCGCGACGCGCTGGAGCGCCTGGACGAGCGCGTC
>CAZYYH010000067.1:0-9207 GCA_964651725.1 uncultured Halobacteriales archaeon | reverse complement strand
CCTCCACATCGGCATGGTGATGTTCGCGTACATCTTCGGGCCGCTGCTCTGGGGCTGGTACGGCATCTTCCTCGGGCCGATGGTGCTCGTGCTCGTCGTCCACTTCACCCGGCTCGTGCTCCCGGAACTCCTCGCGGGCAAACCCGTCGTGCCGGAGGTGCTCGAAGCCGAGATCAGGACGAACGACGGCTACGTCGCGGAGCCAGAGGCGGCCGACGAGGTACCGGACCCGGCCGACGCGCCCGGAACGGGAGAGACCGACGACGCCCCCGGGCCGGCGCGCGACGCCGACGACGCGTCCAGCGGGTAGGCGGCGTTCCGTCCGGCGCTACTCGAGGCGCGTGCCGTCGCGCGGACAGTACTCGAACGAAGCGTCGCGCGTCCGGAACCCGCGTGGCGGCTTCTTCGCACGGTTTCGCCGCGCGAACGGTCCGAGGGAGCGAAGCTCCCTCGCTATCGCCGCCACGGACTGAGAGGCCGGCTTCGCCGGCCTCACGCACCGTGGGCACGTTCGCACCCCGGGCTCGGCACCGTCGCCGCGACCCGAGAACAGGAACGGCACGAACGGGACGAACAGGAACAGCAGGAACGTGTTCAGGTAGTACCAGGCGAGCGCGCTGACGGCGAGGCTGACCGCGAGGCCGACGAGCGCGGTCGCGGTGCGCGAGGAAACCATACCCGGAGAGACGGACTGGAGGGCAAAGCGGTCACCCCGGACGCCGGCGAGCGCGACGGCACGCTCCCGGCCCGCGTCGCGGACGAGCCACCGCCTCACTCGAGGTCGACGTACTGGGTCTCCCACTCGCGTCGCGCCTCGATCTCGCGGGTGCCGCGGCGCGTGAGCGTGTAGAAGTTCGTGCGCTGATCGCGTTGGCCCTTGTCGATGAGTCCCTTGTCGACGAGCGTGTCGAGGTTCGGGTAGAGCCGTCCGTGGTGGATCTCGCTCTCGTAGTACTTCTCGAGTTCGTCCTTGATGGCGAGGCCGTGCGGTTCGTCGAGACCCGCGATGACGTACAGCAGGTCGCGCTGGAACCCGGTCAGATCGTGCATATATCTAGGGCGTCTGAATTCTAAGCGATGTGGCAAGATAAGGGTTCTGGCCGATATGCCAGGGACTCGTATCACGGGGGAGCCACGTGGACGGACCGCCTCGTATCCAATCCGCGATAATTCCCTGCGGCAGGTTTATCGCCACCGAGCACGTCGAGTACCGTATGCCAGAGGAAGTCGTCTTCGAGTCCGAGCGGCCGGCGTCGTGCGCCGAGGTGGCGACCTATCTTCGGACCGTCGCGGACCGCCTCGACACCGGCGGAACGCTGACGCTCTCCGGGGGCGGCAGCGAGGTGACGCTCGACCCGCCGAACCAGGTCGAGTTCGAGGTGAAGGCCGAGCGCGAGACGAACGGCGGCGCGCCCGAGATGAGCGTCGAGTTCGAACTCGAGTGGTCCGAGGGCGCGGCCGACGACGAACTCGACATCTCGTAGCGCCGACGCGGCGGCTGCGCTCTCCGTTCTCTCGCCCGTTCGACCGTTCCGCGAGCGCGAAGCAGTCGCTCGGCTGTCGAGTTAGCGTCGAAAGGAAAGCGGACGCGGAGGAAAACTCCGCGGAACCGCTTGCCGCCCTGAATTGGTCCCCGCTGACGCTTCGGCCCTCCAAAGCGAAGCGTCACTTACACCGATACCCGGCAGCATCTTAAAGCTACCGGCACCCGCGGAGTATGCCGGTGGCGCCACCACCCCGATGCAGACGCCCGCTCAGATGTACTCCTCCTCCAGCACCCACCCCAGCGCGCGCTTGTAGTACGTGAACATCTGGCGGACGCCCTCGTGGCGCATCTCGTCGCTCTCCAGCTGCTCGGCCAGGTACTCGTACTGCTTGCGGACTTCCTCCTCGTCTCGCATACCGGCCGTTTGGCCCGCGCCCCCTAAGTGTCTCGCGCCCGTTCGCCGACCCGCCCGGCCACGCTTTCCGGTGTCGCCGGAGCTAAACCCACCCACTCCCTGGCTTCGTCGGATGCGCGCCGTCGATCTCCGGTCGTCGCCCTGGGCCGCCCTCGGTCTCGACCGGCCACGGCTGGTCGTCCTCGTGAGCCTGACCCACGGCGTGACCGAGTTCTTCGGCATCGTGGTCCCGCCGCTGTTCCCGTTCATGGTGCCGGCGCTCGACGCGAGCTACGCGGAGCTGACCCTGCTCGTCGTGACGTACTTCGTGGTGGCGTCCGTCGGCCAGCTCGTCGTCGGGCCGGTCGCCGACGAGTACGACCCGCGACGCCTGCTCGCGGGCGGGACCGCCGCGCTCGCGCTCGGCGTCGGCTCGGTCGCGTTCGCGCCCGGGCTCCCGCTGATGGTCGCCGGCATGGCGCTCGCGGGCGTCGGTGGCAGCGTCTACCACCCCACCGGCATGTCCCTCATCAGCGACGCGGAGTCCGCGGCGAGCCACGGCCGGAGCATGGGGATCCACGGCGCGCTCGGCGCGGCCGGTACGGTCGCCGCGCCGCTCGTCGCCGTCGCCGTCGCCAGCGTCGCCGGCTGGCGGGCGGCGCTGGTCGTCGCGTCCGCCCTCGGACTCTGCTTCGCCGCCACACTCTACGTCGTCTACCCCCGGGTCGCCGGCACCCCCGAGACCGGACCGACGCTCCGCGAGGTCGTCACGACCTCGTTCGGAACCGACGTCGCGGAGCGAGCGGGCAGCGCCCTCGCCTACATCCGGTCGCCACGGGCGCTGGCGCTCGTCGCCCTCTTCGCCGTCGTCGGCGGCGAGATCCGGGCCATCCAGACGTTCCTCCCGTCGTTCGCCGTGGCCGCGACCGGCGGGCGCGAGGCGGTAGGGGGCGAGCTACTCGCCGTCACGATGACCACCGCCGGCGTCGCGTCCATCGCCGCCGGATGGCTCGTCGACCGCTGGAACCGTCACGCGTTCCTGGCGGCGTGCTTCGCGGCGACCGGCGTCGTCGTCGCCGCGCTCGTCACCGTCCACGGCTCCCCGGCGGTCCTCGCGGTCGGCGTCGCCGTCCTCGGTCTCGTCATGTACGCCGCGTACCCCGCGGCGAACGCCATCGCGGCGGGTGCGAGCGACGCCGGGACGAGCGGATCGCTGTTCGCCGTCACGAACACCGCGGCGGCGCTCGGCGCGGCGGCGTTCCCGTCGCTCCTCGGCCTCGTCGCGGACGCAGCCGGCGTGCGAACGGCGTTCCTCGCCACCGCCGGCATGTCGGCCCTCGGCGTCCTCGTCGCCGCCGCGACCCACCGGACGTGATCAGACGCGGTCGAGCCGCTGGAGTCCGTGCCAGATGGCGTCGACCATGCGCTCCTCGCCGTCGCCCTCCGCACCGACCCAGCCTCGGGCGAGCGCGTCCTCCAGCACGTCGAGCGAGTGGTTCTCGAAGTTGTTCATGCCGCGGAACTCCGCCAGCGCGTCGCGCTCGTCGCCGCCGAACTCGGCGGTGGCGTCGCTCGCGGTTCCACCGCTCGCGCCGTCCGAGGGGCTCCGCGCCTCGCGGCCATCGTACAGTCCGAGGTCGGCGAGCGTCGCGGTGACCGCCTCCGCGCTGTCACCCGAGAGGTCGCGGACCTCGTCGGGTTCCTCGCGCTCCAGCAGCGTCACGTCGTAGATTTTGAACACGCGCTCCAGCTCGTCGATGGGGGTCTCGTGGTCGTCGACGCGCACGTCGATCCAGCGGTCGTTCCCGCCGTCGTAGCCGCCGTCGGGCTTGGCGACGTAGAGCGCCGCGCTCTGCTCGCCGCGCCTGTCGCCGCCCGCCTCGTTCCCGGCGTGGAGCGCGGCGATCAGGCGCTCCGGCAGGCCGCCCTCGGTCCCCTCGAACGTCTCCGCCATCGCGTCCAGCGTCTCGCGGTTCTCCAGGATGTTGCCCTGCACCGTGTACGCCTCGCCCTGGACGTCTCCGGCGTACTCGAAGCACTCCTCGCCCGTGAACGCCGCGACCGAGCCGTCCCGCCCGACGACGCCGACCTGGCGCTGCGGCGCGTCCTCGTCCGCCGCAGTGAGTTCCTCGATCGTCTCCTCCGCCGACCGCCCCTCGCGCAGCAGATCGAGGCCGTCCGGCCCGTACGCGACGTTGGCGAAGCTCTGCGTCGCAACCGCGCCCGCGTCCGCCGCCGCGAACGGCACCACCGCGCCCACGCCGACGAACTTCGACTGCACCGCGACGCCCACCGCGTCCCGCTCCGGGTCGCGCGCCACGATGGAGAACGTCGACGGTCTCGGAGTGTCTGCCATGCGCGGCGCAAGGTCTGCCACCGCGAAAAAGGTACGGACGAGAACCGGTCGACCTCATTATATTCCTTCGTGCGTGCCTCGGCGCGCGGGTCGCGTGGCGAGCGGCGAACGGAGTGAGCCGCGAACCCGCGACCTCGCGCGAGGGACGAGGAGCGCACCGAGTGGAGCGAGCGAAGCGAGCGGAGCGAGTGAGCACCGCAGTCGGCTGGGGAGGCGTGAGGCTGCGGCCTATCGTGTTGCCAGATGTAGCTAGCGTTACCTGATCAAACCGTCTCTCCAAACGCGATTCCGCGAAAGAGCTGGCTAGCTACTGTTCCAACACGAAACCGCACCACATCCTCCCCAGCCGACTGCGGTGTCGTCGTGAGCGGAGTGAACGACGGCTCGGAAGAGCAAGCTCTTCCGGTGCTCGCGCGTTCACTCCCGAAGGCCGGGCATCGTGTTCGCGAACACGAAGAACCGACTACCCCTCTCCACCCCCTCGCTTCCGTACGGTCAACGGCTGGCGACTGGACAGTTCGCAGTCGAAGGCGGGGTGTTCGGCGAGGTGCCAGACGACCATGTGGCGGCGGCCGCCGGTGAGGCCGGTCCTTCCCACCTCGTCGGCGGTGAACTCGTCGGGGAGGCGGCCGTAGAGCCGCCGCAACTCGTCGAACGAGTCGAACACCTTGCGGTGGCCGGCGGAGTCGGCGTTCCGGCGGGCGACGACGTAGCTGCCGTCGGCGCGGTGGTCGCCGACGGTTCGGACGAACTCGTGAGTGTGGGTGAGGGCGTCGGCGAGCGCGTCCCGGAGGTCGTCGGCCTGCGAGCGCGTGAGGACGAGTTCCGCGTCGCCCGCGGAGACCGCGACTCCGTCCGGCCGCGAGGTGACCGTTGGGCTACTGCCCGAGAATTTCTCGATCAGCCACGCTGCGGTGACTTCCTCTATCCTCCACGTGGACGGGAGTCTGCGTCGACATGCACTCGCGTGTTGACGTATGGGCGTATTAAAGCTGTCCGTCGTGCAGGTCGGGCTGTCGGACCGACGGTCGGGATGCCGGATTCGCGTCGGCCGTCAGAGTCGACGGTGCCGGAGGTGGTAGGCCGCGCCGCCGAGTCCTGCGGCCATCAGAATCCAGCCGACGTGGACGAGCAGGCCAGTCGTGACGAACTTGCAGCCGGGGCAGTCCACGTAGTAGCGGTCGAGCATGGCGTCGCCGCCGAGCAGCAGGAAGGCGTCCCAGTAGCCAACCAGTGCGGCCAGCGAGCCGACGGCGACGACGGCGGCGTACGGGACGAGTCCGAGGCCGTACCACAGGCCGGCCCAGGTGTGCGTCGGTGGACCGGCGTCACGGGTCGAGTCGGAGGGCATGGGTGGGGATGTCGCAGTCGCGTGAAGTGCTTTTCCAAAGCGCGGTTTCCGGCGTGGCTCGGTGTGGCTGGACAGCCGGCGGTGAGTACCAGCGAACCATCCACCGCCGGGTGGAACTTCGGAAGGGGCCGGGCGTGGTTCGAAAGACGCCTCCAGCGTCTTTCGTCATCCCGGAAATCGGAGATTTCCGGCGACTCCGGGAAGGCGGACGACGCAAGAACCGCAGGAGTGAGCGAAGCGAACGACGAGGACCGCAGCGAGCCCCCCGACCCGAGCGACCGGGAGCTTCCTGACAGTTCTCGACCGGTCCAGCCCCACCACCGGAATATCTAACCGGTACTCTGCTCCCGCGACCTTTAACCACGAACGGAAGGAAGGAGCGTGCATGGAGGTTCGCGGCGAGCGCGAGTGCCAGGACTGCGGGACGCGGTGGTCGTACTACGAGACGGGGAGCGTCGAGTGCCCCGAGTGCGGGAGCGTCCACAGCGTCGGCGTGGACGAGGAGCGCCGGCTCCACACGGACACCGCGGCGGCGCTCGACGTGACGCGGGCGCGGACGGCGGCGGCGGAGCGTCCGCTCGCGGAGGCCGCGGAGGTCGCGGCGGACTGCGTGAGCGACTACGTTCGGGGCCGCGGGTTCGTGGTGGGCGGCGACCTCCGGGACCTCGACGACGAGTACCTGGTGGCGGCCGAACTCCGACACGTGGCGGGCGCGCTGGAGCGCGCGCTCGACGGCTCCGCCGCCTCCCATTCCGCGGCCTTCGGCCGCGCACTCGACCCGGGGGAGGACGACGAGCGCTACTTCGTCCGGCTGCTGCGCGCGGCGGACGGGAGCGCGGATCGCCCCGCGCCCGACGAGGTCCCGGAGGCGCTCCGGGACGCCCGAGGGCTCGCGTACGCGAACGCGGTGCGGGCGTACCGGCGCGACGTGTCCGCGTGGGTGGACGCGAACGACGGGCCGGCGGGCGCGGACGACGCGCTGGAACTCCTCGGTGAGCACGTCAAGCGCGTGCGGGCGCTCGACGGGGGCGTCGAGCCGCGTGCGGCCGAGTCGCTGGTCCGGGCGGCGCGCGATCTCGCGGACTACGTGCGCGACGGCGACGAGGCGGCGTTCGACGCGGCACGCGACCGGCTCGCGCGGCTCTAGGCGCAGCGGCCGTCCTCCGACCGGTGTTCGCGGAATGCGCCGATGGACGAGTGCGGCGGCTCCGTGCCGAACTGGTTGTTGAAGGCGGTGAGATTCGTGTACTTGGACTCGTTGTACGGCGGGCCGTGTGTATCGTTCTGCCAGATGGCGATCGACGCCCACTGGAAGAACCAGTTGTGGTGGATGCGGACCATTCCCGACGGAATCCCGACGTTGACGCTGGCGACCTTGACCTTCTCCCGGCTGTACGTGTAGACGGCCATCACGGTGTTGTGGTGGATCTCGAACCACGCGCCGCCGGGCGAGTGCACGTCGAAGACGTGGTTCTGGATGTAGCGTCCGATGACGTTGTACCGCGCCTCGTACGCGTTCGTCGGGCCGCCGTGCGCGGCGACGGCGTGGCGGGTGTGGTCGATGTAGTTGCACTCTATGAGGGCCTGCTGGCCGACGTTGACGCCGTAGCCGAGCCCGACCTGGTTACAGAACTGGATGTCGTTGTGGTGGACGTACGTCTGGTTGCCGGACGCCTGGATACAGATGCCGACGAACTGCGAGATGCGGTTGTTGTCGATCTCGACGTTCGTCGCGCGCGTCGGTACGAGGATGCCCCACGCGCTCGGCCGGTCGCGGCTCGCGGGCGTCCACGCGCCGCCGTAGCCCTTCAGCTGGAGGCCGGTAATCCGGGTGCCGTTGCCGCCGGCGACGATCAGCGGCAGGCCGCTCCGCCCCTGCTGCGTGTAGAGGAGCGCGCCCTCGGAGCCGTTCATGCTGCGGTCGCTGGCGAGCGTCACGCCGGCGGGAACCCACACGGGCGCGTGCTCGGTGAGGTTCAGGGTCGCGTTCCCGGGGACGTAGACGACGTCGCCGGACGACGCGTTCGCCAGTGCGCGGGTGAGTCCCACGGGGGTGGTGACGACGGTGGTGGCGTTCTGTTGGGTGACGCCGCGGTCGTAGCCGTCGCTACCTCCGAGCGACGAGCGGGCGTCGGCGTCGCCGAGCGACTGGCCCGCGTCGCCGTCGGCTGTCGGTTCCGCTGGTGCGCCGAGCGCCGCGGTCATGCTCGCGACCGCGAGTGCGACGACGAGCGCTACGACGACCCACCCGGCCGCACGGCTGCGGCCGGTCCACCCCTGGTCGGCCATGCCCTATCCTAGTTCCGGAGCGGCTTAGAGGTTCAGGGGAGTGAGACCGCGACGCCCGACTGCCGGCTCGCCGCCGAGACGGTGTTGTAGAGCAACATCGCGCGCGTCATCGGGCCGACGCCGCCCGGTACGGGCGTGATGGCGCTCGCCTTCGCCTTCGCGCTCTCGAAGTCCACGTCGCCGACGAGTTCGTACCCCTTCTCCGTGTCGGCGTCCACGCGGTTCACGCCCACATCCACGACGACGACTCCGTCGGAGAGCATCGAGCCGTCCACGAGTTCGGGGACGCCCGCCGCCGCGACCACCACGTCCGCGCGGCGGGTGTGCGCCGCGAGGTCGTCGGTGTGCGAGTGGCAGACGGTGACGGTGGCGTTCCCGCCGTCGGCCTTCTGCACGAGGAGATTCGCAAGCGGCTTGCCGACGATCTTCGACCGGCCGACCACCACCACCTCCGCGCCGTCCACGTCGACGCCCGCGTGGTCGAGGAGCGTCCGGATGCCGAACGGCGTGCAGGGTTCGTACCGCGGGTAGCCCGCGACCAGCCGCCCGACGTTCTCCGGGTGGAAGCCGTCGACGTCCTTCTCCGGGTCGATGGTCTCGATGACCGCCTGCTCGTCCACCCGCTCCGGCAGCGGTGACTGCACGAGGACGCCGTGCACGCCGTCGTCCGCGTTGAGTTCCGCGACCACGTCGTAGAGGTCACTCGCGGGCGCGTCGAGGTCGAGGCGGACGTCACGCGTGCCGATGCCGACCTCCTCGCAGTCGCGTTGTTTCATCGACACGTACGTCTCGCTCGCCGGGTCCGGACTCATCAGCACCGTGGCGAGCCGCGGCGTCACGCCCTCGGCGTCGAGCGTCTCGATGGCGTCGACGAGCCCCGACCGCACCTCGGCCGCGACGGCGTCCCCGTCGATGACAGTCGTCATTGGTGGAGGGGAGTCGTGCCGCGGCCTTGAATCCTCGGATTCGTGCCTAACTCGAAGACGTACCAGGCATACTTATGCAGTATCGTGCATCGTCGAAGGGCCGGAGGCCGCGGACGCCTCCCGATGGTTCTCCGGAGGACGAACGGACCGCGAGGAGGGGCGATTCGTCCCGGGGTCAAGCTCTTTGCGACGGCGTACCAAGGACACGCGAACAGTCACACGTGACCCGCATGCCGCTCTCGCCGCGCGCGCTCGACTGGACCATCCTGGGAGTCGTCGCGCTGGAGGCCGGCACGGGGCTGACGACGCTCGTCACGGGCGAGTCGGGCGGCTGGTGGGTGTTCGCGGTCCACGGCGCGGGCGGGCTGGTGCTCGCCGTACTCGTCGCGGCGAAGCTCTGGCGAG
>CAZYYH010000066.1:0-9372 GCA_964651725.1 uncultured Halobacteriales archaeon | reverse complement strand
GCGTCGTCGAACCGCTCCTTGACGGCGGTGACGTACTCGCCCTTCGTCTTCACGAAGTCCGACCGGCTGGGGTCGGGAATCCAGACGCGGGCGGTGAGTACCACGGAGGAGTCGCCGAGTTCCGTCAGGCGGACGGAGGGCGCGGGGTCGTCGAGGAGGCCGTCGTGCGCCTCGGCCTCCTCGACGATAATGTCGGTGGCCTCGTGCACGTCGTCGTCGTAGCCGATGCCGAACGGCACCTGGAGCCGGAGGCGGCTCTTGGCGACCGGGTTCTTGATGACGCCCTCCGTCAGCGTCGAGTTCGGCACGGTGAGGAGTTCGTTGTCGAACGTCCGAACGCGCGTGACGCGGAGGCTGATGTCCTCGACGACGCCGGCGTACGTGCCGTCGTCCCACTCGATCCAGTCGCCGATGCGGAACGGCTGGTCGGTGTAGATGAACACGCCCGCGACGAGGTTCCGCAGCACGTCCTGCAGGGCGAAGCCGACCGCGAGCGTCGCGGCGGCGGCGATGGTGGCGAGCGACGTGAGGAAGTTCTCGAACCCGGCCGCGCCGAACGCGACCGCGATAGCGACGAACAGCACGACGAGCCACGCGAGCCGCCGGAGCGGGCGACGCGCGTGCTCGTCGAGGTCGCGCGCCGCCAGCACGCGGTTCACCAGCGGGAGCACGAGCGCGCGCCCGAGGAGGTAGACGACGACGAACGCGATCGCGAACGAGATCGCCGCGCCGATGGTCTCGGCGTACGGCACGCCGGCGCTCCGCAGGAACTCGGTGACGAACCCGCCCTCGACCGGCCCGGTCGGCTGCTCCACCGTCATCAATGGTACACTGCGGTGTTGCCCCGCGTCTCCACGAGGTCGGCGTCGGCGCGCTCCGCGAGGTCGGCGGCGAGTTCGTCGGTGTCGGTGCCGCCGCGGGCCGCGCGCAGGAACTTCACCTTCACGAGGTCGCGGTCGTCTAGCTGGTCGGCGAGTTCGTCCACCACGGGGTCGAGGCCGGACTTCCCGACCCACACCGTCACGTCGACGTCGTGAGCCTGCTTCCGGAGGTCTTCGGTCATGACTACGTATTGGGACAGCTATCCTTTAAACGTGAACCTTGCGAGCGGCCGTCCCGGCGTCACCCGTACGGGTATCGCGCCTGCTCGCCGCAGTCGCAGGTCACGACGACGTGGCCGTCCTGGAGCCGCACGCGGGCGTTCTTCCCGGGGACGAGGTAGCTGTCGCACGCGTCGCAGGTGAACCGCTTGAACTCGCGCGGGAGCGGTCGGCGGTTGCGCTCGGCGACGCGGCGCGCGAGCCGGACGTACTCCCGGGCGCGGTCGTCGTGGCAGTCGCTCGCGGCGTCGCGGGCGAGTTCGTGGAGCCGCTGAATCCTCTCGTCGGCGAGTGTCATTCGGAAAGGGGTGGGGTGGGGGAGTGGGGCGACACAGAACAGGTGTAACGCCCCGTTGGCTTCTCTCAGTCCGTTCGGCTTGAAGCTTTCCCTTCCGTGCCAGCACGCGACACGGTTTTCGACGCACGCCAGGCGACACGATTCCGGCGCGCACCGGTAGGGTTTTCCCGCGCGCGGGGATTGGCCCGCGTAGTGCGAGCGCTCAACTACCTCGAACTCGAGGATCGGCTGGAGCGGAGCGGTATCGGCACCGCGACCGCCCACCAGCGCGCCGCGCTCGCAGACACCGACGTGGACGTGGTGACGTCGCCGTGGGTGGGCGGAAGCCCGACCAGGGGCGTGCGGTCGCTCGCGTCCCGCGACGGGCCGTTCCGCGAGTACGACCTCGCGCACTGCAACGTCGTCGGCCCGGGATCGGTCGCGGTGGCGCGGCACGCCCGACGGAACGACCGCCCGCTCGTCCTGCACGCGCACGTCACGCGCGAGGATTTCCGGGACAGCTTCCGCGGATCGAACGTCGTCGCCCCCGCACTCGGCCGATATCTGCGGTGGTTCTACTCGCAGGCGGATCTGGTGCTGTGCCCGAGCGCGTACACGAGGCGCGTGCTCGAATCCTACCCGGTGGACGCGCCGATCCGCCCGATCTCGAACGGCGTCGACGCGGCGTCCCTGGAGGGATTCGAGTCGCTCCGCGGCGAGTACCGCGACCGGTTCGACCTCGACGGGACGGTGGTGTTCTCCGTCGGGAACGTGTTCGAGCGCAAGGGCCTCTCGACGTTCTGCCGGCTGGCGCGGGCGACCGACCACGAGTTCGCGTGGTTCGGACCGTACGACACCGGGCCGCAGGCGAGTGCGACGGTGCGGAAGTGGACGCAGAACCCGCCCGAGAACGTGACGTTCACCGGCTGGGTCGAGGACAAGCGCGGCGCGTTCGGCGCGGGCGACGTGTACCTGTTCCCGACGAAGAACGAGAACCAGGGCATCGCGGTGCTGGAGGCGATGGCCTGCGGGAAGCCCGTGGTGCTCCGCGACATCCCCGTCTTCGAGGAGTTCTACGTGGACGGCCACGACTGCTTGAAATGCTCGACGTTCGACGAGTTCCGGGACGCACTCGACCGGCTGGCCGAGAATCCCGCGCTCCGCGAGCGCCTCGGCGCGAACGCCCGCGAGACCGCCGCCGAGCACGGCCTCGACTCCGTCGGCGAGGAGCTGGTGGACATCTACCGCGACCTCGTCGAGCGGAAACGACAGGAGCCTTAACGAATGGGTGAGAACGGCCCGACGATGCCCCCACGGGTGGCCGCGTTCACGGACACGTACTTCCCCTCGATCAACGGGGTGACGTACACGATCAAGCAGTGGCGGACCAACTGGGAGCGCCGCGGCGGTCGGATGGACGTCGTCTACCCGGAGCAGGCTGACTACGACCCGGCCAACGGAGAGATTCCGATGCGGAGCGTGCCGTTCCCGTTCTACGACGACTTCCAGCTCGGCTTGCCGCTGTTCCCGAAGTCGCTACGGGACGTCGACGTCGTCCACCTCCATGGCCCGTTCACCCTCGGGTTGAGCGGGCTTCGGTACGCCCGGACGCGGGACGTGCCGACCGTCGCGTCCTACCACACGCCGACGAGCCAGTACGCGGAGTACCTGTCCTCGATCGGCTACGTCACGGACGCGATTCAGCGGGCCGCGCGTGCGTACGAGCGCTGGGTGTACGGGCACGTCGACCTGATGCTCGCGCCGAGCCGGGTCACCGCAAAACAGCTCCGGGAGGACGTGGGCGTGGACGTTCCCGTGACCGTCGTCCAGAACGGCGTGGACGTGGAGCTGTTCCGGCCGGTCGACCCGGAGCCGTTCCTCGACCGGCACGGCATCGACGCGTCGAAGCCCATCGTCGGGTACACGGGGCGACACGGGTTCGAGAAGGCCCTCGACACGATCATCGACGCCACTGCGGAACTCGACGTCACCGTCCTCTTCGGCGGCGACGGCCCGGCGCGCGCGTCGCTCGAACGGAGAGCCGAGGCGGCTGGCGTCGACGCCCGGTTCCTCGGGTTCCTCGACAGGGAGGAACTCCCCGCGTTCTACTCGGCGCTGGACGTGTTCGCGTTCCCGAGCCCCGTCGAGACGCAGGGACTCGTCGCGCTCGAAGCGTACGCGTGCGGGACGCCGGTCGTCGGCGTGGACGAGGGCGCACTCGAACACACCATCGTGGACGGCACGACCGGCTACCGGTACGAGCGCGGCGACGTCGACGCGTTCCGGGCGCAGCTTCGACGTGCGCTCACGGACCAGGACCGACTCTCCCGGAACTGCCTCGACGCCCGCGACGACGTCTCGAACGAGGCGTCGGTCGACCAGCTGGCGTCGGCGTACGACCGCGTCATCGAAGCGACGTGACCCGTCCCCCATACTTATTACGGCAAGGTGACGCGTGACGACTGTGGTCCCAGAGCCGGACGACGCCCAGTCGGACGAGCCCCCGCCGGACGACGCGCCGTCCGAGGACGGACCGGGTGGCGACTTCGCCGACCTCTCGGACGCCGAGCGCGAGGTGCTGCTGGCGGAGTACCGGGAACTCAAATCCGACGCACGGGAGCTGTCGCGGCGGTGGAACCGACGGATCACGCGCGGCACCGTCGTCGTGATACTCGTCATCGGCTACGCGGCGACGAAGCAGCCGCTGGTGATAGCCGTCGCTCCGCTCCCGATAATGCTGTTCCTGATCGCACACGCCATGGGCGAGAATCACGTCGCGCGGCTCTACAGCCAGATCGCCCGCATCGAGCACCGGGTCGACGTGGAGGGCTTCGGCTACGTTCGGCAGTTCGACCTCTACTCACCGAAGTTCTGGACGCCGGAGCGACAGATCCCGATCTACGTGATGAACGGGTTCATCGGGTTCGTCTTCGTGCTATCGATGGCGTTCGGTCTCCGGGCCGTCGCCGACTACTACTGCCCGCTCTGCCCGGAGACCATCGTGGTCGGTGCAGTCTACCTCGTGTTGTCGCTCACGGCCGGACTCCTGTTCTGGTCGAACAGACGCATCTACCGCCGGGAGGTCCGCGAGATCGCGGACCTCGTCGGTCGAGGCTCCGACCCCGAGGAGACGTGACCCGGACGGGCCGTTCCGCCGGTCACTCCTCTTCCAGCGCGTCCGCGATGCGCTCTAGCTGATCGGTGCCGCGCCGCACCTCGTCGCGGAGCCGCTCGATCTCGCGCGCGAGGCGCTCGGTGTCGATCTCGCTCTCGCCGCCAGGGCCGCCGCGGCCGCCGCCCATGCCGCCGGGGCCGCCGCCACCCATCATGCCGCCCATCATCTGCGCGAACGGGTTGCCGCCCATGCCGCCCGGGCCGCCACCGCCGCCACCGCCCATCATCTCCTCCATGCGCGAGCGAGGGTCCTCGCCCTCCTCGCCTTCCTCCCCGCGTCGCTCCGCCTGCTTCTCGCGGAGTTCCTCGACGCGCTCCTTGAACGAACTCGTCTCCTCGTCCTCGCCGTCGTCCGCCTCGGTCTCCTCGGGTTCTTCGTCTGCCATACCTCGGAGTTCGGACGCGCCACGGAAAAAAGGCGCGGAGACGCGGCCGGTCAGTCCCGGAGTTCACGGGCCAGCAGCGACACGCCCACGGCGCACACCAGCAGGACGACGAGGTTGAACGACGCCTGGAACGCCGGCTCGTACGCGGGCGCGGCCCACGCCGCGATGGCGGCCGACGCACTCGTGTAGAACCGGAGGAGTGCGACGACCGCGAGCGACACCAGCACGACGAGCGCCCCCCACTGGAGATACGCGAAGACGTCCCCGTCTCCGTTCCCGTTCCCGGCTGCCGACTCGCGTTCGTCGGTGATCTCGTCGTCGCTCACGCGTATCGCCTCCCCAGGAGGAGAGCGGCGGCTGCGACGGCGATGACGGCTGCGCCGACCCCGAACCCGGGCTGTCCGCCGGCCGACGTCCTCCTCGGCGATTCCGCACCGGCACCAGCGCCGGCACCGTCCTGCTCGAACTCGCCGACGTCGAGTCCTACCTCCCGCGTCGTCTCGTTCACCGGCACCGTCTCGGTCGGGTCGAGCGTCGCGGCCTCGCGGACGGTGCCGACGACCACGTCGTCCTTCCAGAGCACCGCGTCGAGGTAGTAGTTGTAGCCGTCGGGGACGGCCAGCGTCGCG
Source organism: uncultured Halobacteriales archaeon (assembly GCA_964651725.1). Classification (GTDB taxonomy): domain Archaea; phylum Halobacteriota; class Halobacteria; order Halobacteriales; family Halobacteriaceae; genus CAZYYH01. Next base: position 3,806 of record CAZYYH010000066.1, on the reverse strand, counting down.
GACGGCCGTGCGGTCCGACCGGGCGCTATCGAGCCGACCTGGACCGTCCTGCGGTCGGCGACGATGCCGGAGTCCGCCTGTCGGGCCTTCACGACGAGTTCGAGATCGCCCGCGGGCGAGTCGCCGGCGTTCGTGAGGTACGTCGTCACGTCGAGACGCGTGCGGTTCTCGTCGGCGTCGGAGATCGAGAACTCGACGACCGGGAGGGCCGCGCGCTCGAACCGGTGGAACTCGACGGGCGTCCGCGCGTACTCGGGCTGGAGCGTGCCGACGCCCTCGACGCGCCGGTGGCCGGAGGCGACGCGTTCACCGTCGACGAACAGCAGCGCCTCGATGCGGTAGCCGCCCGAGCGCTCCACGCTGAGGTTCCCTGCGACGGACAGTTCGCGGTCGCCGGTGGCCCGGGAGACCGACAGCGTCCGCGACTCCGCGACGAACCCGGTGTCGAGGTCGACGGCGCGGAGTTCGAGCGAGGCGTTCTCCGTCGGCCCGCCCCGGTGTTCGATGCGCGCGTCGACGTGGAGGTCGACGGTCCGGCCACCCACCTGACCCGACTGGACGTTCAGCTCCGAGAGCGCGACCCGGCCCGGTGGCTCGTCCGGCTGTGGTCGAGCGATGGCGCCCGGCGCGAGCGTCGCCAGGACGGCCGACAACGCGAGCACGGCAGTCGCAGCGCCGACGAGGAGGGCTTCGCGCCTCATACCGCGAGCTATCGTGTCGAGTACAAGTACTTTGTGTGCCCTACCCGAACGCGCCGAGGCTGGACTGGCGGTCGCGGTCCGACGCTCCGGACTGGAGTTCGTGGCCGACGAGGTCGCGGAGGTCGACGGCGTACGTGGTGCCGCCGGAGTCGAGCACGAGCACGCGGCCCTTGGTGCCGACGACGGTGCCGGTGGCGGTGGTGTCGGCGACCGGCCGATGGTCGAGGTCGAGTCCGTAGTCGAAGGCGTAGGTGTCCTCGACGGCGAACCCGGAGAGGAGGTCCCGCCAGGCGTCGTCGTCGACGGCCCGGTGGAGGCCGCGGATCTTCTCGGGGACGCGCACGCGGTCGCCCACGTCCTTCGCGATGCCGGCCTCGATCTCCCTGGCGATCCGGCCGTTCTCGACGGTGCGGACGTGCGCGGCGCGGTCCGCCCCCTGCTCGCGGAGTCGGGTGTCGAGCCGCCACAGCTTCGTGACGCCGACCTTGAACGTGTCGGGTGCGAACGCGGCGAGGTAGACGGCGTGCTCGTCGTAGCAGTCCATCTCGTCCTTGAGACACGTGCCGGTGCATCGCGCGCACACCCACGTCGAGGTGTGCTCCTCGCAGTACGGCGCGGCGGGCGCGTCGCACGCGAGATGGTCGTCGCCGTCGTGGACGCCCGCGCAGCGGCGTTCGCCGAGCGTGTACGCGAGCCCCGTGCCCGGCTCCAGGGCGACGCGGCGTACCTGCCCGGCGTCGGCCACGACGAGCGCCGCGGAGCCGTCATCGGTGGCCGTCTCGTACCCGACTACCTGCACGCCGGGGCGTTGGCGACGGTGACGTAAATCCGTACTGCTCCCGCGCGGTCGGGCTGGGTGAACGATCAGGGTATCGAGGCGCTTAGAAACGCAGATGAACTTTATTCCAATTAATCAAGTTGGTTCTATTTTAAAATATTCTTAGTTACGTTTAAATTATATCGTCCCCAGTCGGGAAGTGCTATGTCAGGGAATGGCAAGCGGGTTTCGAGGCGTAACGTACTCAAAGGCACCGGTGCCGGACTGGCGGCGGTCGGCTCGACCGGCCTCGCGGCGGCCGCACCGGACGACGAGGTCGAGGTCAACGTCGGGTTCTCCGCCGAGAGCGGCCGGCAGGCCGCGCTCTCGCGGGCGAACGCGGTCGTCCGTGACTTCGACTCGCTCGACATCGTCACGCTGACGCTCCCGAAGAAGGCGGCGGACGCACTGTCGTCGCGCGCCGACGTGCGGTACGTCGAGGAGAACGGCGAGGTCAAGGCGCTCGCGCAGACCGAGCCGTGGGGCGTCGAGCGCACCGACGCCGACGTCGTCCACCGCAACGGCGAGACCGGTGCTGGCGCGGACGTCGCCATCATCGACACGGGGATCGACTCCGACCACCCCGATGACGAGCACACGCTCGGCGAGGGGCACGCGGTCGTGAGCTGTGGCTCCGGCGGCTGGACCTGCTACTTCTCCGGGAACTCCAACGCCTGCAACACCTCGTGGGACGACGACAACGACCACGGCACCCACTGCGCGGGCATCGCCGCCGGCAACGACGACTCGAGCGGCATCCGCGGGGTCGCGCCCGGCGCGACGCTCCACGCGGTGAAGGTCCTGGACTGTGCCGGCTCCGGCTCGTACTCCGACATCGCGGCCGGCGTCGAGCACGTCGCGGACCAGGGCTGGGACGTCGGCTCGCTCAGCCTCGGCGGCTCCGCGTCGAGCGCGATGCGGGACGCGGTCCAGTACGCCACCGACCAGGGCGTGTTCCTCGTCGCGGCCGCCGGTAACGACGGCTCGTGTACGGACTGCGTCAGCTACCCGGCCGCGTACCCCGAGGTCATGGCGGTGTCCTCGACGAACCAGGACGACCAGCTGTCGTCGTTCTCCAGCCAGGGTCCCGAGATCGAGATCGCCGCACCCGGGACCAACGTCGAGTCGACGGTCCCGAGCGGCTACGCGACGTTCTCGGGCACGTCGATGGCGTGCCCGCACGTCGCGGGCGGCGCGGCGCAGCTCATCGCCAACGGTGCGTCCGCGAGCGGCGCCCGCAGCACCCTGAAGAGCAGCGCGGAGAACATCGGCCTCAGCAGCAACGAGTCCGGTAGCGGCCTGCTCGACGTCGCGGCCGCACTCGGCCTCGACTCCAGCGACGACACGTAGCGCGGCCGAACCGGCGGCGATCCACTCCGCCGCCACGCCGACGGTTCTCTTATCCGACAGCACTCTCGACACCGACGCCTGCCGGGTTATCATCTCGGTTATTAAAAAGAGAAGTTAGTTCCCATGCCTAAATATATTAAATTCGTTCCGAAAACACTAAATTGTGCCCATGTTTGTTGCGATTTGCATGTCAGGCAATGACAAGCGTGTGTCCAGGCGGAACGTGCTGAGAACGACAGGCGGTGCGGCGGCCGCGTTCGGCGTGGCCGGACTATCGTCCGCGAAGCCCGACGATAGGGTCCGCGTGAACGTCGGCTACAGCGCGGAGAGCGGCAAGCAGGCCGCGCTCTCACAGGCCGACACCATCGTCCACGACTTCAACTTCGACGCGCTCACCCTTCGACTGCCCGCACAGGCGGCGGACGCGCTGTCGTCGCGCGCCGACGTGCGGTACGTCGAGAAGGACGGCACTGCCCACGCACTCGCGCAGTCGCCGTCGTGGGGCAACGACCGCGTGGATGCGGACGTGACCCGCGCCAACGGCGAAACCGGGAGCGGTGCCGACATCGCCATCATCGACACGGGCATCGACAGCGACCATCCGGACATCCAGGCCAACCTGGGCTCCGGCACGTCGTTCGTCTCCTGCAGCACCAGAGGTGGCTGCCGGTACGGTGCCAAGCCCGCGGACAACACGTGTCACCAGTCGTGGGACGACGACAACGACCACGGCACCCACTGCGCGGGCATCGCCAACGCGGTGAACAACACCGAGGGCGTCGTGGGCGTCTCCACGGAGGCCACCCTTCACGCCGTGAAGGTTCTCGACAACTGTGGTAGCGGGTACTTCTCGGACATCGCCGCCGGCGTCGAGTACGTCGCGGACCAGGGCTGGGACGTGGGCAGCCTCTCGCTCGGCGGTTCGTCGGGCTCGCAGG
>CAZYYH010000065.1:0-9541 GCA_964651725.1 uncultured Halobacteriales archaeon | reverse complement strand
TTTATGACGGCAAATCTGTTATTTACGATTCATGGCGAAACGCGAGTACCTCCTCTACGAAGTGATCGGCCTTCGATATCAGTCCAAAGTGTGCTTCTCCGTCGATCCGTACGCTCCGACTGTCCGGGAGCGTCTCGTCAACAGTCTCCGTTACATCGATGAGACCTGGGGGACTCTCCCCGCCAGTGAACAACAATGTCGGCGTCGTCATACCTCTGAACCGATCAGCATCGAACTCGTACTCGATGAGCCGTTCGAACTCGCGGGGTAGTGTATCCGCTGCGTCCACGAGCGCCTGCCAGCTCGGGCTCGACCGGAGTTCCTCAATAGATGCTTCTGGCATTCCCACGGCGGTTAAATCGGTGATGAGTGCTTGTTCCTTCTCACCGTCGGCTAACAGGGGCTGGATTGCCCCGAGCAGTTGTTCGACTTCTGGGGCGCCCTCTTCGGGAGTGAACGACGGTTCGTACAGGACGAGGCCGTGTAGATTGTGGGTTCGGAGAGCCGCCTCCAGTGCAATGAGAGCGCCATAGGAATGGCCGAGGAGCGTCACTGGTTCGTCAATCGATTCAACGACCGCGGCCACGTCCTCGATCTCTCCTCCCAGGTCGTACTCGCCGGCATCGCCGCTCCCGCCACGCCCACGCCGGTCGAAGGCGTAGACCGTGTAGTGCTCCGCAAGCGCGGAACGGACGTCGGAAAGATCCCAGAAATTGTAATCGAGACCAGCTCCGTGGACGAGCACGAGCGGTGGCCCGCTCCCCGTCCGCTCGTAGGCAATTGGTGTACCATCTGCTGAAACGACTGTTTCCATTTCCGCCCCTGTGTCTGGTGGTGTTGCTCCTGCCATGGGTGGTTCACCCTCATTCCTCTATGAGACGCAATCACATAGAGTCATCTCGTGAAACATCTCCACGGTCTGAACAGGAACCACGACCCGCCTTGAGTCGAGCAGCCGGGAACGAAATGCGCCCTGTATGCAGCAACTGTCGGTCAATCTGTCTGGATGGTGCCCACAGCCATCGTGCTGACTATAAAGGATGTATGCGGCAAGTGGTCATCGATTTTTCACGTGGTAACCGAACCGATACGTGTGAGCAGTGAAACGAGTTACGAGTCTACTACGGTACGTGAAGAGGTATTATTCAGTAATCATGTTTATGCCCTGAGGTGGTGTACGTTCTATGGCGGAGAGGACCAGACGAAACTCAAGAGGAACCATGACAGCAGAATCCCACCGACCGAGAACACGGCGTGAGGTGCTTCGGAAGGGCACACTGCTCGCGGGAGCACTCGTGATAGGTGGCCCAGCATTCAGTGCGCCAGTCGTTGCAAACCCGGCCCGACCAGAGACCAGTGAGTCTGAAACTGACCTCACGGAAACACGATCAGGAACCAGTGCACGGGTACTACAATAACGCTCACTCAAGGGACGATACAAACCCGGACCCATTATGTAAATAACGAGGGGGGACAGAAGCTCACGCTGCACAGTGACTGGAAGAACATCAAGGGCGAGGATGAAGATGGCACCCAGTACGTCGGGAGCAGGAGAGTCGTGATCAATGAGCACGACAATTGGGACGGTGGAACGTCGTACATCTTGAACCACACCTTCACCCTCGTCAGCAAAGGGCGCGGACCCGATCTGCTCGTGCATCAGCAGTACAAGGAAACGATCACCCCAAACGGTGAGGTGATCCTCGATCTGGAAGAGACAACCACTGAATGCCGTGGGCCACAGAACTGACGGGAGCATCCTCTACAGAGAGGCTTCCGTATCGATTCCCGTTTTCCTACTGTCACGACCGTGAGCGTATAGATTCGCCCATCCACTAAACACAAAGTGGTCAGAATCCATGTACTGTACCGACTCCGCCCGCCGTGTAGGTGTCCCGGTAGACCGTGACGGGAGGGGACGGGGCGAGGGTGGTGTGGGGGCAACCCTCCCGCCACGGCCCATGTGCTGTGTCATCGGGTAGCATTATCGGTCCTGTGGTCCGGCAGCACTTGCCGGTAGATGACCGGTCCGTCCCGGGTTCCCGAGTCGCGGATACCCGGACGGGACATAGAAGTTGGAGAGCGCGAGATTGAACGTGGACGCGGGGTAAGCTCGGCCCTTCCGGGAAACGCTTACGAGGGTCCGGACATCGTGGGATCGGGATGACCGACCTCGGCGTTTCCACTCCACTGAATAGTGGGATATTCGATAAGTATCAGCCCGAGAAGTCCAGCAGCTTCAGGAGAACAGCAGTGAGTCCGGCACCATAAAGGACTCTACGGTTGCGCCATAAATTATCTGTAATCATTCGCACAGACCAGCGCTTGTCCGCTCACATGGACGGTCTAGTGCTGGCCACACGAACTGTAAGCGGTGATATGAGTGGGTTCCACTCGCACTCGCTTCGGACGATCCAGGGAGTATCGGGTGAAAACCCACCGCCGTCGGGTAATTCCGAACCAAGTGGGGGAAGGATGGACTCGCCGGGAGTCTCGCGAGCGGCCGGAGGGAGCGAGGGAGACGTCGGCGAGTTCGCTGACTGAAGCGAACTAAGTGAGCGGAAGGAAGTGGACTGCCGGGATTTGAACCAGACCCAGACGGTCCTGCTCGTCTCGCTCCCTCGCTTCGCTCGGTCACTCGACTGCGCGGGCTGCGACTGGTAGGGGTTCAAACCCACGGCCTCACTTCGTTCGGCCTCGGCTCGCCCGTTCTCGCTCGCTCGCAGAACTCACTCGCTCCGATGGACTCGCCGGGATTTGAACCCGGGGCCTCTCCCATGCCAAGGGAGTGATCTACCACTGATCTACGAGCCCTCGAACGCAGTAGGGCGTTGCCCGCGGCTGTTCATAAACCCCTCGGTTCGGCGTGAGGCGGGCCGAAATCTCGGAGCCGACGCGGCTCACGCGCCAGCCCTCGACGCATCCCTTATTCAGTAGATGATTCCCGTGTACGCTCACACGTGACGTGCGAACCTCCGGTGTCGTCTCGCAGGGTTGCGAGCCGGATCCGCCGAGATTTGAACGCGAGACCGGTTCCGTGTCGAGGGAGCAGTCCTATCCCTATACAGGTCTGCGCGTTCGTCCGAACGGAATTACGGTCTGTTACAAGGAACCACAACTCGGTACATCTCTACTGCGGTCGCCGGGTTGTTTCGTAGTCGTCGGTCTGCCGGCCACGAAATCGCCAGACAATCTCGCCGTGCGGAACGGCCAATCGGGCTTCCGTACCTGGTGGAATCTCCAAGGGCCATCGGAAGACGCGACCAGCGGGAGCGTCTTCCGAGGTGACGAGAGCGCTCCGCGCTCTCGAACCACGAGCGCGCCACCTTCGGCGGCGCGCGGGGACTTGGAGTAGAAACCCTTTAGTCGCCGAGAGAACTCAACTGGAGGTACAGGGAACGGCACGGCCGCAAATCCGACTCGCCGCGCACGGGCTATCGAGGCTCACACTGTCTCGCGCGGCTTGGGAATGCGGTAGTGCTCCGGTAGCCAGTCGCGCACGACGCGATTCGACTACCGGATTCACGCTTCAGCGGTCAGTGCGGTTCCTATCCTCGAACATGGCACGAATGCACACGCGACGTCGCGGGGCGTCCGGCTCGGACCGACCCGTGACAGACGAACCGCCGGAGTGGAGTGACGTGGACGCCGACGCCGTGGAGGAGCGCGTCGTGGAACTCGCGGAGCAGGGGGTCTCCCAGGCGGAGATCGGCCTGCGGCTCCGGGACGAGGGCGTGCAGGGTACGCCGGTCCCGGACGTGAAGCTGGCGACGGGCAAGAAGGTCGGCGAGATCCTGGCGGAGAACGACGCGGCTCCCGAGATCCCGGAGGATCTCTACAATCTGATGGAGAAGGCGGTGCGGCTCCGAGATCACGTCCGCGAGAACGGCCAGGATCATCACAATCAGCACGCGGCGCAGAACGTCGAGTCGAAGATCCGCCGGCTGGTGGACTACTACCGCGGCGACAAGATCGACGAGGAGTTCCGGTACACGTACGACACGGCGAAGGAGATCGTGGAGTAACCGATGTCGGCGGCAGGTCGGTCGGCTGGCTCGGAGTCGGACGCGGCGGCGGTAGCCGCGGCGCTGGGCGGCGCGGAGTTCGCGCAGGTCGTGGCGCACGCGGACGGCGACGGGCTGGCGGCGGCCGGCGTGCTCGCGCGGGCGTTGATGGACGCGGACGCGGCGTACCAGGTGAGCGCGGCGCGAACGGACGCCGAGATCGAGCGCCGGATCTCGGACGAGCATCCCGTGGTCGTGCTCGGCGCGGACGCCGAGGGTGCCGACGCGGCAGTGGACGCCGCGGCGGTGCCGGCGAGCGTGACGGCGTTCGAGGCGGCTCGGGAACTCGGCGCGTCGCCCGACCCGACGCTCGCGCTCGCGGGCGTGGTCGCGTGGGGCGGCACGCCGGGCTCCGACGGAAGCGACGCGGCGCTGGAGGCTGCGGCCGACAGCGGCGTCGCGCCGCGGCCGGGCGTCGGCGTCCCGACGGAAGACCTCGCGGACGGCCTCGCGCACTCGACGCTCGCGCACGCGGACTACTCGGGCGACCCGGACCGAGCACAGGTGCTGCTCGCGGAACTCGACCTGCCGATGGAACTCGACGAGGACGCGCGTCGGCGCGTCGCCTCCGTCTACGCCATCGACGCGACGGCGGAGGGGCGCCGGGCGGGCGAGGCAGTCGAGCGCGCGCTCCGGCCGCACGAGACGACCGACGGCCCGTTCGCCACCGTCGAGGGGTACGCGGACGTGCTCGACGCGGTGGCGCGCGAGCAGCCGAGCGTAGGCGTCGCGCTCGCGCTCGGGCACGGCGACCGGACGGCCGCGCTCGACGCGTGGCGCGCGCGGGCCCGCGCCGCCCACCGTGCAGTCCGGACCGCGGACCCCGAGCGGTACAGCGGCCTGGTCGTCGCCCGGACGGACGCGCCGACGTGGCCCGTCGCCCGACTGCTCCGCGACTTCCGGTCGCCGGAGCCGGTCGCGCTCGCCGTCGGCGAGGACGAGGCGACGCTCGCGGGGCCGCCCGGCTCGGACCAGCGCCGGGTGCTCCGCGCGACGACCGACGGAGCCGTCGGCGGCATCGGCGACCGCGCGTACGCCGAGCGGATCGACGACGCGACCGCGTTCGTCGACGCGGTCAGGGAGGCAGTGTGAGACGCGCGACGATCCGCACCGAGGTCGCGGACCCCGAGCGCGTCGCGGCGGCGGTCCGACCGGACAACACGACGGAGATGGAGACGACGACCGAGCGGGCGGCTTCGGCCTCCGGGGGCGAGCGGGCCGACCGGCCCGCGAGCGACGTGGTCACCACCGTCGAGCGCGAGTCGACGGGCGGCCTGCGCTCGACGGTGGACGACTACGTCGTGAACCTCCGGGTTGCGGTACAGGTAGCGGAGACAGCAAGCGGACACACCAACAATCATGAGTGAACGTTCAGTTTCGAAGCGAAGCCAGCAGAAGCGGTGGTACTCCGTGCTCGCGCCCGAGCAGTTCGACCGGGCGGAGCTCGGCGAGACCCCCGCGGACGAACCGGAGAAGCTCTACGACCGAACAATCGAGACGACGCTCGGCGACCTCCGCGGCGAGGGCGGCGAGAACAACGTCAAGCTCACGTTCGAGATCACGGACGTGGGCAGCGACTCGGCGTACACGGAGTTCGTCAAGCACGAACTCGCGCGCGACTACCTGCGGAGCCTCGTGCGCCGCGGCTCCTCGAAGATCGAGGTGGTCGTCATCCTGACGACGACGGACGACTACCGCGTCGAGGTGCAGCCGGTCGCGTTCACGACCAAGCAGGCCGACGACAGCCAGCAGAAGGCCATCCGCCGGCTGATGATCGACCTCGTGGAGGAAGCCGCCCAGGAGCGAAGCTTCCAGGAACTCATCGACTCCATCGTCGAGGGCCGGCTCTCCTCCGCCATCTACAGCGAGGCGAAGGAGATCTACCCGCTCCGGCGCGTCGAGATCCAGAAGACGACGCTGGAGGCCCGCCCCGAGGAGGTCCACGCCGAGGAGGAGACCTCCGTCGACGTGGACGAGGCCGACGTCGAGGTCTGAGGCGGCTCGTTTTCGCGGTTCACGCTCGTTTCCCGAGCGCGTCGGCGACGAGCCGTGCTTCCGCGCGCCGGAGGAGGTCGGAGGCGGTCGAGACGGCGCAGTCGAGTTCGTCGGCGACGGCGGTGAGGTCGGTGTCGCGCGGAACCGCGTAGTAGCCGGCGGTCCACGCGGCGTCGAGCGCTTCGCGCTGGCGGTCGGTGAGCCGGTCGGAGAGCGCGTCGGCGTACGCGCCGACGCGGCGAACGTCCACGTCGATGGCGTCGGGGAGCGCGTCGAGTGCGGCCTGGAGGTCGTCGGGGTGGCCGACGAGCGAGAGGTGCATGGTACGGTCGGACCGGAACTCGATGGGTGGTACGAGCACGAGCGAGTCGCGGTCGAGTGCGGCCATGAGTTCCACGCCGGCGTCGCCGAGGGTGCCGCGGAGGTAGAGGTAGAAGCCGTCGTCGCCGTCGGCCGTGACGTGGTGCTCGACGACCTCGGGGCGGGCGTCGAGTTCCGCCTCGTACGCGTCGCGGTCACCCTCGACGTAGGCGAGCAGCGTCTCGGTGCCGTCGTCGGCCTTGCCTTCGAGGAGCACCTCGCGCTCCACGTCGGGCGACCGGCAGACGAACGCGTGCATCGGGTGGAGGTACTCGTCCGGGAGCGTGAGGACGACGCGCAGCCACTTCATGCCCGGAGCACACGCTCCGGGCACTTAAACACGGGAACTGTATCGTAACAATCGGCTTCGGCCCAGCGCACCACCCATCCGACATGAGCGCGACCGATCCCCCGACGGTCGGCGGCTTCGACTCCCTGCGCGGCGTGGTGTCGATGTTCCGCGAGCCGTTCGAGTACACGGAACGACTCGCGGCGCGGGGCGACGTGGTGTGCCTGCGGGTGCTCGGCCGCGAGTTCTACACAGTCGCCCACCCGGAGGCGATTCGGCGGATGCTCGTCACCGACCATCACCGCTTCGGGAAATCGCCGATGATCGCGGACAGCCTCTCCGACGTCGCGGGGAGCACGCTGATCGCGGTCGACGGCGACCAGTGGCGGCGGCTCCGCGACGTGGTCGACCCCGCGGTCACGGCGCGGCGCGTCCGTGGCTACGCCGACGAGACGGTCGAGGCCGCGGTCCGACTGGCCGACGACTGGACCGACGGCGAGCGCGTCGACGTCGTCGCGGCGATGAAGGCGCTGAGCCTCGACGTACTCGGTCGCGCGCTGTTCGGCGACGACTACCGGTCGGTCGCAGCGGAGACGAAGGCGATGACGGTCGCGATGGACGTGCGGTTCGACGTTCCCGCGCAGTTCGTGCCGACGTGGGTACCGACCCCGACGAACCGCCGCTTCGAGCGCGCGATGACCGAGTTCGCGGCCGGCGTCGAGGACCTCGTCGCGGGCCGGCGGTCGCGCGACGACACCGGGGACGACCTCCTCGGACTGCTGGCCGCCGCTGCGGAGCGCGGCGACCTCTCGGACGAGGAACTCCGCGACCAGGTGTGGACGTTCCTGTTCGCCGGCCACGGCACCACTGGCCTCGCACTCGCGTTCGCGTCGTTCTTGCTGGCGACGCACCCGGACGCCCAGGCCGCGCTCCACGACGAGGCCGCGGCGCTCGACGACGACCCGTGCGTCGCCGATCTCGCCGAGCTGCCGCGCGCCGAGCACGTCACGAACGAGGCGCTCCGGCTCTACCCGCCGAGCTACGAACTCTGGCGCGAGGCGACCGAGGACGTGACGCTCCGGGGCTATCGCGTGCCGGCTGGCTCGCAGGTCGCCATCCCGACGTACGCGGTCCACCGCGACGGCCGCTGGTGGGACGCGCCCGGGGAGTTCCGACCGGAGCGCTGGCTGGGTGACGCCGACCGCCCCGAGTACGCGTTCCTCCCCTTCGGCGGCGGCCCCCGCGGCTGCATCGGCATGCGCTTCGCCCGCCTCCAGCTACAACTCGCACTCGCCACCGTCGCGCGGCGCTACCGGTTCGAGCCAGCGCCAGGGCAGTCCGCCGACCTCGACCTGTCGGCGTCCGTCACGCTCCAGCCGTCGGACCCCATCGAACTCGTCGTCCGCGAGCGATAGGGGGGAGCGCCGGGTCTGCGATCACTCGGAGACGAGGACGGTGCCGACCATGCCCGAGGGCTCGTGCGGGACGCAGAAGTAGCCGTACTCGCCGGGTTCATCGAACGCGTACTCGTAGGTCTCGCGCGGCCGGATCGCGCCCTCGAACCCGTTCATCCAGCCGTCCTCGGCCGCGGACTGCGAGTCGAAGCCGCCGGACGCGAAGTAGGACGCCTCGTCCGGGATCGCGTCCTCGTACGCGGTGACGGTGTGGTTGCGCGACCCCGTGTTCCTCCAGACGACGGTCTCGCCGACCGACACCTCCACCTTCTCCGGCCGGAAGAAGCTGCCGCCCATACCCACATCGTACTCCTCGTCCTCGGTGTCGCCCGACGAGCCGCGGCTGGTGCAGCCCGCGAACGCGGCGACGACCCCGGTCCCGGCCGCGAGCAGCTGACGACGCGTGCGCCTCATGCTCGAATCTCGGCGCGTGCCGCATATAGACTCCCTGGTTCGCGGCTCGAACGTCCCGATCGAGCCGTCGGTGTCTCGGCGAAGCGTTCTGGGCGTAGTTGCGTCCGGCAGTCGCTCTGGTAGCCTCGCAAGATGGGGAAGCTGGCAGCCGGTCCGGCCCGGCGGGAGTCGGCGGTCGGGTCTCCGGGACTGCAGGGGACCGCCGGTCGGTTCCGCGTGGGGCTGCCGGTCGGGGCGAGACGCCGAGGGAGCGTTCCTCCGGTCGTCGCCGGCCAGCTAGCTCACAGGGAGCAGCCGAGGGGCGGACCGACTGGCCGAAGCAGGGTCGAGGATTCGGCTAGCTGAAGCGAGGCGGAGCAGTCATCAGTAGGGGTGGCCGGCACGGGCCACGTGTGTCGGCCGGCCGAGCGAGCTACGTCCTGGTGGAATCACCAAGGGCAACGAGCGAGCGAACGCTGTGAGCGAGCGAGGAGGGCTTGGTTGGAAAGACGTAAGGCGGCGTGCTTCGATGCCGGGGGTATGCTCCCCCGCTTCGTCGGCGACCTCGGGTTGGCGGACGCCGTGACGGCGGCGAACGCCGCGCTGGGGTTCGCGGCGGTCGTGGCGGCGACGGTGGACCCGTGGCTGGCGGCGCGGCTGGTGCTGCTGGCGGCGATCGCGGACGGGCTGGACGGGGTGATCGCGGAGTGGCGCGGCGGGACGCGCGTCGGCGAGTACCTGGATTCGCTGGCGGACGTGGTGTCCTTCTGCGTCGCGCCGGCGGCGCTGGTCGTGGGGCTGGTCGAGCCGGCGTGGGGGACGGCCGACCCGTCGCTGGTGGCGGTCGTCGGCGTGCCGGCGCTGTTCGTGACGGCCGGCGTGGTGCGGCTCGCGCTCTACACGGCGTTCGACGCGAGCGAGGACTACACGGAGGGCGTGCAGACGACGCTCGCGGCGACGATACTCGCGGCGGCGGTGCTCGCGGG
>CAZYYH010000064.1:0-9604 GCA_964651725.1 uncultured Halobacteriales archaeon | reverse complement strand
CCCAGCGGCTGCTCGCGCGCGAGGGGGTGGACGTGCCGGAGACGGACACCGACGCCGACGCGCTCCACGCGGACGCACTGTTGCTCGCGGACAGCCTGGAGCGCCACGACGCGGACGACCTCGGCGCACTCGCCACCGACACGCTCGTCAACCTCTACGTCCTGCTCTCCGACGCACAGCGGGGGGCAGATCGCGTCCGCCGGGCGGTCAGCGACGTGCTCCTCGACCGCATCGACGTCGAGCAGCCCGTCTACGGCCAGTTCGGCGCGGTGCTGCGGACGACCAGAGGCCGACGCCACCTCAAGGACGACGACGAGGTGTACGCCGCGCTCGACGACCTCGACATCCCGCGCGAGTGGGTGACGGGCGTCGTCGACGACAAGGTGGACGTGGTGCTCTCCGTCACCGATCTCGACGAGGACGACGTGTACGACGAGACGGAGCAGACCTACGTCCAGAAGACCGACGTGACCGAGGGCGCGAAGGCGTCGCGGCTCCAAGGGTTGAAGGAGCGCCTGGACGGGATGGAGAGCGACGAGGCCGACGAGTTGCAGGCGGAGGTCGAGGAACTCGAGGACCGGCTGGAGGAGCTGTTGGCGGCGGAGTGAGCAGCGCGGTTCTCGCTTCGCTTGAACCGCGGAACGAGCGAGCGCGGACGATAGGCGATGGCCAGTTGGCAGCCGGGACAACACCTTTCACCCGCTCCACGCAATCACCACCATGCTCCACGCGAAGGGACCGCTCCTCGCCGTCGACGTGACCGACCGGGCGGCGGAGCGAATCGACATCGACGACCTGCTCGCGGAGACGATAGGGGGGCGGGCGACGGCGACCCACCTGGCGCACGACCGCATCCCGTTCGACGCGGACCCGTTCGGCCCGGAGAACCGGGCGTATCTCTCGACGGGGCCGCTCCAGCACGCCCGGATGAGCTTCACCGGGCGGATGAACATGACGGCGCTGTCGCCGCTCACGGACGGGCTGGCGTCCACGAACGCGGGCGGCTACCTCTCGCGGAACTTCGTCGATACGGGCATCAGCGTCCTCGAACTCGTAGGCGAGAGCGACGAACTCCTCGCAATCCACGTCACGGACGACGGCGTGGAGTTCGAGGCGGTGCCGGAGCTGGAAGGAGCGCTCGTCCCCGAGGTGAGCGACCACGTGGCGGAGCACCGCGACCTCGGGCCGGAGCACTGCGTCGCCATCGGGCCGGCCGGGGAGAACCTCGTGCGCTTCGCGAGCGTGATGACGTTCGACACGCGGGCGTTCGGCCGCGGCGGCCTCGGCGCGGTGCTCGGGTCGAAGAACGTGAAGGTGGTGACGTTCGAGGGAAGCGCGCCGCCCGAGGTGGAGATCCCGAGCGAGGTCGCGTCGGAGATCCACCGGGACGCCGCGACCGCCGACGACCGGATGAAGCGCCAGGGCACGACCGGCGGCACCGAGTTCATCAACGACAACTTCTCGCTACCGACGCGGTACTTCTCGGAGTACGAGTTCGAGCACGCGGCGGACATCGGCGGGGACGCCGTCGAGGAGAAGAAGTACGAGAAGGCGGCGTGCTCGGCGTGCGCGTTCGCGTGCAAGCTCCCGACGCGCGACGAGGAGACGGGGCTGGAGACGGAGGGGCCGGAGTTCGAGACGGTGTACGCGTTCGGGTCGAACCAGGGCGTCGGCGACGTCGTAGACGTGATGGGCGGCAACAAGCTCTGCGACGACTACGGCATGGACACCATCTCCGCGGGCGTGACGGTCGCGGCGTACCTCGCAAGTGAGGACGAGTTCGGGAACGCCGACCTCGCCCACGAGGTCACGGAGAAGATGGCGAAGCGGGAGGGGGTCGGCGACCTGCTCGCGGAGGGCGTCCACCGCGTCCACGACGAACTCGGCGTCGCGGACATGACCGCGAAGGGCGTGGAGTTCGCGGCGCACGACGGCCGCGTCCTCCACGGCCTCGGCCTCCAGTACGCGGTCGCCAACCGCGGCGGCGACCACATGTACGCCGGGATGCAGTCCGTCGAGTACGGCGGTGAACTCGACCCCGAGGGGACCGCGGGCAAGGCCGAGAAGCTCATCGAGCAGGAGAACTACTGCGCGTTCCGCGACTCCGGCATCGTCTGCGCGTTCTCCGGGAGCTACATCCAGGACGACCACCTCGAAGCCCTGTTCGACGCCGACTACGACGAACTCCTCGCCGTCGGCAACAGCGTCGTGGAGCGCGAACGCCACTTCAACAACCAGCGCGGCATGGACGCCGACGACGACCGCCTCCCCTACGACCTCCCCGACCTCGACGCCTCCATCCGGGAGTACTACGAGAAGCGCGGCTGGAACGACGACGGAACCGTGCCGGACGGCCGGCTCGACGGCGGTTCGTCGGGCGTGCCGGCCGACGACTGACTGCGCCAGGCCGAGCACTCGATCAGTGACTGCCGGCCGACCATTCCACCGCGGGCGGGACTTCGGAAGGGGCCGCGCTCTCGACGAAGCACGACGACGCAAGCACCACAACGAGGGAGCGAACGGAGTGAGCGACCGAGTGAGGCGCGCAGCGAGTCGCGCGAGTCGAGAGCGCGGGGGCTTCCGGGCGGGTTCCGTCCTCAGCTCCACCGGTTCTCCTATCGAATCCGTCAAACACTCCTAGCCGCCGTACACGGCGGGCGTCATCCGCACTGTATCGCCATCGGACAGCGAGGTATCGAAGCCATCCAGGTGCTGGACGTGCTTGCCGTCGAGCGTGATCGCCAGGCCGTCCCCGAGCGCGTCCTCGGACTGGACGAGGCGGCCCGCCAGTCCGGGGTAGTCGGCTTCGAGCCGGGCGAGGAGTTCGCCGACCGTCTCCGCGTCGGTCTCTCTCACGACGGTTTTCTCGCCGACCGCCTCGCGGAGCGGCCCGAAGAACGCGCACTCGACCTCCATACGCCCCCTCCGTTCCCGGCCGTCTTGTAGCCTCGGCTCCGAGCCGGCGGCGGTCTCGAAGCAACAAGGCAAAGCCACCCCTCCGTCAATCCGGAAGGGATGCGATGGCTCGCGCAGTTGCTCGACGCGGTCGCCGGGATGCTGGAGCGCGCCGGCGTCATCGACGACCGCCGGCTGGAGGCGACGGTGGGGCTGGCGTGGCCGCGGATACTCACGGGGTTCGCCATCATGTCGAAGCAGGCGGTCGACCTCGCGCTCGTCGGGCTGGCCGTCGGGTCGACGGCGGTCGCGGGGCTGGCGTTCGCCGGGGCGTACTGGCAGGTCGGGAAGTTCCTCGGCATCGGGCTGGCGGGCGGCACCGTCAGCCTCGTCTCGCAGAACTACGGCGGGGGCGAGAGCGGCCGCGCGTCCACCGTCGTCGAGCAGAGCGTCTGGCTCGCGCTCGCGCTCTCGATACCCATCGTCGCCGCGTACGTCGCGTTCCCGACGCGGCTCGTCGGTCTCCTCGGCTCGGATGCCGACGCCGTCCGCCACGGGGCCACGTACCTCGCGTTCGTCGCGCCCGGCGTCCTCTTCGAGTACCTCAACCTCATCGCCAGCCGGACGTACGCGGGCGTCGGCGACACGTTCACGCCGATGGTGATGCGGGCCGGCGGCGCGGTCCTCAACGTCGTCCTCAGCGCGGCGCTCGTGCTCGGCGCGGGGATGGGCGTTGCAGGAGCCGCAATCGGCACTACCGTTTCGACGGGCGTCGTGCTCTGCCTGCTCGCGTGGGGGATGCTCGGCCGGTCGTACCCCGGCGACCGCCTCGAACCCAGCCCGGTGCCGGTCGTCGTCGCCCGGCCCGAGTTCGACGCCGAACTCGTCCGGCAGCTGCTCGCCGTCTCCGCGCCGCTGATGGCCCGTCGGGTCGCCGAGGGCCTCGTCGTCTTCCCGCTGCTCTGGATCGCGTCCTCGTTCGGGCCGGTCGTCGTCGCCGCACTCGAAGTCGGCCGGCGGGTGCGCGCGCTCGTCAACAGCTTCAGCTGGGGCTTTTCCATCGCCGCCAGCACGCTCGTCGGCCAGCAGCTCGGCGCGGGCGACGAGGCGGAGGCCGAAGCCTACGGCGCGGCCATCGTCCGCTTCTCCGCCGTGATCTATCTCGCCGTCGTCGCGGTCGTCGTCGCGCTCGCGGCACCCATCGCCGACCTGTTCGTGTCCGGGGGGAGCGAGGTCGCCGCCGCCACCGCGTTCGTCCGAGTCGCCGCCGTGAGCACGCTCGCGCTCGGCGTCGACGGCTCCGCGACCGGCGCGCTCCGCGGCGCGGGCGACACCCGGTGGCCGTTCGTCGCGTCGCTCGTCGGCCGCTACGCGTTCGCACTCCCCGTCGCCGCGCTCGGCACGATCACGCCGCTCGCCGTCGCCGGCCTCTACCTCGCGCTCCTCCTGGAGACGCTCGTCCCCGCCGTCATCAACCTCTGGCGGTTCCGGACGAACCGCTGGAAGGCCGTGAGTCGGGCGTACCGGCCGTCGAAGGCGGACTGAACACCGACCGTCTCCGCGTCCGTCTCGCGGACGACCGTCTTCTCGCCGACCGCGTCGTAGAGCGATCCGAAGAACGCGTACTCGACCTGTACGACGGGATCAGGCGGGGAGCGTCATGCAGTCTGTCGTTCCGGGCGGTCAGACGTCTAGCGTCTCGGAGAGAAGTTTTATGGAGGCATGCCGGAAGCAGTTCGCATGACAGGTCAGCTGGGAGACCGCAGCCTCTTTCGGCGACGTTTCCTCTCGGGAGTTGCCGCGACGGTCGGCTTCGGTTCCTATCTCGCGTCCAGCACTGCGTCGGCGACCGGAACCGCTCGATCAGTCCACGCGTCGGTCACGGGGTCGTTCGCTCCGGAGATCCCGGACGCCCCACAGGACCCGCATCTCGTGACCGCTCACGGCGTCCCACCGCTCCTCGAGCACCGCGGCTGGGAGTCCGCCGACCGGGATGCCGTGGTCGAGTCGATCCTCGACCTCGACCCGGACCTGTTCGGGAGCCAGGCGTTGACCGGGTTCGCGGGGCCGCCGCTCGAAACGCACGTCGCGCACCGCCACCAGGAAGTCGCCCTGTTCGCCAGCGAGCACGGCCTCCCGCACTCGCTCGGCTTCCATCCGAATCTCGAGGTGAACACGGTCGCCGACGCGTGGTACGACGACCTCCCGGAGGAGCGAAAGTGGACGCGACCGGATGGGACGACCGTCTCCCACCCACGGGAGCTGGCCGGCAGGGATTTCGACGGCGGCCCGCACGCCGTGGCCCCGGACGGTTCGGTCGTCGTACCGTCCGTGTTCGCTCCGGGCACCTTCGACCTCATGGCGCGGACCGGCGCACAGATCTACCAGCTCGGCGTGACGCACATGTGGATCGACGGCCTGGGGTTCGCCCGCCTCAAGGGGAACGACTTCTCCGAGTGGGCACAGACCGCGTTCCGGGAGCACCTCGAAACGCTTCCCGACGACAGGCTCGCGGAGCTAGGCGTCTCGAACCCGTCCCGGTTCGACGTGACGTCGTACCTCCGCGAGGAGGGGGTTGACCCGTTCTCCGGCGTGGAGACGCCGGCCATCGACCCCGTCTACCGCGAGTTCACACGGTTCCAGCATCGACACAACAAGGAGTTCCTGCTCGAACTCGCCGACCGCTGTCAGGCCGGCGCTCCGGACGCGGTCGCGGAAGCGGGCACGAGGTTCTACGGGAATCTCGGCGGACTCTCGACGCCGATGCCCGTGGACATCTACGCCAGCGACGCCGCGGACGTCATCGCGGTCGAGGCCGACCCGACGGTGCCGCCGGTCAGGCCCAACGACGTGACGGTGAAGACGGCCCGCGCCGCGGGCCGGTTCGAGAAGCCCGTCCGGGTCGTGGGGAAGCTCCACAAGATCCGGGAGATGGACACGCTGACCGGTCTCGACCCGACGGAGCAGTACCCGACGCTGATGCAGTTCCAGGTCGCCCAGGGCTACGCTCACGGTGGCGTGCGGAACCTCTCGCTGACGAGCTGGGCCGACGTGCCGAACGACAGCGTCGTGAACAACTGGGTCCGATCCGACGGCTCCATCCCGGACGTCCTCCAGGAGTTCACTGACTTCGTGCGGTCCCACGAGCGGTTCCTCGACGACGCGCAGGAGGCGAACCGCGCGGTGCTGGCCGTCTCCCTTCCGACGCTCGTCTGGCAGCGCGCCCCGCAGTGGGAGCAGTACGTGCCGGCCCACAGCAGGGCCGTCAGGGCGGCCGCGGCCGCCCTCCGCCGGGAGCACGTCCCGTACGACGTGGTCATCCTCGACGACCCGTCGCTGTGGGAGGCCCCGGAGCAGTACGGCCGGCTCGGCGAGTACGATCTCGTCGTGCTCCCCGGCGTCGAGGCGATGTCGGACCAGCAGGTGGACGCGGTCGAGGAGGCGGTCGGTGTGGGCACGGCCGTGGTCGCGACGGGCGGTGGGCCGTCGCGGAATCTGGAGTACGAGCCACGCGACGACGTCCGGACCGTGCTCCAGGAGGCGGACGCGGCGACGATCATCGACGAGAATCTGACCGGGAACGGTGACGACAGCAGGACGCGCGCGCTCCGTGAGGCGCTCTCGGACCGCGGGCAACAGGTCGCGCTCGGGACGGACGGCGACGTGAGCGTGAACGTGACGCGTCGAGCCGACGGGGACGGCGTCGTCGTTCACCTCCTGAACTTCGAGTACGACCCCGAGACCGATTCGATGCCGACCCGGTCGAACCTCGACGTGACCGTCCGCGGGCTGCCGTTCGCCCCGGAGGCGGCGACCTTCTACTCGCCGTCGGGGGCGGCGGACCTCGAAATCGAGAGCGACGGGACCGCGGCGTCGGTCACCGTTCCCCGGCTGGAGGTGTGGGGGTTCGTCGTCTTCGACGCCGGCACTGGAGCCGGCCAGGACGCGGACGAGTCCACGGCGGAGAGCCGGGTGGCGGACGCGCGTTCGGCCGTGAAGGAGGCGCGAGACGATGGGCGCACCGTCGGCCTGCGGAAGGCGGACGCGACGCTCTCGAACGCGGAGCGATCCCTGGAGTTCGACGCGTACTCGAAGAGCGCGTCGCTGGCGACGGCGGCGATCGCGGAAGCCGAGGACTCCTACCGGACGCCAGTCGTCGGCATCGACGCCGCGCACGACCAGTCCACGGCGACCTACGACGCCGGACTCGGCCGGCTCCGCGAGACGTTCGACGCGTACGGGTATCGGGACGTCTCGTCGTGGACCGAGGACGCGCTCGCGGAGATAGACGTCCTCGTGGTGCCGCCGCTCGACGCGGAGAGTTCCGCGAGTTTCGAGGTCGCGTCGAGCGAACTCGACGCGCTCGAAGCGTTCGTCCGGGCCGGCGGGAGCCTCCTGCTGCTCGGGTCGGGCGGGGCGAAACCCGGCCTGAACCGCGTCGCCGAGCGGTTCGGGTTCGAGTTCGACCTGCGGCCGGTGCTCCGGGAGGAAGAGGGCGACCTGTGGGCGCATCGAGTCGAATCGCCGCTGTCGGACGTTACGCAGTACGTTCCGCGGTGGACGGGCCGGTTCGGCACCGTGCTCCGCGAGGTGGGAGACGCGACCGTGCTCGGCCGGGTCGCACCCGGGCAGAGCGTCTGGCTCCACGATCAGGAGCCGCTGGTACGACGGACGGCCGAGGAGCCGGACACGGCCGGCCGACCCGTGATGGCGGGGACGAGGGTCGGGGACGGCCACGTCGTGGTGAGCGGCGAATCGCAGCAGTTCGTCGACCCGAGGACGTTCGACGGGAACCACGCGTCCCCGCTGCCGGAGAACGTCCTCCGGACGCTCGGGCGGAGAGCCCGCGTGCAGCTCCGGACCGAGACCTCGACGAGCACCACGTCCACCGGCGAGAACGCTACCCCCCGCTCGACCACGACCGGACAGTCCGCGTCCGAGCAGACGACGACCGGCGGGACGCCGGGGTTCACGGCACCGGCCGCGGTACTCGCCGGTTCGCTCGCAGCGCTCCGGTACCTGTGGGCCGAACTCGGCGGCCGGTCCGAGTAGTACTCCGGTCGCGCGCCCGGAGTCAGTCCCGGGACCGTGCGCTCGCCGCGGCGGGGCCAATGTCGAGTGACAGCCCGACCCGACGGACGTGCATCGACCGACGGCTATTTCCCCGCCTGCAGTGCACGTCCTCGCATGTACGTCGGACGCTTCGTCGTGATTGGCCCCGACATCGCCGCCTATCGCGTCTCCTCCCGGTCGTTCCCGAACCGCCGGATAGTCGCCCGCGACGACGCGCTCACGGTCGCTCCCACCGAGGGCGCATCTGAAACCGACAACCCGTACGTCTCCTACAACTGCTACCGGGAGGCCGCAGGGTCGGCAGTCGTCGGGAACGGCTCGCACGTGGACCCAATCGCGGAGAAGCTCGGCCTCGGCTACCCGGCGCGAGACGCGCTCGCCGGGTCGCTGCTCGCACTCGACTACGAGAAGGACGACTACGACACGCCGCGGATCGCGGGGGTCCTCGACGCCGACGGCGACGCACACGCCGGCATCGTCCGGAAGGACGCGCTGGTCGTGGAGGCCGTCACCGAACCGACGCTGGTGGCGACGTACGAGCGCGACGACCCCACACCCTTCGAGTTCGCGGCGGAGACGGCCGAGGACGCCGCCCGGGAGGCGTTCGACGCGGACTTCGAGCACGCGGTCTGTGCGATGGGGGTCGCGCGCACGGACGACGGATTCGAGACGGCAATCGTGAACGGCGAGCGGTAGCGTTCCGGCCGCGCACGGCCGCCCTTATAAACGTAATAGTCTGTAATACTTTGTAACAAATTGTAACCTTCAAGTGGTTTATGAGGGGTGGCCGGGTTTTCGGCTCGCGGCGCACGGAATCACTGATTGTGCAAACACCTGCCCACCCCAACAGCTTTCCAGCCGTCCTCCGTAGCGCCGCGCGTGTTCCCGGAGCGCATCGACGCGGGGCCGGCGTCGCTGGAGCGGTTCTCCGCCGACCATGTGGACGCGTTCGACCTCTACGACCTGTTCCGCGAGGGCGCGGACGGCGTCGAGGAGACGCTGGCGTACGTGCCCTGGGAGCCGTATGCGACGCCGAAGGACGCCCGCGACGAACTCGCGGACGCCGAGTCCTCGTGGAACGACGGCGAGGTGGCGCGGTACGCGGTCTACGGGCCCGGTGGCGACCTCGCGGGGGACGCGGGACTGATATTCGACTGGGACCGCCGGAGCGCCAAACTCGGCTGCATCCTCGCGCGGCCGCACTGGGGCGAGGGTTACGCCTGTGGGGCGGCGACGGCGCTCACCGAGCTGGCGTTCGACCGACTCGACCTGGAGCTAGTGGCTATCGGCCACGAAGACGGGAACGACCGGTCGGCGCGGTTCGTGGAGAGGTTCGTGGACGAGTTCGGCGGCCGGTACGACGGCCGCCTCCGGAACTGGACGCCGGTCGGGGATAGCGTGCTCGACCACCACCGGTACACGATCTCGCGCGAGGAGTACGAGGAGAGCGCGGGAACCGCCCAGGGTTAAGGCGCTGGCGTCGCCATTCCCGTGCATGGACGTAGGCGTCATCTCCGACGTGCACTCGAACAAGGTCGCACTCGACGCCGTGCTCGCGGACATGCCGGACGTGGACGCGCTCGTCTGCGCGGGCGACGTGGTGGGCTACAACCCGTGGCCGGCGGAGTGCGTCGAA
>CAZYYH010000063.1:0-9730 GCA_964651725.1 uncultured Halobacteriales archaeon | reverse complement strand
GTGACGTAGTAGACGGTGCGACGCTGCAGGTCGTCCATGCCGACACGCACGCGGGCAGGATGAAAAATCGGTCGGCTCGACGGTAGCTCCGGACGCGGCCGTTCCGGCCGTCGGCTTCCCCGGTGTTTACGGTTCACGCGTCGACGGCCGCAGGGCCAATTAGAACGTGCGCGTGTCGTCGCCGCCCTCGTCCCGGATCGCCGGGTCCTGCTGCTCGTCGAACGTCCCCGTGAACATCTCCTCGTCCACCTCGCCGGCCGGCTCCTCAGTCGTCTCGTACGCCGACATCCCCATCGACAGGAGTTCCTCCACCGCGCGCTCGCGGTTCAGGAACTCGCCCTGCTCCACCAGCCGCTCGATGTCGCTCTCGATCCGATCCGGTAGCGTGACCTCGACCTCGGGCATACTCGGCACGTACACCTCCTCCGGTAAAAGCCTGTGCTCGCGCCGCCGCGCGCGACGCCGATCCACGCCGGTCCCGCGACCCCGCGCACACCCGACATCACCGGATTTATTCGAACGTTCTCGTAACTGGCTCCGTGGCCGACGACGCCGGACCCGATGCGATGGAGGCCCGCCGGCCCGACGCGACGGACGACGCCCACCCCGATCCCGTCGACGCCCGGCTCGACGACGCGCTCGAACGCATCGCGCACGGCGCGACCGTCTCCGTCCCGAGCACCCTCCTCCAGCGCGCGCTCACCCTCGCGTTCACCGCCGTCCTCACCAACGGCTTCGCCGCGAGCCCCTACGGCGTGTTCGCGCTCGCGCGCCGCCTCCAGCGGTTCCTGCTGCGCCTCGCCCTCGGCTTCACGCGCGTCGAGCGACGGCTCGCCGCGACGCTCGTGGCGCGGTACCGGCAGACGTCGGTGCGGGGATGACTGCCGGAAAGACGTAAACCGTCACCACTCCTGCAGTCGTCCACGACCATCGCCCGTGACGACGTGCTCGGCGGTAAGCCGGGCATCGACGGGACGCGGGTCGGCGTCCACCACGTCGCGGCGCGGGAGACCTCGCTGAAGCCGAAAGAGACGGTCCAGTGACCAGCACGGGATTCTTCCCGACGAGCACGCCGGCAGAGTCCTCGAGCGACTGCTCGACGAACGAGGGATGGACGCCGAGCAGGCCAAAGACCGGTTCGGCGAGCGGACCACGGACGCCGACCTCCTCGGATGGTGCGCCGAGAACGACGTGGTCCTGGTCACGAACGACACGAAGGACTTCGAACACCAGTACGGCACCGACGGAATCGAGAACGAACTCGTGGACCTCGGCGAGTGGTACAACTCGTTCCACGAGTGACGGCCGAGCGTCGGCCGGACCACTCTCTCGTCGCCGGGAGCCCGCCGCTTAACTGCCTGCCGCACCTCGTTCACGGTACACGAGCGCCATGACCGTCACCGACCCGCGGCCGGCGGCCGACGTGACCCACCCCGGGGGAATGCGGGCGAAGCGCGCGTTCCCGACGGAGACGCAGTCCCATCTCGATCCGTTCGTCCTGTTCGAGGAGTTCCACATCGCCGCCGACCAGGGGTTCGACACGCACCCGCACCGCGGCTTCGAGATCGTGTCGTACGTGCTGGAGGGCGGGATGGTCCACGACGACTCGCTCGGGCACTCCGCCGTCGCCCGGGCGGGCGACGCGATGCAGGTCACGACCGGGCGCGGCGTCCGCCACTCCGAACTCCCCGCGGACGACGCGGCGTGCAGCGGCCTCCAGCTCTGGGTCAACCTGCCGCGAGAGCTGAAGGGGATCGAGCCGGCGTACCGGGACGCCGCCGCGACCGAACTCCCGGTCGAGGAGACCCCCGGCGCGACCGTCACGACCGTCGTCGGCGACGGTTCCTCGCTCGCCCCGCGGACGGAGATGGCGTACCTCGACGCGACCGTCACCGACTCGTGGACCTGGTCGATTCCGGACGGCTGGCGCGGGTTCTGCTACGCCGTCTCCGGGACCGGCACCGCCGACGGCGACGCCGTCTCGGCCGGCGAGTACCTCGTCGCCGACGGCGAGGCGTCGGTCGCGCTCTCGACGGACGCGACCCTCCGCGCCGTCGCCGTCGCCGGCGTTCCGCACGACGAGCCGATCCGGCAGCGCGGTCCGTTCGTGGAGTGAGACGCGCGACTACTGCATCCGAACCCACCGACCCATGCTCACCGACTCGCCCGGCATCCACCACGTGACCGCCATCGTCGGGGACGCACAGGCCAACGCCGACTTCTACGCGGGCGTCCTCGGGCTACGGCTCGTGAAGCGCACGGTGAACTACGAGGACATGCTACGGTACCACCTCTACTACGGCAACCGGTCGGGCGAGCCGGGGACGCTGCTGACGTGCTTCCCGTACCCCGACGACGCGCCGGGTCGCGTCGGCGTCCCGCAGATATCGTCGGCGGGGTTCGTCGTCCCGCCGGACGCCCTCGACTACTGGACCGATAGGCTCGACGCGCACGGCGTCGCCGTCACCGGCCCCGAACGGCGCTTCGACGAGACGGTCCTCCGGTTCGAGGACCCCGCCGGCACCCGCGTCGAACTCGTGACCGGCGACTCGCCCGTCGAGCCGTGGACCGTCGGCGGCGTCCCGGCGGACGCGGCCATCCGCGGCGTCCACGGCGTCACGACGCTCCCCGCGAACCCGTACGCGACCGCGGGCCTCCTCGACACGCTCGGGTTCGATCTCGTCGCGCAGGACGGCGACCGCGTCCGGTACGAGGCGGGGGGCGACCGCGCGACAGTCGTTGACGTGCTCGATCGCGACGCCGCCTACGGCCGCGAGGGCACCGGAACCGTCCATCACGTCGCCGTGCGCGCCGAGAGCGAGGACCAGCTCTACGAGTGGCACGACCTGTTCCGCGAGCGCGGCCTCGACGTCTCCCGGGTGCGCGACCGCAACTACTTCCACTCGCTGTACGTGCGCGACCCCGGCGGCATCCTCTTTGAACTCGCCACGGAGTCGCCGGGCCTCACCGCCGACGAGCCGGTCGAGGCGCTCGGCGAGTCGCTCGTGCTGCCCGACCGGTTCGCGGACGACCGCGACCTCATCGAGCGCCAGCTCCCCCCGATAGACGCACCGCGAGGGGGTGCGGCGGAGTGACCGACGCGCCCGGCGGCGAGGGCGACGACGACCGCGACCCCCACGCCGGCCGGCCCGTCGTCACCGCCGGCGCACCAGCCGACGCCGCCGAGGTCGCGGTCGTGTGCCTGCACGGGCGCGGCGCGACCGCGCAGGGCATCGTCGCGCTCGCCGACGAGTTCTACCGCCACGGCGTCGCGCTCCTCGCGCCGCAGGCCGAGCGCAACCGGTGGTACCCACGCTCGTTTCTCGCCCCCGTCGAGCGCAACGAGCCGCACCTCTCCTCGGCGCTGCGGGCGGTCCATCGCGTCGTGGAGGACGCCGTCGGCATGGGGGTTCCGTTCGACCGAGTGGTTCCGTTCGGGTTCTCGCAGGGAGCCTGCCTCGCCGCGGAGTACGCCGCGCGGACCCCCAGGCGCTACGGCGGCGTCGTCGCGCTCAGCGGGGGCCTGATCGGTCCCCCGGGCGGTCTCCGCGAGTACCACGGGTCGCTCGACGGCACGCCCGTCTTCCTCGGCTGCGGCGACGCCGACGAGCACATCCCCGTCGAGCGGGTCCGCGAGACCGCCGCCGCATTCCGCGACCTCGACGCCGACGTGACCGAGCGGATCTACGAGGGGTTCGAGCACGGCGTCAACGACGACGAGATCGAGTTCACCCGGTCGCTGATCGACGGGCTGCTCGACGCGTGACGGCCTTGCACTCCGCTCCCGCCCGGTCGCGTATCGGCCCCGGCACTCACGATCGCCGGTGGTCGGATTTATCGGCAGCAACATCGGGCGCTGCCACGAGCGAATCCGCCGACCGCACCGGCCGTCACCTCTGGTCCGCCGGCCGGCACCCCGCGATGGCCCCGAACCTCCTCCCCGCCATCGCCTGCCTCGTCAACGCGCCGGGATCGACCCCGGTAACACCGTGCTCGACGTGGGATGTGGCACGGGGAACGCCGCGCTCACTGCCCGCCGGTCGGGAGCCGACGTGGTCGGCGTCGACCTCTCCCACCGCATGGACGACGGCGGCGCTCGAACTGCTCTCAGGCGTGACGCCGTCGACGTGTTGGAGGGGTGGTTCGGCGACAACGCCATCCGCGTCGAGTACCTTCAGGTGCGGGCCGTGTTGGAGTGACGCGACTTGATACGCCGGTCAGGCTTGCAGGTTCTCTCGGCGAGTCACTGCTTCACCCCGACTGGAACGACGAGTGGGAACTCCGGTCACCCGACCCCAAAACGTAATACGTGGCACCCGGCCAGAACAGTACGAGGGAACGCTGTGAACCGAAAGCAGGCTGATATCGTTGCCGGTGCCTTGATCGCTACCATCCTGCTAGTAGGCGTCCTCAGTGTGATCCAACTGCATCTCGCGGGCGGTCCGATGGGTGGCGACGCGGAGCCCCTTCCCGTGATAGGCGTGTTCGGACCACTCTTCATGAGCCTCGTCATCGCCAGTATCATCGGAGGTGTTTACGTGTACGTCCGAAACCAGGTGTTTACGATCCAGACGGGCGATGCGATCAGGGCTGACGTTCCGGGCGAACCCGACGCCGGAACCGATACGGGCGACGTGACCGAACCCGCAACCGGAGGGACAGACGGAACACAGCAACCCGACGCTACGGTGCAACGCCGGATACTGGACGTGCTCCCGGACGACGAGCGCCGAATCCTCGAACCCGTTATCGAGTCGCCAGGACTGACGCAGATCAAGGTACGTGACCGTTCGGGGTTCTCCAGGAGCAAGGTCAGCCAGACGATAACCGACCTCGAGGAGCGTGGCTTGCTGTATCGAGAGTCGCAGGGTCGGACCTATCGCGTGTATCCTGCTGACGACCTCGACGAGCGAATCTGAACCGTCCGAATTCCAGACGGATGAACGGTCTCGACGGAGGGGAACGATTAGATCTCCGTAGAAACGCTCTTGGACGTTTTCCTCGCTGGATTCACACCCACGTCTGTAACCATCGATCCCCCGTAGCGGCTATCGAGGTGACCACCGATGCGACACCACACCGAACGTGGACGCGGAGATAGCGACCTGAACACCCCTGCTCGAACGGCCATTACGACTTCCGGGAGCGCTGTTGACTGCCGATGACCAGCGACGATTTCGGACTCCTGACCATCTCGACGGTCGTTGCAGTTCTCCTCGCAGTTCCCCTCTTCATGATGGGCGTCGTGATGCCGCTGCTGGGACTCACGGGATTGGGGAAGATGCCGTTCGGCCTCGGCGGCTGGGGAATGCTGATGCCCGTAGTTCCGCTCGTGGTCTTCGGCGGCGTCGCGTACGTCCTGTACGTCGGAGCCGGTGATGATAGTGGGCGGGAGGTGTACAGCGCACTCGAAGAACTCCGGTCCGCATACGCACGCGGAGAGCTGTCGGACGCGGAGTTCGAGAACCGCCGTTCTCGACTGCAATCGCACGTTGACGCCGCTGCTCCGTCCGAGGTGGAGAGCGATGAGTGAGGGAGTGGACCATCTCGCTGTCGATACACGGGGGGCTCCCGAACAGCAGGAACGAACCAGTCGAGCATCGACGGAGTCCGAAACCAGCGCAGGGAGACGACAGTTCCTCGGAGCGCTCGGGAGCGGCGTCGCCGCAACGATGGCCCTTCCGGAGGCTGCCGGTGCCCAGGAGACGCCGATCATCTCGATGGGCAGTAACTATTTCGACCCAGTCGGACTGGCCGTCGAACCGGGAACGACCGTCCGATTCGAGGTCGATACGGGTTCGCACTCCGCAACCGCCTACGAGGATCGGATTCCGCCGGGGGCGACCCCGTTCGATAGTGGCACGATCTCCGAGGGTGGGTTCGAGCACACGTTCGAAACGTCGGGGACGTACGATTACTACTGCATCCCACACCGGTCGATGGGCATGACCGGGCGGATCGTCGTCGGCGAGCCCGGCGGTCCCGCGGAAGCCACCCCGATTCCCGACGGGGACGTTCCCGACAGCAGTGAGATCGTCGAACAGGGAAGAGTCAGTGTGGATGGGTCGGACGGGTCCGGGAGAGGCAGCCACGGGGGAATGATGGGGTCCGGGCCGGGAATGATGGGTGGAGGCGGTCACGACTGGCGGATGCTCGTCCCCGTGGGGTTCTTCGCGACGATTCTCGGCCTGGCTGGTGGGGCTGTCTACGGGATATTCCGTCGGCAGACGCCGGAAACCGGCCGGGATGATACCGCGGTAGCCACGCTGGAGGAACGGTACGCACGAGGGAACATCGACGAGGAGGAGTTCGAGCGCCGCCTCGAACGGCTGAACGGGAAGACGTAGGCGGCGGGCCAGTCCGGACCTATCAAGCTATTTGTCCCCTGCCCGGCAATCACCACCCGACCCATGGCCCCCGCGAGTGACGCCGAGGAGACGGTGCGAGCGTTCGCGACGCGGTTCGTCGATAGGTCGTTCGCCGACGCGGCCGACCTGCTCACGGAGGACGGCCGGGAGGCGGTCGTCGAGTCCTTCCCCGACGAGTTCCGGGAGGGGTCGATGGACGCCGAGGACGCCCTCGAACGGTACTGGCGGGGTCTCTACGGCCAGTACGGCGATGCCGAGGCGGTCGGCGAGGTGAGCGTGGACGGCGACGACGCGACCGTCGCGTTCGAGTTCGAGGATGGGGCCGAGACGGCGCGCGTCGACATCGCCGACGACACGGTCGCGGGCTTCTCGTTCGACCCCGAGTACGAGGTCCCGGACTACGCCGACGAGGGCGCGTTCGGCGAGCGCGACGTGACTGTTGACGCCGGGGACGTAACCCTCGACGGCGTCCTCGCGGTCCCCGACGGCGACGGGCCGTTCCCGGGCGTCCTGCTCGTGCACGGTGCCGGCATCCACGATCCCGACGGGACTGCGGGCGCGTCGAAGATCCTCAAGGACCTGGCGTGGGGACTCGCCACCGAGGGTATCGCCACGCTCCGGTACGAGAAGCGACTCCGCGAACACGAGGTCGCCGACGAGGACTTCACGCTTGACGCGGTCGTCACCGACGACGCCGTCGCGGCGGTGGACGAACTCGCCGCGGCCGACGAGGTGGCCGAGGACGCCGTGTTCGTCGCGGGGCACAGCCAGGGCGGGATGTGTGCCCCGCGGATCGCCGACCGGCACGACGGCGTCGCCGGGGTCGTGGTCCTCGACGGTCCCGCCGACCCCATCATCGACTCGGACGACCTCGCCTTCCTGCGATACAGTATCGAACCGGACGGCGACCTCAGCGAGGAACAGGAAGCGCAACTCGACGCCCAACGCGAAGAGATTCGGCGCATCGCGGACGGCGACTTCGACGACGACGAAACCATCATGGGGAGGCCAGGTACCTGGCATCGGAGCGCGAAGAACTGCGACCCCGTGGGTACTGCGAGCGACCTCGAACTGCCGGTGTTCGTCCTGAAGACCGGCCGGGCCGACGAGGAGACACAGCCGGAACTCGTCGAGTTCCTCCGCGACGCGTTCAAAGAGTGGCGGGCCGCAGATCTCCTGGACGGCAGTCGCGTCGAGTTCTACGAGGGCGGCTGCCACTACTTCCAGGCCGGCCCCACACCGATCACGATGGATCGCCTCTACTTCGGCGGGAACGTCGCCGGACACGTCGTCGCGGACCTCGCGGAGTGGATTCACGACGCCGCATCCCAGTGACGGACGGATTTCGTGAGGACTCCGCGGACCGAGTGGCCTGCATGAGCCGAAACCCGGAACACGGAGATTCCTCTCCCACTAGTAAGGTGTCGCCCGGAACACTAACCCCCGACCTCATTCCGGGGCTGCGTGCCGCGTCGGTCGGGAAACCCTCGTGCCGGGCGGGCGGTCCGTCAGGACCGCCGAATGCTGAGGCGGCGTCAGCCGCCGAAGCGGGTCGAATCGAGGTACGACCACACCTTGTCGCGCGCCCGGGTTCTCCGCTCCGTCATCGCGCCCGTGGCGGGCGTGCTCGGGCGGGGACTGAGGCGCGCACGTCTGTCGTAGGTGCTCGGCGGGATTAAGCACTGCGCTCGCTGCGACCACTCATGAACATCTTGAAGATTACAAGTAACTACAAAGCATCACAATTTATTACGTTTATATAGCTTATAAGGGGTGGGCCGGATTACTCAGTTCCGACGAGGCTGCTCTGGAGAACCCGCAGGCTACGCGCTGCCGCCGTCGCTCGCGCTCGCCGCCGGGCCGTCGTCGACGAGGGCGTACACGCTCTCGCGGGTGGAGCAGACGCCGCAGACGCACTCGGCGACGCCGCAGTCCACGAGTTCCGCGACGGCGTCCTCGGCGTCCGCCTCGGAGAGCCGCGCCTCCGCCGCCACCTCCGTCGGCGACAGCGGCCCCTGGTTCTCGAGGACGACGCGCGCGAGCTTCGCCGTGCAGGTCAGGTCGCTGGCCGCGTCCGCATCGCTCATCGGCCCGGGAGTACGCCGTTCGTGGCAAAAACCCTTGGTAAACCGGCGAGAAGCGGGCGCGTCTCGGCGCTACAGCCAGCCGTCGCGCGCGAGGAGTTCGCCGTTGAGGAGGCTCGCGCCGGCCGCGCCGCGGATGGTGTTGTGTGCGAGGCAGTTGTACTGGACGCCGCCGGGCGTCGCCTGGACGCCGCCCGCGGCGATCTGCATTCCGCCGCCGAGCGTGCGGTCGAGCCGGGGCTGCGGGCGGTCCGGCTCCTCGAACACCTCGACGAGGGGGTCCGGCGCGCTCGGCAGATCCTGCGTCGGCGCATCCCGGAGCGCGTCCTTCGCCGTCTCCGTGGACACGTCCGCAGCGGTCTCCACCCAGACGTTCTCCAAGTGGCCGTCGAGCGTCGGCACGCGGTTGCAGGACGCCGACACCTCGGCGTCGTGCCACCCGACCGCCGCGCCCGAGAACTCACCGAGGAGCTTCCGGCTCTCCGTCTCCATCTTCGACTCCTCGCCGCCGATGTGCGGGAGGACGTTGTCGAGTATCTCCATCGACGTGACTCCGGAGTAACCCGCGCCGGACACCGCCTGGAGCGTGGCGACGTGGACGCACTCCAGGCCGAACTCGTCGAGCGCCGCGAGCGTCGGCACCATCGTGATCGTCGAGCAGTTCGGGTTCTTCACGAGCGCGCCGTCCCAGCCGCGCTCGTCGCGCTGCACCTCGATGAGGCCGAGATGCTCCGGGTTCACCTCCGGGATGACCAGCGGCACGTCCTCCGCCAGCCGCTCGTTCGACGAGTTCGACGACACCACGTAGCCAGCCTCCGCGAACGCCGGCTCCACCGTCTCCGCAACCGAGGACGGCAGCGACGAGAACACCAGGTCGAGGTCGTCCGGCACCGCCTCGGGGTCCGTCTCCCGGACCGTCAGACCGGCCACGTCCTCGGGAATCGGTGCGTCTACCCGCCACTTCGCCGCCTCCCGGTAGGAGTTCCCCGCGCTGTCCGCCGACGCCGTCACGCAGGTTAGCTCGAACTCGGGGTGGCCGTCAAGCAGCTGTACGAACCGTTGTCCGACCGCGCCCGTCGCACCCAGGATACCGACTCGTAGACTCATGTGCTCGGGTTAGGGACACCGCCGGCTATAGCCCTTCGGATACGGGTATCGATTGCGGGCGGCTCGGTCGATCACGTCCCGGGAGAAGCTACTCGGCCTTCCGCGTCACGTAGCCGGCGACGCGGTTCCGCACGTCCTTCGACTCGATGTTCGTCAGCTCGTGTACGCTCT
>CAZYYH010000062.1:0-9745 GCA_964651725.1 uncultured Halobacteriales archaeon | reverse complement strand
GTGCTCGCCAGCGGCACGTTCCTCATCGCCGGCAACAGCCTGCTGTTCGTCGGCCAGCAGTACACGACCGGCGGCGTCGCAGCCATCATCTACAGCCTCATCCCCATCCTGACCATCGGGCTCGCGTGGGGACTGCTCCCCGACGAGCGCCACACCATCGTCGGTCTCGTCGGCATCCTCGTCGGGTTCCTCGGCGTGATCATCGTCGCCCGCCCCGACCCGTCGAACCTGCTGGCACCCGACGTGGTCGGGAAGGGGTTCGTCACGCTCGCCGCGGTCAGCGTCGCGCTCGGGAGCGTGCTCGTCCGCCGCGCGGACTCCACGATGCCGGACACCTCGTTCGTCGCGTGGTCGATGCTCGTCGGCGCGGCCATCCTCCACGCGTTCAGCTTCGCCGCCGGCGAGTCACTCGCCGCCGTGGAGATCGCCGCGCCCGGCGTCCTCTCGCTCGCGTACATCGCCGTGTTCGCCACCGCCGTCGCGTTCCTCATCTACTTCTTCCTCCTCGGCGCGTACGGCGCGCTGGAGACGAACCTGGTGTCGTACCTCGTCCCCGTCGTGGCGACGGTGCTCGGCTGGGCGTACCTCGACGAACCGGTGACGATCTGGACCGTCGCCGGGTTCGGGATGATACTGACCGGGTTCGTACTGCTGAAACGGCGGGAGTTGCGGGCGGAGCTTCGGCGGCTGTGGTCGAACGCCTGAAACGGAGGTGTGGGACGCCTACAGCCCGAGTTCCCGCCCCA
Organism: uncultured Halobacteriales archaeon; assembly: GCA_964651725.1. Taxonomy (GTDB): domain Archaea; phylum Halobacteriota; class Halobacteria; order Halobacteriales; family Halobacteriaceae; genus CAZYYH01. Next base: position 8,999 of record CAZYYH010000062.1, on the reverse strand, counting down.
TCACGAGCCGCTGGATCTCGCTCGTGCCCTCGCCGATCTCCATGAGCTTCGCGTCGCGGAAGAATCGCTGCGGCGCGAAGTCCGTCGTGTAGCCGTAGCCGCCGAGCGTCTGGATGGCGTCCTCGGATACCTCGCGGGCGGCCTCGCTCGCGTCGAGCTTGGCGACGGAGGACGCCATGGTGGTGTCCTCGCCCTGGTCGTAGAGCACGGCGGCCTTGTGCGTGAGGAGGCGGGCGCGCTCGGTCTGCCGGTACATCTCGGTGAGCTTGTTCCGGATGGCGTCGAACTTCGAGATGGGCTGGCCGAACTGCTCGCGCTTGGTGGCGTAGCCGCGCGCGGCCTCGAACGCACCCTGGGCGATGCCCGTCGAGAGCGCGGCGATGGAGATGCGGCCGCCCTCCAGGGTCTTCTTCGTCTGCTCCCAGCCGTCGCCCTCCTCGCCGAGCAGGCGGTCCTCGGGGATGCGACAGTCCGTGAACTGTATCTCGCAGGTCGGCGAGGCGTTCAGCCCGAGCTTGTCCCAGATGGTCGTGACCTCGAAGCCGTCGTCGTTCCGCGGGTCCACGACGAACGTGGAGATGCCGTCGTAGCCCGCGCCCGGCTCCGTCACGGCCTTCACGACGATGGAGCCGGCCTCCGAGGCGTTCGTGATGAACTGCTTCGTGCCGTCGAGCACGTACTCGTCGCCGTCCCTCTCCGCCGTCGTGTCCATGTCGGAGGCGTCCGAGCCGGAGCCGGGCTCTGTGAGCGCCCACGCCCCCAGGTACTCGCCCTCGGCGAGGGGCCGGAGCCATCGCTCCTTCTGGGCCTCCGTGCCGAAGAGTTCGATGGGCTTCGACGCCAGGGAGACGTGCGCCGCGTACGAGAGGCCGACCGAGCCCGACACGCGGCCGAGTTCCTCCGTGACGAGCGCGTACATGAGCTGGTCGCCGCCGAGCCCGCCGTACTCCTCGTCGACGGGCACGCCCATCACGTCGAGGTCGGCGAGCTGGTCGAAGATCTCAGCGGGGTAGCGGTGCTCGTCCTCGATCTCCTGGGCGACCGGCTCGATCTCCTCCTCGCAGAACTCCCGGACGGTGTCGCGTATCATCCGGTGCTCGTCGGGAAGGCTGAAGTCCATGGGTGGAACGTACGCGACAGCGGGCTTAAAAACACCGAAGGTCGGCGTTCGGCGCGGTTCGCGCCGCTACCGCTCCCGTAGCTCCACGAGCCGACCGAGGCGCTTGTCGATGCGGTGGAGGTAGTACACGATCAGGAACGGGATCACGAGCAGTAGGAACGAGACGAACAGCTCGATGAGCAGTCCTATGCGGCCGGGCGGTCCACCGACGAACGCGACCGGGGAGGGCATGCGTCCACGCTCTCGCTCGCCTCCGATGAAACTTCCGACGTGGCGGCTGGCTGGCTGCGACAGTTCGGACCGCGCGACCGGAGTCCCATAGCCGGGAGGAATTTAAACACTACCGGCGTTACGTCACGGTAGATGGCGCTCCGCCAGTTCGTCCGCGGCACCGTCGAGTGGTCGAGGCTGGAGGCGGTCGCGGCGGAGATCGGCCGCCGGTACGACGAGCCGGCGGTGCGCGTCGCCTTCCTCGACGCGGACAACTGGCTGTCGACGCCCTGCGTCGTCAACGACCGGTGGTTCGTGAAGGTGGTGACGCCGCAGAACGCGCTCGTCCACGCGGTGTTCACGGGGGCGCGCAACCTCGGCGCGTTCTCGTCGGGGACGGAGGGCTTCTTCGAGCGGTTCGACGGCCCGGTGGAGATGGCGGAGCACGAACTCGACGCGACGCAGCGGCTGCGCGAGGTCGGGCTGAACGCGCCGCGGCCCGTGGAGGCGTTCGAGGTGGACGGTCTCGGCGTGCTGATGCTGGAGTACCTCCCCGAGTTCCGCGCGCTCGACGACCTCGACGACGCCGAGGTGGGGCGGCGCGCACCCGAACTCTTCGGTGCGCTCGCGGAGATGCACGCGAACGAACTCGCGCACGGCGACCTCCGTGCGGAGAACGTCATCCTCGACGACGACCGGCTCTACTTCATCGACGCGACGAACGTGCGCGAGGACCGCATCGCGGAGGCGCGGGCGTACGACCTGGCGTGCGCGCTCGCGGTGCTCGCGTCGAGGATCGGCGGGAAGCCCGCGGTCGTGGCGGCGCTGACGCACTACTCGACGGACGACCTGCTGGACGCCCGCGAGTTCCTCGACTTCGTGAACCTCCGGCCGGACCACGACTTCGACGCGGCGGCGGTGAAAGGCGAGATCGAGCAGGCGGCGAGTTGACGGGTTCTCGCGGCGACGATGGGGAGTCTTTTTAGCCATCCCGTTACAAGTTTCGGGCGAACACCATGAGCCAGCAGACCCAGGAACCGTACCAGCATTACGTCGCAGGGGAGTGGGTCGAGGGTCGAGGCGACGAGACCTTCGAGAGCATGAACCCGGCGACGGGCGAGTCGCTCGGCGAGTTCCACCGGGGCACCGAGACGGACGTGGACGAGGCGCTGGCGGCCGCCGAGGAGGCGTTCGAGGAGTGGCGGGACATGTCCCACATCGACCGCGCGGAGTACCTCTGGGACATCTACCACGAACTCCGGGAGCGCACGGACGAACTCGGAGAGATCGTGACGAAGGAGTGCGGCAAGGAGATCTCGGAGGGGCGGGCGGACGTGGTCGAGGCCGCGCACATGGTCGAGTGGGCGGCGGGCGACGCGCGCCACCCGAAGGGCGACGTGGTGCCGTCGGAGGTCGCGGCGAAGGACGCCTACATGCGCCGGAAGCCGCGGGGCGTCGTCGGCTGCATCACGCCGTGGAACTTCCCGGTCGCCATCCCGTTCTGGGAGATGGCGGTCGCGCTCGTCGAGGGCAACACCGTCGTGTGGAAGCCCGCGGAGCAGACGCCGTGGTGCGGCCAGATCATCGCGGAGATGTTCGAGGACGCCGGCATCCCCGACGGCGTGTTCAACATGGTGCAGGGCTTCGGCGACGCCGGGGCGGCCATCGTGGACGACGACCGCGTGGACACGGTGCTGTTCACGGGCTCCGCGGAGGTCGGCCACGAGATCGCGTCGAAAGTCGGCGGCGAACCGGGGAAGCTCGCGGCCTGCGAGATGGGCGGGAAGAACGGCATCGTCGTCACGGAGCAAGCTGATCTCGACATCGCCGTCCACTCCGCGGTGATGTCCTCGTTCAAGACGACGGGCCAGCGTTGTGTCTCCTCGGAGCGCCTCATCGTCCACGAGGACGTGTACGACGAGTTCACGGAGCGGTTCGTCGACGTCGCCGAGGACGTGGCGGTCGGCGACCCCCTGGAGGAGGACACGTTCATGGGACCGGTCGTCGACGAGAGCCAGGTCGAGAAGTTCCGCAAGTACAACCAGCTCGCGCGCGACGAGGGCGCGAACGTGCTCGTGGACCGCGAGGAACTCCCCCCGGAGGAGATCCCCGACGGCCACGAGGACGGCCACTGGGTCGGCCCGTTCGTCTACGAGATCGAGTACTCGCCCGACCTCCGGTGCATCCACGAGGAGGTGTTCGGCCCGCACGTCGCGCTCCTGGAGTACTCGGGCGACATCGACCGCGCCATCGAAATCCACAACGACACGCCGTACGGCCTCGCGGGCGCGATCGTCTCCGAGAACTACCGGCAGATCAACCGCTTCCGCGACCACGGCGAGGTCGGCCTCGCGTACGCCAACCTCCCCTGCATCGGCGCGGAGGTCCAGCTACCGTTCGGCGGCGTGAAGAAGTCCGGTAACGGCTACCCGAGCGCCCGCGAGGTCATCGAGGCGGTGACGGAACGCACCGCGTGGACGCTCAACAACTCGAAGGAGATCCAGATGGCACAGGGGCTCAGCGCGGACATCAAGACGCAGGACGAGTAGCCCGGCCGACCAGCCGCCGCCCTGGCGGAATCTCCAAGGGCGACCGAGCGCCCGAGCGAAGCGAGGGCGCGAGGGAGGGCTTGGAGGAGGTCGAGATGGCCCAGGGGCTCAGCGCGGACAGCGAGGCGCAGGACGAGTAGGCGGACTGTCCGCCTTCCGGTGGGGCTCGTCTCCATCACGACCGCGCTCATTGCACCCGCTATCTCACTGCATCCTCCGTTTTGTAGCTGTGCGAATGTATCGTTCGGCGTTCTCACGTCAGCCGGATTTGCGCACGCCCTCCCGGTCGTGGGCCTCCACGTGACCCCAGCCTTCTTCCCTGCCTCTGCCATCCGGAGTGGTATGGCAACCGTCGCCGAGTTTAGCGTGGATGCAGACGTCTTCCCGCTGGGAACCATCTTCAACGACCTGCCCGGCGTGCGCGTGGAATTAGAACGCGTCGTGCCGACCGAAGAGACCATCATCCCCTACTTCTGGGTCGAGGGGGCCGACGTTGACGATATCGCCTCGCATTTCTTGGAGCATCCAGGAGTCCAAGACGTGCGAGCCGTCGATAGCTTTCAATCCCAGTATCTCATGCGGTGTGAGTGGGTTACCGAGTACGCCGGTATCCTCACGGGACTGGCCGAATCAGAGGTAGCTCTGCTCTCGGCCGTCGGGACCACGGGCGAGTGGCAGTTCGAGGTTCGCGGTGACACTCGCGCCACGATTCGGAGCTTCCGACAGTACTGTGTCGAGAACGACATCTCGATTCGAGTCACCGCACTCCACGCCCTGGCCCCGCCAGAAAAGGACCTCCAGGTGACGGAGGCCCAAGAGGAGGCCCTGTGCCTGGCCTACGACCGCGGGTACTACGATTCGCCTCGCGAGACAACCCTGGCTACTCTCGGCGCGGAACTGAGTATTTCCCAACAGGCGCTCGGCGACCGCCTGCGACGTGGGACAAAACGGCTCATCGCGGGCACGCTCGCCGACTCTTAGCCGGCCCTTATCGGTAGTACAGCTTCAACCACTTGTATAAACAAGGGCCAACCTAACTGGTGCAGATTTATTAGCGGTGATTGCCGGGGAGTCGGGGACTCTCCGGCACGTGGGGGAAGGGGACGGGTGGACGGGCGGGAGTTCCCGCCCGTGCCTTCCTACGAAGAAGGCACTCGGACCAACAGCCGGTAGACGGAAAAATGTAGTGTGTCTGATTCTCTGCGATGTTCCGGTGGATAACTGTCTAAGCAGCGGAAGTAGAAGTGTGCAACCGAACAGAGGGTGCAAGAGACGGGCGGAGCGGACGCCACTCCATCACACGGTGGTTGATACGTGGTCTGTACTGATCGATATCGAGGTTCCGGAACGAAACGTCTTCCTGGGGCTCGGCCGGGACACGACACCGTGAAATAACCGGCCTCCTAACCCCACGTTATGAGCATGGCTGCGGTCCGGTCGCGGGCGCGGGCGCATCCGGGGTACGTGACGGCGGTGGTGTCGGTGGTCGGGTACGCGCTCGTCGTCGGTGTGTTCGCGGGCGCGCTGCCAATCCCGTCGATCGGCCGCACCGCCGTGGTCTGGCTCTCCGACGCTATCGCGGTGGTGAACTCGGCGGCGCTGGTCGCGCTCCTCGTCGGCTGGCGGTTCATCCGGCGCGGCGAGGTCCAGAAGCATCGCGCGGCGATGCTGTCTGCGTTCGCGCTCATCCTGCTGTTCCTGGTGCTCTACCTCGTCAAGGTCGGTGGCGGGTTCGAGAAGAGCCTCATCGCGCCCGAACTCGTGTACCGGGCGTACCTCGCCATGCTGGCGGTCCACCTGTTCCTCTCGGTCGTGTCGGTGCCGGTGGTAATTCACGCCGTGGTGCTCGGGCTGACGCGCACGCCCGCGGAACTCCGGGACACGCGACACGCGACGGTCGGCCGGGTCGCGGTGGTGGCGTGGTCCGTTAGCCTCGCGCTCGGGCTGGTGATCTACGTCCTCCTGAATCATCTGTTCGGCTGGCAGCCCCGGGTGCCCGAGGCGGTGTTCGTGCCGGGCCTGCTGTAGAGGTCGAGCGGTCCGGGTCCGCCGTCACCATCCGCTTATAAACTTTACAAATGTAATATTTTGTAATTATTTGTAACAAACTGTAATCTTCAAGTGCTTTATATGGGCTATCGGACGCTGTTCGACCGTAGCGACTGCCGGCCCGTCCGTTCACTTCCCCGGTTTCCAGGACCAGCAGCGCGCCACTCGTCGTACACTGCATCCGGGGCATCGCATCGTCGGCCGCGAACGCGCTATCTGCGAGAGACCTTAGCGCGCTCTTCGCGGACCGCGACCGCCTCGAAAGCCCCCGCGTTCTCGGCCCCTTTCAGTCCCACCCCGTCGGTTCCTTCGCCTGGCTGCGAATCGGCGGCGTACCGGTCTGCTTCAGCCAGTCTGGAAGGACAACCTTCCGTCACTCCGTCGGCCGAATCTCGACCTCGGAGCCGTCGGCGGAGACGCTCGCGTCCCGGACGCCCTCTCCGACGAGGACGACGACGGTGTCGTCGCTCGCGCGCCGCAGGTCGAACGCGGTGCCGTTCGCGGTCCACGTGCCGTCCCGGCGCTCCGCACGCTCGTCGAGGAACCGCTCGAACGCGGTCTCGAACTCGCTCGCGTTCGCCTCGTCGTCCCACCGGAGCACCCAGGCGTACGACGCGTTCCCGCCGTCCTCGACGGTGACGAGTTCGTCCGCTCCCCAACCAGCGGCGGCGCGCGCGGCGTCGTCCTCCGGGAGTTCGCTGGTGAGGGTCAGCCGGACGAACAGCTCGCCCATCGTCTGGTTGCGGTCGGCCCGCGCGCCGTCGCCGGGACGCACCGCGACCGAGAGGTTCCGCGGCGGCTCCTCGTCCGGCGAGTAGTCGTGGAGGAGCTGTTCGGTCGTCTCGGGCGGCGAGTCGTAGACGCGCCAGTGGTCGGCTGGCGAGTCGGCGCGCGCGGCGACGTACCGCCGGCCGAAGTGGTATGGTGCGAACGCGTACTTGCCGACGGTCGTCATGTTGCGGTAGCTCGGCTCATCGCGGCGGACGTCGGCGAACGCGTCCGGACGGTACTCGCGGACGTACTCGTCCGCGACGTACGACGCGCCGCCCTCGATTATCGCGCCGCTCACGCGCTCCGTCTGGTGGTCGTCGGCCTCGAACGCCGCGCGCATCACCGCGGTGTCCTGCACCCGCTCGAACTGCACGTCGTGGGCGTACTCGTGGGCGAGCACGTACTCGACGTAGCGCGGGGACGCGCCGCCGGTCGCCAGCGAGATGCCGGTGACGCGCGGTTCCGCCTCCTCGTCGGGCGGCGAGACGCCGGTCACGCGCCGGAAGAACGCGCTGTCCACGTCGTCGAAGCCGGTCCCGAGCGTGTCGTTCGGCCGGAGGTAGACGTCGGACGGCGGCGTAGCGTCGGCGTCGAGCAGCGACTCGACGCGGGTCCACGTCCGCCGGTGGTCGAAGCCGAGTTCGCCGCCGTGGAGGGTGATGTCGGGGCCGTCGCCGGACGGCGTGGTCGTCCGAGTCGAGGTGGTCGACGTGGTGTCCGGGGCGGTCGGGGCGGTGGCCGTGGCAGTTGCGGTAGTCGTGTCGGTCGACGCGTCGGCGGGCGAGTTCGTCGTCGCCGGCTCGTCGACGCCGGCGCCACAGCCGGCGAGAACCAGGAGGGCGGCGAGCGCGACGGCGCGGAGAGCGTGGCTGGGCGGCATCTCGGCCACCGATTGTCCGCCCGGTGACGTAAATGCTCGGTGGTCGCCGGCCCGGCGTGTCACTCCACCGCACACCTTAACCGCGCCGGGCACTAACCGGAGGTAAGCGACCGCCCTGGCGCGGTCGCGACGCAAAATGGGAGACGAGACACGCTACGAGCAGGTGTATCGGCAGGCGATCCCGTCGGTGGTGTCGGTGTACGTCACGTTCGACGGGTCGGCGCGCTCGGGCGCAGGGTCCGGGTTCGTCTACGACGACGCGCACGTCGTCACGAACCACCACGTCGTCGGGTCGGCCGACGAGGTGGAGCTGCGGTTCAGCGACGGCGTCTCCGCGAGCGACCCACGGGAGCGAGGGGCGGCTCGTCGGAGCTTCGCTCCAACGGTGACTGGCGGACGGCGCGCGTCGCGGGTCGGGACGCGTACACGGACCTCGCGGTGGTCCGGGCGGACGACCTCCCCGAGTACGCCGACCCGCTCCCGATCGCCGACGAGAACCCGGAGCCGGGCCGACCGGTCGCCGCGCTCGGCAACCCGATGGGCCTCGACGGCACGGTCACGGCGGGCATCGTGAGCGGCGTGAACCGGTCGATGCCGACGGGGAGCGGCTTCGCCATCCCGGACCCGGTCCAGACGGACGCCGCCATCAACCCGGGAACTCCGGCGGACCCCTCGTCACGGCCGACGGCGGGTCCGCCGGCTCGGAGTCGGACGGCGAGGCGGCCGACGACCGGCCGGTCGTCGTCGGCGTGAACCGCGCGAAGGGCGGCGAGAACGTCGGGTTCGCGATCTCGCCCGCCATCGTCTCGCGCGTCGTCCCCGAACTCGTGGCGTCCGGTCGCTACCGCCACCCCTACCTCAAGGTCAGCACCGTGGACGTGTCGCCGACCGTCGCGGAGGCGAACGACCTCGACGAGCCGACCGGCGTGCTCGTCGTGGACGTGCGACTCGGCCCGTCGAGCGGCGCGCTCGTCGGCTGCGGGGGCACGACGGTCGTGCGCGGCCGCGAGGTGCCGGTCGGTGGCGACGTCATCGTCGGCGTGGACGGCGAGCCGGTGCGCTCGCACGAGGAGCAGACGCGCTACCTGCTCACCGAGACGGAACCGGGCGAGCAGGTGACGGTGGACCTCGTCCGCGACGGCCGCCGGCTCACCGAGCAGCTGACGCTCGGCGAGCGCTCGCCGAACTCGGGCGGGAGCGGACGTCGCATTCGGGTTCGATGATCAGTCGGTCCGCGGGATGGCGTACGCGCCAGCCACGAACGCCACCGCGGCGAGCGCGGCCAGCACCGCTAGGTCGCCGCGCGCGCCGCCGCCCGAGTACGTCGCGGCGCGGACGCCGCGCGCGAAGTACGTGAGCGGCGAGAGCGAGACGACGGGCCGGAACCACTCGGGGAGCAGCGCGAGCGGGACGAACGTCT
>CAZYYH010000061.1:0-9791 GCA_964651725.1 uncultured Halobacteriales archaeon | reverse complement strand
ACGGAAACGAGGCGCGTGACTTACCCGTGCGCGCTGTTTAGCCCGACGCGTGCAGAAGACCGAACTGCTCCAGCTCCACGCGCTGCTGTTCCGGGTGCGCCGGCATCTGGAGCGGCGCGACGTGGTCGACGACGACGCGTTCGCGGCGTACGACGCGCTCGGCGTGCGCCCCCAGCACGTGCATCGGTCGAAGGACGCCCACCGGACGGCGGTGAAGCGACTCGGCGCGGCGCTCACGGACCAGGCCACCGAGAAGGCCCGCGGCGTCTACGACTCCGTGCGGCCGGGCACCGCGAGCGCGTCCGGGTGAACGATTGGCTATTAGCGTAGGTTGCGTCGGCGCGCGAGGCGCGACCGAACACAGTGAGGGAGCACCCGCGCGAGGGACGAGCATCGAGCGACCGGACGAAGCGAGATGCGAGTCGGCTGGGGAGGCCGTGGTGCAGTCTATCGACAGTCAAGGGTTCGCTAAACAGTTTCCGGTCGAACACGACCGCAACTGCCGGTGGAGGAGTGAGCAGGCTAGCTGCTTGCAACATCAGGCCGCATCACGGCCTCCCCAGCCGACTGCGCTCCCCACTCACTCCGTTCGTTCCGGTGCTCGTCCCTCGCGCGGACACTCACGACTTCACCCCGTTCGTCGTTCGCGTCTCGCGCGCGACCGCCACCCGTCCAGATGTGCAATCCCGGGTCCTCGACGCCGCAGGGCTTTACCCGTGCCCGCCCAATCCCCGGGTATGCGCGTGGTCGTTCTCGGCGCGGGGTACGCGGGACTGCTCGTGGCGCGGTCGCTGGAGGACCGGCTGCCCGAGGACGTGGACCTCGTGGTGGTGGACGAGTACGACGCCCACCTCGTGCAGCACGAACTCCATCGGGTGCTCCGCCGGCCCGCGCTCGCCGACGAACTCACGGTGTCCCTCGACGACCTGCTCGATCGCGCCGAGTTCCGACAGGGGCGCGTCGAGCGCGTCGACCCGGACGACCGCCGGGTGACGTTCGCGGACGGCGACCACCTCGACTACGACGTGGCGGCGGTGTGTCTCGGCGCGACGACCGAGTACCACGGGCTGGAGGGCGTCGCCGAGCACGCGACGCCGTTCAAGCGGCTGCGCCACGCCCGCGCGGTGCGCGAGCGGTTCCTCGACGTGGTGGACTCGGGTGGCACCGCGGTCGTCGGCGGCGCGGGCCTCTCCGGCATCCAGGTCGCGGGGGAGCTGGCCGCAGTCGTCGAGGAAGAGGACGCGGACGACGTAACCGTCCGGCTCGTGGAGCGCATGGACGCGGTCGCGCCCGGCTTCCCCGAGAACTTCCAGTCGGCGGTCCACGACGAACTCGACCGCACCGGCGTCGCCGTGGAGACGGGCGTGCGCGTCGAGGGCGCGGACGCGGACGCCGTCCACACCACGGATGGCGAGATCCCGTACGACCAGTTCGTGTGGACCGGCGGCATCCGCGGCCCGGACGCTCTATGCGGCGAGCGCACCGAGGTGACGAGTACGCTCGCACTCGACGACCGGACGTTCGTCGTCGGCGACGCGGCGCGGGTCGTGGACGCCGAGGGGCGGGCGGTGCCGGCGAGCGCGCAGGCCGCGGTGCGCGAGGCGAAGACGGCCGCCGTCAACGTCGCCCGCGTCGTCGAGGGCGAGCGCGGCGACGACGTGTTCCGGCCGCGACTCGACCGGTTCACGTTCGACTCGCGGGGTTGGCTGGTGAGCGTCGGCGACGGCGCGGTCGCACAGGTCGGCCCGACGGTGCTCACCGGGAGTGCCGCGAAGACGGTGAAGGCGGGCGTCGGCGCGAGCTACCTCGCGTCCGCCGGCGCGCTCCGGGACGCCCTCGACCTAGTGCGCGAGGAGGTCCGCGACGGCTAGAGGAGTTCGAGCACGCGCTCGCCGGTCGTGACCTCGGGTATCGTCACGTAGTCCGCGCCGGCGCGGCGCGCGAGCGGTTCGTAGAGTTCGTCGCCGACACGGACCACGACCGTGGGGTCCGCCTCGAACCCGTCCGCGACGAGTGCGATCTGGATGTTCGCGTTCGAGTCGTCGATGGCGGCGACGACGGTGCGGGCGCGGTCAACGCCCGCGGTCCGCAGCACGTCCTCGCGGCGCGCGTCGCCGTTCACCGCGCGGATGTCGTCGTCGAGCACCCGCCGGTACTCGGCCTCGTCGCGCTCCACGACGACCACGTCCTCGCCCGCCGCCTGGAGGCCCGCCGCGATGGTCCGGCCGAACATCCCGTAGCCGCAGACCACGACGTGGTCGGAGAGGTCGGCGATGGCTCGCTGGTTCCCCACGCGTCTGAGTTCACCCCGTATCTGGCCGCCGAACGCCGCCGTGAGCACCGACTCGCCGATCCACAGCCCCGTCACCACGAGCGCGACCCGCACCGCCACCGCGAACGCTTTCGCCGTCGTCTCCGGGCCACCGTGGTCGCGGAAGTGGAGTTCGAGGCTCGTCGGGTCGACGAGCCAGAACACCGCCTCCACCAGCCCGACGCCGCCGAGCACCACGAACCCCGCGGTGCCGGCGACGACGACGCCGACGAACGCGGCGAGCGGGGTCGCGGCTCGCCGCAACAGCGACCCGCGCGTCCCGAAACCGAGCCCCGACGCCGCCACGTCACGGTAGACGACCGCGATCGGGATAAAGTCTAGAAGAAGCCGAGCTTGTCGCGCCGGTACACGTCCATCTCGCTCACCGTCGACCCCTCCTGGCTCGCGGCGAACGCGATGGCCTCGGCGACCTCCTCCGGCTCCGTCACCTCGCCCGGCTCGAACCGCTCCTCAAACGCCTCGCCGAGTTCGGAGCCGAACTCCGTGCGCACCTCCGAGGGGTTGACGACGGTGACGGCGACGCCGTCGTCGCCCGCCGCCGCCTCGACGCTCAGTGCGAACCCGCGCGTCCACCACTTCGACGCGGCGTACACCGGGTTGAACGGTCGGGGGTACTGGCCGGCGAAGCTCCCGACGAACACGAGGTTCCCCTCCGACTCGCGGAGATGCGGGAGCGCGGCCCTGGTGGCGTAGAAGACGCCGTCGACGTTCGTGTCCATCATCGCGCGGTACTCCTCCGTCGACATCGACTCCACGTCGCTGCCCCGCGCGATCCCCGCGTTGTTCACGACCACGTCGAGCCCGTCGAACGCGTCCACGGTCTCCGTCACCATCGCTTCGACCGCCGCCTCGTCGCGCACGTCCGTCGGGACGGCGAGCGCGTCGGCTCCGTGCCGGTCATCGAGGTCGGCGGCGATCTCCTGCAAACGGCTCTCGCGCCGCGCCGCGAGCGCGACCCGTGCACCGCGGGACGCGAGGGCGTGTGCCGTCGCTTCGCCGATGCCCGAACTCGCGCCCGTCACGAGCGCGGCCGTACCGTCGAGTCGGTCCGTCATGTTCGGAACGTCGCGCGCCGGCCCGTTGGCTCTTTCGACCGCGAAAACCGGCCGCACAGTCGTCGCCGGAAAAACGGCTCAGTCGGCGGTCCGGGCCTCGGTGACCTCCTCGCTGGCCTCGTCGTAGAGCTTCCACGCGAAGTAGAGTTCGTACACGCCCGCGAGGCCGACGAGCAGGTAGATCAGCGCTTCGAGCCACTCCACGGACCCGAAGATGAGGTTCACGAGGTTCCACGCGGCCGGGTCCCCCGTGAGGACCATCCCGAGGCCGACGAGACCCCAGTTGAGCGCGCCGATTATCACGAGTGCGAGCGACGTCCAGTCCAGCCAGTTGACTCTGATGATGCCTTCTGCTTGCATGCTTCCCACCGTCCGAATCGAGGGCGGCGACGGGGAAAAACGTGTTGAGCGTTCACCCCGGTAGGCTTTCACCCGGGCGACGGCCGGTCACAGTAGAGCACCGCCGCGGTAGTCGGCGAGCGCCTCCCGTGCGCACGCCGAGTAGTCGAGCGCGAGGTCGCGCCGCGACGGCCCGACGTCCACGTACGGCTGCCCGCAGGCCGACGCGTCGTAGTCGAAGTGACGCTCCTTGACCTCGGGCGGGAGCCACGCGTACGCGCTCACCATCGGCGTGACGATGACGCCGTCGTCGATGGGCGAGATGGCACCGTGGTCGTGGTCGAGACCGAGCGCGTGGCCGACCTCGTGGAGCAGCACCTGCGTGACGTGCGTCCGGTCAGTCTGCGGCATCACGTCGGGCGCGTCCTCGGCGGGCGGCATCTGCGCGAGGTGGCGGGCACCCCCGACCGCGGCGACGTGCGGGACGCCCGCGCCCGTCGGCGTCTCGCTCATGTCGCCGTCCGTCACGAGGAGATTCACGTCGTCCGCCAGGTCGCCGCTGCCGAGCTGTTTGACGAGGTCGAGCGGCCACTCGCCGCCCGTGAGCAGCCGGTAGGCGTCCTCCGTGGAGGGGTCGACGGGGTCGCCGAACGACACGTCGAGGTCGTGGACCGCCGGTTCGAGCGCGCGCCGGAGGTAGCCGCGGGCGCGCTCCCGGACGCCGTCGTAGGCGGCGGCTCGCTCGGAGAGCCACACGCACACGTCTACGCGGCGCTCGGGCGGCCGGGATCCGTACCCGAACGCGCCGAGTCCGCCGACCGCACCGACCGACAGGAGGAAACGTCGTCGTCGCACGGGAGCCTCGGGTAGATTGGGATAGCAGTGGTCTACCTTGAATCTCGTGTAAGGATTCGGTGGCCTCGTTCCCGAGACCAACGGCGACCGCGACGGGTAAGGCCGTGCTACTCCGGCGGCACGCGCCGAGTAAGCGGCGAATTCTCAAACCGTTCGCTCTCGTGCGTGTCGATATGGCACTCATCGATTCCATCATCGTGTTCGTCGTGAGCCTGCTCATCGGCGCGGCGGGCATCTACCTCGGCGCGATGCTCCTCACGGACGTCGAGGACTACACGTACGCCATCATCACAGCGCTCATCGGGGCGGCGGTGTGGGTCATCGTGGCCGCACTGGTGGGCTGGATACCGTTCCTTGGGCCGCTGCTCGCGCTGATCGCGTACGTCGGGATCATCAACTGGCGGTATCCGGGTGGCTGGGGTGCGGCGGCGGGCATCTCGCTCATCGCCTGGATCGCGTCGTTCGTGATACTGTACGTGCTGGCGCTGCTGAACGTGTTCGCGTTCGACGCGCTGGGCGTGCCGGGCGCGTAAGAGCGAGAGCCGCTCGCACTCCTCGTCTCCGTCACTCATCCGGCCCGTTCCCGCAATCACCTCTCGCCGTCGCTGCCGTCCTCCTCGTCGGCCGCGGCGTCCGCCGCCGCCTCCCCGACGGGTCGATTCTCCTCGCCCTCCTCCCACTCCTCGGCCTGCTCCTCCGTCGGCATCTCCTGTGTCTCCTCGCCCGACGGCGGCCCATCCTCGTCCTCGGCCTCCCCGACGCGCTCTAACTCGGCCTCCTTCTCGCGCTCCCGTTCCCGCTCGCGCTCGCGCTCCTCGTCGCGGTCATCCTCGGCCATGTCCACGGGTTCGGTCCGCACGCACTTGGAGACTGGCTGCCCTCCAGTGGCTGACAGGGCGTCGGACGCAGGGACACCGCGTTCGCACCCGGTCGGCCACTCCGTCGACGGCCCGGCTTTTCGCCCCGCGACCGTTCCGGAAACGTAATCCGGCCTTATTCCCTGCCGGTATCGACGACCACCCGCAGCGTCCGGTCGCGACGGTGGATAACCGACGCACAACTAAGGCCGTCCGCGCCGTCACGCTTCCATCGACCGGAGCCACCATGACCGACGCACCCCCCGACGAGTACGTCATCCGGCGTTTCCAGCCCGGCGACGAGGACGACTTCCTCGACCTCTACCACGACGTGTGGGGGCACCGCCGCGACCGCGACTGGTTCGTGTGGCGGTTCGAGCGCGTCCCGTACGTCGACCACGTCCCCATGTTCGTCGCCGAGCGCGACGGCACCGTCGTCGGCACCCGCCCGTTCCTCGCCTTTCCCCTCCACGTCGGCCGCGACCGCTCGCTCGCGCTCCTCACCGTCGACACCATGGTCCACCCCGACCACCGGCGCAACGGTCTGTTCACGTGCATGACCGAGCGCGCCGTCGAGTTCTACGCCGACCGCGACCCCGCGTTCTGCTTCAACCAGCCGACCGCCGACGCGCTCGCCGGCTTCCGAAAGCTCGGGTGGGACCCCGTCGCCCCCACCGAGACCCACTACCGCGTCCAGTCGCCCAGCGCGCTCGTCGCCGGTCGCACCGACCGTCCCGCCGCCCGCGCCCTCGCGCGTGCCGCCGACGCCGGCGCGAACGGCTACCTCCGCGCTCGCGACGCGCTCGCCACTCGTCCCTCGCTCGACGTGACGAGCGAACCCGGCGTCGCCACCGGCGCGCTCGCCGACCTCCACCGGTCGGCCGACCCCGCCGGCATCCACGCCGTTCGCGACCGGACCTTCCTCGACTGGCGCTTCGACAGCCCCGAGTGGGACCGCCACACCTACCTCGCGCGCGACGGCGACCGGCCCGTCGCCGGCCTCCTCGTCCGAACGCGCACCGTCGACGACCGCGTCCGCCTCGCGCAGATCGCGGACGTCGCACCCCTCGACGCCCCCGACCGGCGACGCGACGCCCTCCACGCTCTCCTCGGTGCCGTCGTCGCCGACCACGACGACGCCGATCTCCTCGCCGCCCCCGGTCGAAGCCTCCCCGATGACGCCCTCAGCGCGTACGGCTTCCACTCCGACCAGCGCCCGCCGCTCGCGCGGTTCCGCGGCGGCGACTGCCGGCTCGCCGTCCGCCCGCTCGGCGACCGGACTCCCGGCGTCGACCTCCACGACCCGGGAAACTGGCGGCTCACCTTCGCCGAACGCGACACCACCTGACCATGTACGACGACTACCTCGACCGCAAACCGCTCGTAATCACCGTCGCAACCACCGGCGGCGTCCACGGCAAGGACGCCAACCCCAACCTCCCCGAGCAGCCCGAGGAGATCGCCGCGGACGTCCGCGAGTGCGAGCGACTCGGGGCGACCATCGCGCACGTCCACGGCCGCGACCGGCGCGGCGAGAACGACGCCGCCCGGCTCCAGGCCGTCAACGACGCCATCCGCGAGGAGTGCGACGACGTCGTCGTCCAGAACACCACCGGCGGCCAGGGTCCCTACCGCGAGCGCGTCGAGGGCATCCGCACCGATCCACCCCCGGAGATGGCGTCGCTCGACCTCGGGCCGTTCAAGCGTGGCCGCCACATCGTCACCGACCACACCCGCCACACCATCGACGGGCTCGCCACCGAGATGGCCGACCGCGGCGTCAAACCCGAACTCGAAGTGTTCAACTCCGGCCAGCTCGCCGAGGTCCACCGGCTCGCCGACACCGACCTCCTCGACCCGCCCTACTACGTCAACCTCGTGTTCGGCCCCGGCTTCAATCCCCCGGACCCCCGGAACGTCCTCACCATGGTCGAGAACCTCCCGGCGGACGCCGAGTTCAACCTCCTCGCCACCGGCCGCAACCAGATCCCGCTCACCACCCTCGCCGTCCTCCTCGGCGGCCACGTCCGCGTCGGCATGGAGGACAACCTCTACGTCCGCGACGGCGAACCCGCCGAGAGCAACGCCCAGCTCGTCGAGCGCGCCGTCCGCGTCGCCGACGCGCTCGACCGCCCGCTCGCCACGCCGGACGAAGCTCGCGCCCTCCTCGGCATCTCCGCCCGATAACACCTCGGTAACAAAGACCGGCCCGCGTGTCACACCCAGTGATGGCCTGCCCGCACCTCGACTACCGGCGCGGCGACGGCGAGCACGAGTTCGACCACGAACGCCCGTACTGCACCGCCACGGACGAGTTCGTCTCGCCCATGAAAGCCGACGTCTGCAACGACCGCTTCGAGTTCGACCACGCCCGGCACTGCGACGTCTACCGCGCGCACGCCGACGACGTGGACGACCCCGTCGGGGTGCAGTGACCGTGCACCGACGAGCGGTGCTGCGGCGCGGTGGCGTGATGGTCGCTGCCGTGTTCGGGGCGGGCTGTGCTGGACCTGGTGAAGGCGAGGACGATGGGGAAGATGGCGGCGAGGAGGGCGGCGGTGGAGAGGAAGACGACTAGCTGCTACACCTCGCGGACGGTCGACGCCACCGGAGGAACGGCACGGGCGCTGCAGGCGCTCGTTCGATTGTCGAACGAATCGTCCTTTGAGGTGTGGGACGCCCGAATTCGAGGATGTCAGAGGCGGGTAAAAACAATAGGATTTGGACACTTGCTCGAATCCGTGCTGAATACAAGGCGCGAATACAGCACTGGATCGATCTTCCCAGTCCACCTTGGCGGCCGACGAAACGCCAACTCGGGGAAAACGGTGACTGTACTGTCAGCCGGGAGCGTGACGACTGGACCGCATTAGCCTGGTGCTGTAGAGGGCGACGACGAAGCCAGCGGTGGCGATCACGACGGCGATGATGACGTTCCCGACGAGGAGGCGGGTCAGGATCTTCGGGCCGATCGAAAGGTCGAACTCCCCGTCGAAAACCCCCGGGATGGGACCGAGGAGGACGGTACCCAGACTCACACTCATCGCATAGACGAGCCCTTTGACCACCGGGTTCAGGACGACCACAGCCGCGGAGAGCGCCTGCGGGTTCGCCCAGGTGAAACCCTTGCCGATTACCGCGATAACGACGACACTGACGCCAAGATTGGGGAGTGCGAGGAGAAACAGACCGAGTGCGAAACTCAGCCGACCTGCCGCGGTGGATGATCGACAGAACAGGCGGTTCGCAGGTGGGCTCTGGCGGCCGCGAGGTAGTCACTCCCCCAGTTCCGATCCATGGCAGTAGTCTTGCCGCGGACGAGGAATGAAAATGGCGGTGGCTCTGCGGTATCGGAGCCCGGATTGGCTGTACGACCCCAACGTAGGTTGCACGAGCGGTCGACGAGTCCACGCGGCTGAAAACGTCTCTATACAGCAACGGGCGATCTGCCAGAATGGTGGTTTTCGATTATTTGTGGTGAACTCGACGGAGCGCGTCGGCAGTTGCGGTTCCGGAGATCCGGATGTACTTCTGGGCAGTCGCAAGGTCACTCCATCCCATCAGTGCTTGTAGCGGTACCGGGGCTACTCCCTTGTACGCATGATGGCTGGCTGCGGTTGCCCGCAGACAGTGTGGATAAATTCGTCCTGTGAGATTCGCTTGGTCGGCGGCTTCTTCGACGCGTCGGTTGACCGTTGACCGCGACCGTGGGAAGCCACTGTAGCGGTTTGCGAACCGCTCGATACAGAGTTCGATTCGGAGTGAGAGATCGAAGGGGATTGACCGAGCTGACGCGACGGTCTTTGGGTGCCAACGTGACGCGATAGCGTCGGCTTTGGTCAGTTGGTCATTGTGGGTGACTTCCTGACGGGCCTGACGCCGGCAGTAGCCACAGTCACATGGCTCGTGCTGTGGAATCCGAATGAGCTTGCGGTTCCAGTCTAACCATGAGGAATTGAAGTGTGCTATTTCCCCAGCGCGGAGGCCAAGCCGACCGCCGAGCAGACAGATGAACCGCGCCTCGAAGCCACGCGGTGCTGGCAGATCACCACACGCCTCTAACAGCAGTTCGAATTCTCGGTCGTTGAGTACATCTTCATGGGAATGGCGGGTGGTCAGTGCCTGGCGGTGTCGGTCGGCCCATTCGTTCTTCGACGTTCCTTGGTGAACCATCCCTTACAGGAGTGTGATGACCAAAAATGAGTATCCCCCCAGACCAAGGACAACTAACAGCCCCTCTTCTGCATAGACGGTGCGTCTACAGCACAACCACGTCGGTTGTCCCAGTGTGAATCAAACAATACTCGTCGGTCGGTCAAACTGCTTTGTTGAAAGCCACTATGAGTTACAATT
>CAZYYH010000060.1:0-9959 GCA_964651725.1 uncultured Halobacteriales archaeon | reverse complement strand
GTGGCGACGTGCTCCTGGGCGGCCTCGGTGCTCGCGCCGAGGTGCGGGGTGACGACGACGCCGTCCACGTCGAGCAGCGGGTTGTCGGGGGCGACGGGTTCGTCGGCGAACACGTCCACGGCGGCTCCGGCGAGCACGTCGTTCTCGACGGCGGCGGCGAGCGCGGGCTCGTCCACGATGCCGCCCCGGGCGCAGTTCACGACGTAGCCGCCCGCCAGCTTGGAGAGCTCGGCCTCGCCGAGCAGGCCCTCGGTCTCCGGCGTGAGCGGCGTGTGGACGGTGAGGAAGTCGGCGCGTTCGAGGAGTTCGTCGAACTCGACGAGTTCCGCGCCGAGCGCGGCCGCGCGCTCCTCGCCGATGTACGGGTCGTACGCCACCAGTTCCATGCCGAGGCTGCCGAGGCGCTTGGCGACCTCCTGGCCGACGCGGCCGAGGCCGAGGATGCCGAGCGTCTTGCCGTTGACCTCCGCGCCGAGGTAGTCGCTCTTCGCCCACTCGCCGTCCGCGAGGCGCTCGTGGGCCTGCGGGATGGACCGGGCGGCGGCGAACAGCATGGCGACGGTGTGCTCGGCGGCCGCGCGCACGTTGCCTTCGGGCGCGTTGGCGACGATGACGCCCTGATCGGTCGCGGCGTCCACGTCGATGTTGTCCACGCCGATGCCGGCGCGACCGACGATGACGAGGTCGTCCGCGGCTTCGAACACCTCCGGCGTTACGTCCGTGCCGGAGCGCACGACGAGCGCGTGTGCGTCCGCGACGGCGTCGAGGAGGGCGTCCCCCTCGGCGTCGTACGCGGTCTCGACCTCGTGGCCGGCGTCGGCGAGCACGTCGAGGCCCGCGTCCGCGATGGGGTCCGTGACGAGTATTTTCATGTACAACTCCTCACCCGCCGCGCGAGGTTAACGCTTTCTGCACCCGCACGTATTGGCGGGGTCGGATTCGACCGGCCGATGGGCGCGTTCGTGCATAGATCGAACGGGTACACCGGGCCGAACTCCCGCCGACGTGAACGCGGACAGCCGCCGCTTATAAATGTAATAAATAGTAACAGATTGTAATAACGTGTAAGTTTTAAGCCCTTTATACGGAACGGAGTAAGCGCGACGCGCGGCCGGGCGTCATCGTCGCCGGAGCAGGAGCGCGTGAACCGCGACGGCGGCGACCGCACCCTCCGCGGTGAACACCGGCGCGAGCACGATGGAGGTCGCGGTCGCCGTGACGCCGTAGTTGAGCGTCACCACCGAGTCGACGCCGAAGCCGCGCGAGACCGACACCCAGACGCCGTACGTGAAGTACGCGGCGGCGTAGAGCGCGACGCCGAACAGCCCCGCGAACAGCCCGTTCTTCAGCGCGGAGCCGTACTCGTGCGTGAGCAGGCCGGCGACGACCCCGCTCACCAGTCCCACGAGCAGCACGCCCTGGAACCGCGGGGGAAACGACGCGCGCACCCACCAGAGCACGGCGGCCTCGGCTACCGTCCCGGCGACGATGGCCGGGAACGTCGAGGACTGGAAGCGGGCCGGCAGCCGGGCGGTGAGCTGCGGGAGCATCGGTTTCGACGTGGCGGCCCCCTGACGTTGTACCTTTCGGATGCCGGCGCTCGCCGCTCCGCCGCTCACGGCTCCCGTCGGTCGCCGCTCGCTCATCCCGCGGTTCTCTCTCTAGTCGAACCGCGCAGCGCTCGCCCATTCGGCGGCCCTCGATTGCTCACGGGTCACTCCGCTCCCCGTTCGCTCGTCCCGCGGTCCTCCCTGCGGTCGGACCGCGCAGCGCTCGGGCCGCCCGTCACTCCCGCCACCGCAGCTCCGGCACGACCAGTTCGTCGCGGAGCGCGACCGCGCCCCGCTCGCGGCGCACCCACCACGCGACCGCGGCGATGCCGATGGCCGACGCGGCGACGCCGAGCAGGCCGGCCTCCGGGCCGAACGCGCCGCCCGTCACCACCGCCGGCCCCTGCTGGCGGACGGCGACGAGGCTCGCCGCGGGCGCGGTCCCGCTCACCGGGAAGCCGTACACCGGCCCCTGGAACACGTTCCACGTGACGTGGACGCCGACGGGGAGCGCGAGGTCGCCCGTGAGCACGTAGCCCGTAGCGAGGAACACGCCCGCCGCCGCGATGCCGAGCGTGCTCGCCGCCGACGCCGCCGGGTTGAGCGCGTGCGCCACGCCGAAGACGAGCGACGACGCCAGCGCCGCGACCCCCAGGGCGGCGTCCGCGGACACGCGTTCGAAGAACGCCAGCCCCTCCGCGACGTTCTGCAGGAGGTAGCCGCGCATCACTAACTCCTCGTAGAACCCGACCGCGAGGTACGCCACGCCCGCCGCTGCGATTCCCGCCGCGACGCTCTCCGCTGCCGGCGCACGCAGCGTGCCCGTGACCGCTATCCACCCCGCCGCGAGTTCCACCAGGAAGATCGCCGTCATCAGTCCCGCGCCGAGCGCCAGCCCGAACGCGAGGTCGCGGAGCCAGCCGCGGTCCACGTCGAAGCCGTAGTCGTGGAACGGCCGACGGTCGAGCACTAAGCTCCCGAGCCACACGCCCACGAACACCACCACGCCCGTGAACGCGATGCCGACGACGCTCCCCGCCGGCCCCCTCGACGCCACGCGTAACGCCCCGAACAGCCCCACCGCCTGGAGTGCCACGCCCCCGGCGGCCGCCAGGAACGCGAGGAATCCGACCTGCAGCGGCAGCCGCCACGGCGCGCGCAGCCGGCGCTGGGCGGGGTTCCAGAACACGTCTCGGACACGCATACCCGGACGTGACTCGGGAGCGGGATAACTGCTTGGTCCACGGAACATCCGCGGTCGCACGGCTTAAGCCCGCGCCGCACCACCACCCGCCAAGGATGCTGGTCGCGTTCGACTTCGACGGCACGCTCTCGGACTCCGAGATGACGGTCCTGCTCGCGGAGCGCGCCGGGGTCGCCGAGGAGGTGGCGGAGATCACGGAGCGCGCGATGAACGACGAGTTGAGCTACGCGGAGAGCCTGCGCGAGCGCGCCGGACTCCTCCGCGACCTCCCTCCCGCGGACCAGCGCGCGGCGTTCGACGACGTGGTGCTCCGGCCGGGCGCGGCCGACCTGATCGCCCGGCTGAACGACGCCGGCGTGACGACGGCGATTCTGACAGGCGGGTTCCAGCGCGGCGTCGAGGCGGCGCTGGAGCGCGAGCACGTCACCGTGGACGCCATCGTCTCGAACCGCCTGCCGACCGACGACGGTGGGAACCTGACCGGCGGCGTCGAGGGACCGCTCGTCGAGGGCACGAAGAACGACGCGCTCCGGAGCCTCGCCGAGACCGAGGGCGTCGAGATGGCGGACACCGTCGCGGTCGGCGACGGCGCGAACGACCTCCCGATGCTCCAGGTCGCGGGGCTGGCCGCCGGGTTCCGGCCGAAACCCGCGGTCCGGCCGCACTGCGACGTGGTGGTCGCCACGATGAACCGGCTCGCGCGGGTGCTCGAAGAAGGTGGAACGCTGTAGCGGGGGCGGCGGACGCTACGCCCGAACCCGGCGAACCGGACGTGTAGGGTCCGTGGACGACGCTCGGCGTTGACGCTACGGAAACGCGAAAGAACGGAGGATCGGAGTGGTGTGGTCAGCGCTCGTTCCGCCGGATCACCAGACCGGCCGCCGCGAAGAGGCCGAGCATCGGCAGGATGCCGGCCAGGTCGTCGACACCGGGTATCGAGAACCCGGCGGTCTGGCTGGCGTCGGCGTTCGACGCGGCGACGTTGGCGCTGTTCTCCGGACAGTAGAAGGATATGTGACTGATCGCCGCACCACCGAGATCATCGTCGCTGACAGTGCCGGAAGTGGCAACCGTAGTGTAAGTGTTCCCGCCACCGAAGGCCTCGACCTCGACTGGCCCGACGTTAGACACGAAGGTGAGTTCGGACACTTCATCGTCCTCGTCCCATTCGGTGATGGTTATCGAGACTGCAGAGGAGTGATCCCCTTCGGTATTCCAGTTCGTCGGGTTCGACGGTGAGGTCTGATCGAGGTCGTCGTACTTGACGAGGAGGCCACCAGGATCGGCTGGACACTCCCGGACGGTCGTGGTCGTCGTCGATGTGGTCGTTGGCGTCGTGGTCGTTGGCGTGGTGGTCGTCGGCGTCGTCGTGGTTGGAGTGGTAGTGGTCGGCGTGGTCGTCGTCGGCGTTGTGGTCGTCGGGGTGGTCGTAGTTGGCGTGGTGGTCGTTGGCGTCGTCGTGGTTGGCGTCGTCGTAGTTGGCGTCGTCTTAGTCGGCGTGGTGGTCGTTCTGGTAGTCGTCGTCGTCGTAGTTGGCGTCGTGGTCGTTGGCGTGGTCGTCGTCGGCGTCGTCGTTCTGGTGGTTGTAGTCGGCGTCGTGGTGGTCGTCCGCTTGGTGGTCGTCGGCGTCGTCGTCGCGGTCGTGGTCGGCGTGGTGGTCGTCGTCTCCGTCGGCGTCTTGACGTCCGGCGTCGCCGTCACGACCGTCGTCCGCTTCGTGGTCGTCTTCGTCTTCGTGGTCGTCGTCTCCGGCCGCTCCGTCGTCCGCTCCGGCGTCGTCGGCGGCGGGCAGACGCCCGCGACGATGTACGCCGCACCCACGTCGGGGTGCTCGTCGTGGAACGGCGCACCCACCATCACGTCCTCGTTCCCGTCGCCGGTGACGTCGCCGAGGTCGGTGACGGCGCGGCCCGCCTCGTCGCCGGCTTCCTCGCCGAGCAGCTTGGCCTCGGCGTCGGAGAGGTTCTGGACGGCGTTCACGTCGTCGCCGCCGACGACGAGATACGCCGCGCCCGCGTCGTCGCCGGCTTCGTCGTTCCCGGGCGCGCCCACGAGCAGGTCGGCGAACTCGTCGCAGGTCACGTCGCCGGAGCCGGCCGAGGACACCGAGTGGCCCGCGCGGTCGTCCGCCGCCTCGCCGAACAGCGTGATGTCGGCGTCTGCGAGCGACAGCGAGCCGCTACGGTCCGCGCCGCCGTAGACGACGTACGCCGCGCCCGCGGACGTGCCGGCCTCGTCGTTGAACGGCGCGCCGACGATCACGTCGCCGTAGCCATCACTGTTCGCGTCACCCGCGTCGGAGACCGCCCACCCGGCGTTGTCGCGCTCCGAGACGCCCGTGAGCGTGAACTGCGCGTCGGACAGCGAGGACTCGGCGGGGAAGTCGGTCACGACGAACGCCGCGCCCGCGTTCGGCGCGGAGCTGTTGCTCTGGCGCGCGCCCACGACGACGTCGGCGCTGCCGTCGTCGTCGAAGTCCTCGGCGGTCGAGACCGACCAGCCCGCGAGGTCGCCCGCGGCCTCACCGGTCATCCTCGCGTCCGCGTCGGACAGCGAGACGATGCCCGTAGGCTCGCTCGACACGAGGTACGCTGCACCAGCGTCCGCCCCGCCGGCGTCGTTCTGGGGTGCACCGACGAGCACCTCCTCGCCGGCGTCACCGGTCGCGTCACCGGCCGACGCCACGGAGAAGCCCGCGAGATCGTTCTCGCTCTCGCCGGTGAGCTTCAGGTCGGCGTCCGACAGCGACATCGTCCCCGAGAGGTCGCCGCCGTAGACGACGTACGCCGCGCCCGCCGAGGCCGCGGCGTAGTCGTTGAGCGGCGCGCCCACGATGACGTCGCTGGTGCCGTCACCGTTCACGTCGCCCGCGCCGACCGAGTAGCCCGCCCAGTCGCCGGACGCTTCGCCGGTGAGCGTCACGTCGGCGTTCTCGGCGTTGATCTCTCCGTCCTCGACGGGGCCGTAGAAGAGGTAGACAG
This sequence comes from uncultured Halobacteriales archaeon, assembly GCA_964651725.1. GTDB lineage: Archaea > Halobacteriota > Halobacteria > Halobacteriales > Halobacteriaceae > CAZYYH01. Next base: position 4,224 of record CAZYYH010000060.1, on the reverse strand, counting down.
CGCCCGCGTTCTCCGCGCCGTCGTCGTTGAGCGGCGCGGCCACGAGCACGTCCTCGTTCCCGTCACCGTTCACGTCGCCCGCGGGAGCCATCGACGACCCGAGCGTGTCGTTCGTCGCCGCGCCGAGTATCGTCGTGTCGGCGTCCGAGAGCGGGATGCTGCCGGACAGGGTTCCGGCCTGGTTCACGTTCGTTTCCTCTCCCTGCTGGAGGTCCGGTGCCTGCCCGGTGGCGGCTCCTGCGGCGTCCCCTATCGAGGACGGCGCGCTGGCTTTTGCCGACGTGTCCGATGCGCCCAATGCACCGACACTGGAGGCAAGCGGACCGATAGCTCCGACGATCAAAACGACGACAGCGGCTGCGACGAGCCACTTCCGCGAGCCGCGAGCCCTCCCCCCATCGCTCCGTTGGCCAAGTGTCATTCCAAGGAGAGTCTCGGTAGCAATCACCTTTGTTATGAGATGCCCTACAGATCGTCAGTCGTGTCATTCTGGGAACAACGCTCCCTTACCATCCTGACGGATCGACGGAGAAGACCGTTCCGCTCGGAAGAGCCGGGTAAGCCGCTGTTAGATGGCGTGAACGCGGACTAAGAACGGTGAAACGGTATTCATCTGTGCAGGACTCTGTCCGAAATTAGACGTGGAACGGGACGTGGTCGTGCAGACGCTGGCCCGACTGCGAGCGACTGAATCGAGAGCAGCCGGGCGATTTCCGAGATACGATACCCGTGGGAACGAAGAGTGGGCAGTCCGAGAGTACCGAAGAAGGGTCAGTCCGAGAACAAACTGCTGTGGACGGGGGCGTACTCGGCCGACCCGTCGCCCTCCCCGCGAACGTCCGTCACCGCCCGGCCGTCCACGCCGTCGGCGAGAAAGTCGCGAATCGGCGGGCCGACGCTTCCCGGTTCCACGAGGAACGCGTCGTGGCCGTGGTCGGAGTCGACGACGTGATGGGCGACGGGGGTTCCGGTGGCGCGGAAGGCGTCTGTGACCGCGTCGGCCTGCTCGACGGTGAAGTGCCAGTCGCCGGTGAAGGAGAGCACGAGCGCCTCGCCGGGGAACGCGGCGAGCGCGTCCGCGTCCGAGTCGTGGCCGGCGCCGAGATCGTAGTCGTCCATCGCCCGGGTGAGATAGAGGTAGCTGTTGGCGTCGAACCGGTCGACGAACCGGTCGGCCTGGTAGTCGAGATAGGATTCGACCTCGCGGTACGGGAAGAAGCCGGAGGCGGGGTCGGGCGGCGCGCGGGCGGCGTCCCGACCGGCCGACCGCCGGCCGAACTTGGCGGCCATGGAGTCCTTCGAGAGGTACATGACGTGGCCGATGCGCCGGGCCTGCGCGAGGCCGTCGTCGGGACGGGTAGCGACGTCGCCGTCCGTGCCGTAGTAGTCGCCGCCCCGCCAGTCGGGGTCGGTGGTGATGGCGCGGCGAGCGATGGCGTCGAGCGCGAGGCACTGCGGGTCGAGACGGGCGGCGGCGGCGACGGGGACGACGCGCCGCACGTCGTCGGGGTAGCGAGCCGCCCAGTCGAGGGCGTTCATGCCGCCGACGCTGCCGCCGACGACGGCGTGGAGGCGGCCGACGCCGAGTTCGTCGAGGAGGAGGCGCTGGCTTCGCGTCCAGTCGCCGACGGTGACCGGCGGGAACTCGGTGCCGTACGGCTCGCCGGTCTCGGGGTCGGTGCTCGCGGGCCCCGTCGTGCCGTAGCAGCCGCCGGGGACGTTCGCGCACACGACGAAGTACTCGTTCGTGTCGATGGCCTTGCCCGGACCGACCACGTCGCCCCACCAGGCGTGGGCCTGGTCGGGGTCTCCGCCCCGGCCGCCCCGGCCCGCGACGTGCTGGCTGCCCGTCAGGGCGTGACAGACGAGGACGGCATCGTCGCCGGTAAACTCGCCGTAAGTCTCGTACGCGACTTCCAGTTCCGGGACGGACTCCCCGCACTCGAACTCGAACCGGCCGAGCGAGACGGTCGGGCTGTCGGTCGCGTGCCGACTCCCGGTCACGTCGCCCCCTCCGTCGCGCGCTCGATGGCGCGGTCGAGGTCGGCGAGCACGTCGGCGGGGTCCTCGATGCCGACGGAGAGCCGGACGAGGTCGCGGCTGACGCCGCTCGCGCGCTGCTCCTCCCCGGTTAGCTGGGCGTGCGTGGTGCTCGCGGGATGGATGACCAAGGTCTTCGCGTCGCCGACGTTGGCGAGGAAGCTGGCGAGTTCCGTCTCCTCGCAGAGGCGCTTGCCGGCCTCGTAGCCCGCCGCCAGTCCGAACGCGATCATCCCGCCGTAGCCGCCCTCCAGGTAGCGGCTCGCGTTCTCGTGGGTCTCGTGCGATTCGAGGCCGGGGTACGCGACCCACGCGACGGCGGGGTGGTCGGCGAGGTACTCCGCGACGAGCGCGGCGTTCTCGGAGTGGCGCTCCATCCGCAGCGGCAGCGTCTCCAGGCCCTGGAGGGTCTGCCACGCGTCGAACGGCGACTGCTGGTTGCCGAGGCTGCGGACGCCGCGCTGGCGGACGGCGGCGGCGAACGCCTCGTCGCCGAACCGCTCGGTGAACTCGACGCCGTGGAACGCGGGGTTCTCGCCCGCGATCTCGGGGTAGTCGTCGGCGGTCCAGTCGAAGCTGCCGGCGTCCACGACCACGCCGCCGACGGTGGTTCCGGAGCCGTGGAGCCACTTCGTCGTGGAGTGCCAGACCACGTCCGCGCCGAACTCGATGGGTCGGCAGAGCGCCGGGGTGGCGAACGTGTTGTCGGCGACGAGGGGGACGCCGCGGTCGTGGGCGATATCGGCGACGCGCTCTACGTCGGGCGTGAGGAGCGCGGGGTTGCCGACGGTCTCCAGGTGGACGTACGCGGTGTCGTCGTCGATGGCGTCGGCGTAGGCGTCGTAGTCGAGGGTGTCCACGAACCTGGCCTCGACCCCTCTCCGGCTGGCGGTGTGCGCGAGGTAGGCGCGGGTGCCGCCGTAGATGGTCGAGGCGGACACCACGTTGTCGCCGGCCTCGGCGAGCGGGAGCGTGAGCGCGTCGAGCGCGGCCATGCCGGAGGCGGTAGCGACGGCCGCGACGCCGCCGGAGAGGTCGGCGAGTCGGTCCTCCAGGATGGCGACGGTCGGGTTGCTGATGCGCGAGTAGACGTCGCCGTCGCCCCGGAGGGCGTAGAGGTCGGCGGCGTGGTCGGCGTCCTCGAACGTGTAGGAGGTGGTCTGGTGGATGGGCGGTGCGCGCGCACGGGTCGCGGCGTCGGGATTCTGCCCGGCGTGGACGCTCCGGGTGTCGAAGCCGCGGCGGGCGGCGCGACCGTCCCCCTCCTCGCGGTCACTGGTCATGTGTATAGTGCATATTTCCGTATGGAGTTATAACCAGCAGTTACGGCAAGACTCGCATCGCTTATCGGAGTCCGCTCCCAACCGCCGCGCGTGGACCGCACGCGCCGGGACCGGGTCGCGCTCGCCGCCGTCGTGTTCGCCATCCTGCTCGCGCAGTTGCTGCTCTACCCCGGCATCCCCGAACTCGTCGCCGCTCTCGGCGCGACCACCACTCTCGACGCCGGCACGTGGTTCCTCGCCGCCGAGTTCGGCGCGTTCGTCGCGTTCGCCGGCGTCTGGGGCGCGCTCTCCGACCACACCGGCCGCCGCGCACCGTTCGTCGCCGCGGGCGCGCTCGGCGGCGCGGTCGGCTACCTCGCGCTCGCCGCCGCCCCCGGGTTCACCACCGTCTCCTTCACCCACGTCCTCGCCCTCCGCGTCGCACAGGGCGCGGCGACCATCGGCGCGTTCTCCCTCGCCATGACGATGCTCATGGATCTGCGCGGCGGACACGGCACGAACATGGGCGCGGCAGGCGTCGCCATCGGTCTCGGCACCGCGCTCGGCGCGCCGCTCGGCGGCCAGCTAACCGAGATCGACGCGCTCGCACCGCTCTACGTCGCCGCCGGGCTGCTCCTCCTGGCCGCCGTCGCCGCCACGGTCGTCGCCGACCGCGCGCCCGACCCCGACCGCGCCCGCCTCCGCGCACTCGTCGCCGGTCTCCGGCGGTATCCCGAGGTCGCCGTCCCGTACGCGTTCGGCTTCGTGGACCGCTTCACCGCCGGCTTCTTCGCCCTCGTCGGCACGCTCTACTTCCGGGAGGGACTCGGCCTCGACGCCGGCGCGGCCGGTCTCATGCTCGCCCTGTTCTTCGTCCCGTTCGGCCTCCTCCAGTACCCGATGGGCGCGCTCTCCGACCGCG
>CAZYYH010000059.1:0-9964 GCA_964651725.1 uncultured Halobacteriales archaeon | reverse complement strand
AACCCGCGTCTCAGCCTCCACAAGGCTGAAGGATGACCATTACCCCAACCCGGACACAGCGGTACGCTTGCGTTCGTCGGTAGGCAACTACGGCTGAAATACGTTACGACTCTCCGCAGGATGCGGGTCGGGCTGACGCGTCAGGCGGTCGCAGGGGTGTGACGCGACCCGGGGTTTTATCGGGCCGCTCGCGAGGGTTTCGCGTGTCGATGGCGTGGCAACCGTCCGTTTACCTGCTGCCGCTGGCGTTCGCGGCGGGCGTGTCGTTCGTGCTGGCGGCGATAGTGGGGCGGCGGTCGAACGCGCTGGCGCGGACGTTCGCGGCGCTGATGGTCGGGGTGGGGACGTGGGCACTGGCGGCGACGCTGGAGTTTGCGGAGACGGGAGTGGGCGCGCAGCTGTTCTGGAACAGGGTGGCGTACGCGGGCGCGGTGGTGGTACCGGCGGCGTGGCTGCTGTTGATGCTGGAGTACGCGGGGTACGGCGAGTGGGTGACGCGGCGGACGGTGGCGGCGCTGTCGGTGGAGCCGGCGGTGGTGCTGGCGCTGGTGTGGACGAACGACGCGCACGGGCTGGTGTGGCGCGACGTGTCGCAGGCGACGGTGTCGGGCGTGGTGGTGATGGAGGAGACGTTCGGGCCGGGGTACTGGCTGAATCTCGGCTACTCGTACGTGCTGGTGCTCGCGGGGCTGGCGTTCCTGCTCGGGGTGCTCCTCCGGCCGAACCCGCTGTATCGACGCCAGAGTGCCGTGCTGGTGGCGGGCGCGGTAGCGCCGCTCGCGGCGAACGTTGCGTTCAACTTCGGGGCGACGTCGGTGCCGGTGGACGCGACGCCGTTCACGTTCGCGCTCACGGGGACGCTGTTCGCGTTCGCGCTGTTCTACTTCGACCTCCTCGATCTGGAGCACGTGGCGCGTGACACGCTCGTAGCGGAGATGGAGAACCCGGTGGTGATGGTGAACGCGGACGGCGTGGTCGTGGACGCGAACGACGCGGCGCACGACGTCTTTCCAGGGCTGACGGCCGGCGGGCCGGTGCCGGTCGCGCTCCGCGACGACGACGGGGCGGTGAGCGACGGCGAACTCTCGCCGTCGCTCGACGGCGGGTCGCGGACGTACCGGGTGCGGACGACGCCGTTGCGCGACCACCGCGACGCGCTCGTGGGGTCGCTGGTGGTGCTCGACGACGTGACCGAACTCCGCCGCCACGAGGAGCGGCTCACCGTCCTGAACCGGGTGCTGCGTCACAACGTCCGGAACGAACTCTCCGTGGTGCTCGGCCACCTCGACGCGGTCGAGGATCGACTGCCCGATGGCGACGTGGACGGGTCGCTGGCGACGGCGCGCGAGCACGCGCGTCGGGTGGTGGAGCTTAGCGACCAAGCGCGGACGGTCGTGGAGACGCTCCACCGGGAGGCGGGCGACCCGGTCGCGGTGGACGCCGCGGCGGTCGTGTCCGCGAGTGCCGACCGGGTCAGCGACCGGTTCCCGGCGGCGACCGTCGCGGTCGACGCGGAGTCGGCGCGGGCGCTCGTCGCCGCCGAGGGCTTGCTCGACGTCGCGGTGTCGAACCTCGTGGAGAACGCCATAGAGCACGGCGACGCGTCGGAGCCAGCGGTGTGCGTCGCGGTCCGGAGCGACCCGGACGGCGTCCGGATCGTGGTCGCGGACCGCGGCCCCGGCATCCCCGAGGTCGAGCGCGTCGTCCTCACGGAGGGCAACGAGACGCCGATGGAGCACGGCAGCGGCCTCGGCCTGTGGCTCGTCCACTGGATCGTGACGGCGAGCGGCGGCGACCTCTCCTTCGACGAGAACGAGCCGCGCGGGAGCGTCGTGACGATGCGGCTGCCGCGCGCCGACGTGTAGGACACCTCTGACCGTCGGACGACACGCTTTTCCACCGGAGCGGCGTACTCCCGTGCGAGAACAGTGGCGATCACGGACAAGATCTACGTGAAGAACCACCGGCAGATCAGCTCGCAGCTAGAGACCTCCATCCCGAAGAGCGCGTTCAGCGGCGCGACCCTCGACCTACTCTTTCAGGGCGACGGCCTCCAGAAGCTCGACGAGGCGACGCGGGACCGCGTGCTCGACTTCGCGGAGGACTTCCTGGACTGCGGCTGCGAGTCGAACCCGTACTGCGGGCATCCCGAGCGCAAGTTCATCCGGTACCTGCTCGAACTCCGCGCGGAAGGGATGGGACCGGACGCCATCGTGGACGTGATGAGCGACGACTACCTGGTGTACGCGTACCCCGGCGACGTGCTCTCCTTCCTCGACGACGCGGCGCGCACGCTGGAGGCGGTCGAGGACCTCGCGGCCGTCGAAGGCGACGAGGAGGCGCTGGACCGGGCGCGCGACCGGAAGCGCGAACTGGTGGGGTAGGCAGCTATCCCGACGCGTCGGCCGCCCGAACCCTTTTCACTCCCTCTTGCGTCTCCCCGGCAATGTCCCGCTCACCTCGCCCTGTTACGCGACTCGACTGGCTCCGCCGCGCGGAGGTCGCGCTCGCGGTCGCCGTGCTCGTGACGACGTGGCTCGACGTGGGCGTCGCGCTCCGGAGCTACCCGACGTGGGTGTACGTCGGCGACGTGACGCTCCCGTTCGCCGTGCTCCTGCCGGCGGCGTTCGCGCTGGTCGCGCTTGCCGCGGTCGGCGCGGCCGGCCACGCCGCGTCGCTCGGCCGCCGTCGCGTCGCCGAAGGCGTGCTCGCCGGACTGACGCTCTTCACCGCGGTATTCGCGGTGTACAACCTGAACGCGGCGGAACCCGGAGTGTACGTCGCTGGAGTGTTCCCGATGTTCCTCGCCGTGGTGCTCGCGCTCGTCGTGCTCGTCGGGCGGGGCGTGACTGCCGTGCGCCGGCTGTCGGTGGCGTAGCTCCGAGAAACAGCCCCGCTACCGGAACGTGTACGTCTCCTCGTCGTCGCCGTCGGCGTCGAGGTCGTCGAGGTGGATGACCTCGTCGGGGCCGCCCTCCTCGTCGAGTCGGTCGCGGAGGTGGGTGATGTACTGCTTGTGCTCCTCTAGCTGGTCGCGGAGGTGGTCGGCTTCGAGTTCGAGGCGCTCGTGCTCGCGGACGAAGCTCTTCGGCACCTGGACGGTCGGCGGGAACGCGTCCTCGTCGCCCTCCTCGACCTGGTGCTCGGGAACGACCTTCACCTGGCCGTCGTGAGCGACGAGCGCGTCGACGTAGTCGCGGAACACCGCGGACAGCGAGAGGTCGCGCTCCTCGGCGATGTCGCGGAGGGCGTCGAACGTGTCCTCGTTCACGCGGAACGAGACGGTCTTGTTCTTGTTGCCCATGCTGGCTCCTAACTCCTCACCGAGGCCACTTAACGGTTCGTCAGACGCACGTCGGAGGGGATGCGGCTGTTTCGGCTGCGCGTCCGGGTCGGCGCACCCAGTCCGTCCGGTAACTACGTATGAAGTTTCTGGTATCCGCCCGATAGTAACCTGTACATAACAAACAGCTATCCGCTTCGCTACGGAGTTATGACGAGCGTAGCTGTGGTGGTCTGCGACACTCTCCGGAAAGACGCGTTCGACGACGCTTTCGACTGGTTGCCGGGCCTGCGGTACGAGCAGGCCTACTCGACGTCCCACTGGACGATTCCCGCACACGCGTCGCTGTACACGGGCTACTACCCGAGCGAGGTCGGCGTTCACGCGAAGTCACACCGGCTGGACTGCGACGTGCCGACGCTCGCGGAGTCGCTGTCCGCGGCGGGCTACCGCACGCGGCTGTTCACCGCCCAGCCACAGATCTACGTCTGGGACGGGTGGACGCGGGGGTTCGACGAGACGGCGAGTCCCGCGACGCTCCCGCCCGAGGCCGACGACACGTTCGACTGGACGGCGTTCCAGATGGACTGCGACGCGTCGGGCGTTGAGTCGTACGCGTGCGGCGCGTGGCGGTGCCTGCGGGGCGACGAACCGACGCTCGGGTCGCTGCGGAACGGCGTCCGCCTCGTCCGGCAGTCGGCCGCCGAGGGGGGCAGCGGGGCGATCCTCGACCGCGTGCGAGCCACCGAGTTCGGCGACGACGAGTTCCTGGTCGCCAACCTCATGGACGCCCACATTCCCTACATTCCGCCCGACGACGGTGAGCCGGTGTCGGTGACGAGCGGCGACGGGTTCGCGGACGCGATTCCGGACCCGGACCGGGTTCGCCGGGCGTACGCGGCGTCCGTCGACCACCTCTCCGAGATGTACCGGGAGATCTTCGACGAACTCCGGTCGTCGTTCGACTACGTCGTCACGCTCTCCGACCACGGCGAACTCCTCGGCGAGGACGGACAGTGGAACCACGGCTACGGTCTCCGGCGCGAACTCGCGCACGTTCCGCTCGCCGTGAGCGGCCGGGGCGTGCCGTCGGGGACCTGCGACGCGACGGTGTCCCTCCTCGACGTGCATCGAACCGTCGCGGAACTCGCGGGCGTCGACGTGGCGTCGCGCGGCCAGCACCTGCTCGACGGGCCCAAGTCGCGCGACTGCCTCGTGGAGTACCACGGGTTCGTGCCGTGGATGCGCGGGCAGTTCGAGCGCGAGGCCATCCCGGACGGCTTCTTCGAGAAGCGCGACGAGCCCCGTCGCGGGTTCGCGGCGGCGGACGGCGGCTACGCCCATCAGACGCACGGCGACGGCTGGCGCGCCGAGGGCCGTCCGGGCGATCCCGACGCCCGCCTCGCGTCGCTCCGGGACGCGCTCGCGGAGCAGGCCATCGAGCAGGGCGTGACCGAGGTCTCGGAGGGCGTGCGCAGCCGCCTCGCGGAACTCGGGTACGCGTGACCTGGGTCGACGCTCCTGCTCCACGCCGACGTCGGCTCACGGTGTGACGGAGATGCCGGTGATCTCGAAGCGAGCGCCGCCGTCGCTGCCATCGGTGACGGTCACCTCCCAGCCGTGCGCCTCCACGATCTCCGCGACGATGGCGAGCCCGAACCCGGTGCCGTCGTCCGTCGTGGAGTACCCGAGGCTGAAGAGGTTCTCGTGGTCGGTCGCCGAGAGGCCGCGACCGTCGTCCTCGACGTAGAACCCACCGGAGGACTCACTCCGTTCGTCCTCCGAGCCCGCACTCGCTGCGCTCGCGCGGACGCCGGCGGACTCGCTTGCTCGCGGGTCGCCGTGCTCGCCGCTCGCCCGTTCCCCGGCCCTCCGGGCCGCCCGTCGCTCGCCCGACGAGCCGTCCGCTCGCTCCCGCCGGTCGCTCGCGGAGGCCCCTTCGAGCCGCCCCACTTCGATGGTGACGCCCTCCCCGCCGTGCTCCAGCGCGTTCCGGAACAGGTTCTCGAACACCGCCCTGAGCCGCTCGCGGTCGCCGGAGACGGTGCCGAGTTCGTCGACGACGGACAGCTCGGCGTCCTCGGTGCTCGTGGTCTGCCACGACTCCCGGACGACGTCCGCGAGTGCGATCGTCCCGGGTTCATGGATGGTCTGGCCGTCGCGCGCGAGTCGCAGCACGTCCTCGATGAGCGCGTCCATGCGGTCGTGAGCAGTGTGCGCCTTCGCCAGGTGCTCGGCGACGGCGTCGTCGTCGGTCGCGTCCGCCGCGAGTTCGACGCGGCCGTTCGCGGTAGTGAGGGGGTTCCGGAGGTCGTGCGAGACGAGGTGCGCGAACTGCTCCAGGCGCTCGTTCTGTCGCTCCAGCTCCCGGCGTCGCGCCTCGACTTCCTGCGTGTGGGTCGCGCGCCCGAGCGCGGTCTGGGTGTTCGTGGCGAACGTCCGTGCGAGCGACTCCTCCCACTCGCTGAACGCGCCGTCGTCCAGCTTCCCGATGTTCATCACGCCGTGGTCGCCGAGCGGTAGCACGAGTTCGCTCCGCACGTCCGTCTCCGGGTTGTACGGCTCCCGCTCCTCGTCCATCGCGTCGACGACGCGCGTCTCGCCGGACTGGAACGCGCGCCCGGAGACGCTGTTGTCGAGAGTGTACGTCGGGATGTCGTCGAACGCGGTCTCGGCTTCGGCCGTCCACGCGACGGGTTCGAGGACGCGCTCGGTCTCGTCGTAGAGCCAGATGCCGGAGACCGACTGGCCGAAGACGTACTCGAGGGTGCTCACGGCGCGCTCGGAGACGGCCTGGGGCGTCTCGGCGTCCATCAGCGCGCGGGCGGCCGTGTGGACGCCTTCGAGCGTCTCTTCGCGCTCGATCTGCCGGAGATCCTGCGTGGCGTGGGCGACGAGGAGTTCGGCGAGTTCGAGGTCGGCCTCGTCGAAGGCGGCGACGTCGCTCGTCACGGCCTGGAAGACGCCGTGCTCGCCGATCGGGACCGTCAGGGCGGACCGGTAGTCGTCGGTCGCGGGGTCGACATCCTCGTCGAAGAGGTCGTCGACGACGGAGGGCTCGCCCGTCCGGTAGGCGCGCGTGGCGAGGCTGTCGTCGGCGTCGACGGGGGTCCGATCGTAGTAATCCTCCTGGGCGACGCCCGACGAGACGGCCTTCGTGACGAGCGCGTCGTCCTCGACGGCGTCCGCGGCGCAGAGGTCGAACTCCAGGATGTCCTCCGCGGCCTCGACGATGCGGTCGTAGACCGCGTCGGGGTCGTCGTACTCGTCGAGGGTGGTGGCGACCTCGTGGAGGCGCTCGATCTTCTCCTTCTGGGCGGTGAGTTCGGCCTCGCGCTCCCGCTGGTCGGTGACGTCCCGGGCGATCCCCGTGATGCCCTGGAACTCCTCGGTGGCGGGGAGGGTCGCCACGTGGACCTCGCACGGGACGCCGTCGCCGTGCGCCGTCTCGATCTCGACCCCGAAGCGCGCCTGCTCGCGACCGTCGTCCGCCAGGAGCGTCTCGTACTGCTCGTCGACGCGGCCGAGCTGGTCGTCGTCGAGGAGGAGGGACGCGGGTGTGCCGACGAGGTCGTCCGACGAGTAGCCGGTGAGGTCCTCGAAGGCCCGGTTCACGTACGTGAACTCGCCGTCGGGGCTCACGGTGAACACGGGATCGCCCGAGGCCTCGATGATGGTCCGGTGTCGTTCGAGTTCCTCGCGGACCTCGATGGCGTGCAGGGCGTGGGCGACGTCGCCGGCGAGTTCCTCGAGGAGCGCGATCTCGGTGTCGTCGAACGCGTCCGCGCGGGTGGCGTACACGGCGAGGATCCCGTACGTGGCGTGGTCGTGGACGAGCGGGACGGTGGCGCACGCGCGGAAGCCGCGTTCGAGCGCGGCGTCGCGCCACGGCTCGAACTCCGCCGCGTCCGCGATGCGCTGTACCACCTGGAGTTCGCCGGTGCGGATGGCGGTGCCGCCCGGGCCCTGCCCGGACGGGTCGTCGGTCGCGGTGATGGTGACGTCGCCGAGGTAGCCGTCGGCGTGGCCCGCCGACTCCCGGGGACGTATCTCGCCGGTATCGGAGTCGCACGTGCCGATCCAGGCGAACGCGTACGGCTCGGCGTCGCTGATGATCCGGCAGACCGCGGTCTCGATCTCGGCGCGGCTCTCCGCGCGCACCAGCGACTGGTTCGCCTCGTGGACGATGGCGTTGACGCGCACGTGCTTGTCGGCGCGTCGCTCCGCGCGGTGCGCTTCGACGGCGTTCGTCACCCGGTTCGCCAGCAGTTCGTACTGCTCCGGGCCGGGGCTCTTCTGGAGGTAGTCGGTGACGCCCGCGGTGACCGCTTCGCTCGCGATCTCCTCGCCCCCCTTCCCGGTGAAGAGGATGAACGGCGTCTCGTCGTCGTCGGCGCGGACGGCTTCGAGGAACTCGAGTCCGTCCACGCCCGGCATCTCGTAGTCGCTCACGATGCAGTCGTATCGCGTAGCGTCGAGCGCGTCGAGTGCGTCCCGCGCGCTCGTCTCGACGCTGACGTCGATGTCCTGATCCTGTTGCTCCAGGAAGTCCGCGGTGAGCGACGCGAACTCGGGGTCGTCGTCCACGCTCAGCACGTGAATGCTTCCCGACATCGGTCGTAGAATATATCAACTACGGTGGATTGGTAAAAGGATTTCGGCCAATCAGGTCGGCACGATAGCTTCCTCAGTATCTCTAGTTATATGGAACAGTTGTCCAAACGACAGAGAACGCGTCGACGGTCGCCGAGGCGGTACGGTAACACCTTTGACCGTCCTCCCGATCGCATCTGCGTGATGGTGCTCGGGGCCGACCCTGGACTCGTCGCGGGCGCGGTCGCGCTCGGCCTCGTCCACGGCGTGGAGCCGGGACACGGCTGGCGGGTCGCGGCGAGCTACGCGCTCGACCGGGCGAACGAGTGGCTCTACGGCTTCGCCGCGTCGTTCGTCCTCGGCGTCGGCCAACCCGTGAGTTCGATAGCGATGGTAGTGGCGTTCTTCTGGGCGAAAGCGTACTTCTCGCTGACGCGGGTGAACGAGCCGATAGCGCTCGCATCCGGCGTCGAGACCGGTCGACGGTACGTGCTTTCTCTCCCGTCGGCGTGGGGTCACGGCTCGCGGATGGCGAGCAGCCGGCTGTCCTCGCCGCGTCTCGGCTCGGTGGTGACGTACAGCGCGTCCCCGACCACGACCGGCGACCCGGGATGAGTCCCGATGTCCAGCTGCCAGCGCCGGGTTCCGTCGTCGGTGGCTATCGCCGCCACCGCCTCGCCCTGGACGACGTAAACGGTGTCGCCCGCGACAGTCGGCGACCGCACACCGCTCGCGTCGGTCCGGTACGTCCAGTTCACGATCCCGCCGGCCGCGTCGACGGCGTGCAGGCGGCCGGTGTCGGCGTCCGGATACCACTCGCCCACGTAGAGCGTGCCGTCCGCGTACGCCGGCGGGCTGAGCGTCTTCCGGGCGAGGTCCCACGTCCACGCCACGTCGCCGGTCGCCGCGTCGAGCGCGAACAGTCGCTCGCTCCCCGACCAGTCCGAGTCGTCGCCCGTCAGCCCCACGTGTGCGTCGAGCGCCGACACGAAGACGTGCTCCTGGCCGGCGACCGCGTGCCCCTTCAGGGACCAGCCGTCGCCCACGTCGAGTTCGGCCGTCCACGCGCGGTCGCCGGTCGCGCGGTCCACGGCGTACACCTCGCGCGTCCGTCCGTGAGGGTCGTTCGTGTCGAACGTGAACGCGCGGTCGGCGGTCACGGCTGGCGTCGCCCAGTCGGTCCGCCACGTCGGCCCGCCGTCGGCCTCCACGACGTGCTTCCCGAGCGTGGCCGTCCACTCGACGGCTCCCGTCGCCGCGTCGCACGCGACCACGCCACGGTTCGAGCCGAGGTAGACGGTTCCGTCACGGACGGTCGGTCCCATCGGCGGATGCTCCCCGATGGAGGCGGTGATCCCCTCCTCGCGCACCCACGCTTCGTCGCCCGTCGCGGTGTCGAGCGCGTGGAGGCGGACCACGTTCCCCGCCGCGCGCGTGACGACCAGCATCCGGTCCTCGTGGAGCGCCGGTGCCCAGCGTATCGGCGGGAGGTCGGCGTTCGACCACCGCGTCGCGCCGTCATCGGGCGCGAGTGCGAGGGCGGTCCCGCCCGTCCACGCCTCGGTGAGGTAGAGGCCGTCGTCCACGACCGGCGGGTACACCGGCCGGTCGCCGAGGCTGGACCACTCGACCGCGGCGTCGTCGCGGGGACCAAACGCGTCCGGCGCGTGGCGCGTGTTCCGCGCGTCCCGGGCGACCTGCGGCCAGGTTCCCGCTGGGGCGCTGTCCTCGGGTGAGGGCGTCTGCTCCCCGGGGTCGCGCGAATCGCTCCACGTCGAGCCGAGGCAGCCGGCGACCCCGCCCGCTACGCCACCTATCGCCGCGAGGGCCGTCCGGCGGTACATGGTTCGACGTGACGGGGGGAAGGCATTGGCTTTGTGGTAGGACAAACGGGCGTTTGTTCGTCCGCCCCCTGTCATCCCGGTTCGAAGCTTTCGGCAAATTTTGAAATGCCCGGATGGCGTAGCGCGACCATGCGGGAATCTCCAGAGCCGGAATCCGAGACGGCGTCCGAGTGGGCGGGCGTCGGCGCTCCCTCCGAGCAGTGGCGCGAGTACCGGGGTGCGCCCACCGGTACGGACATCGAGT
>CAZYYH010000058.1:0-10001 GCA_964651725.1 uncultured Halobacteriales archaeon | reverse complement strand
GGCGGTCCGCGGACGGCATCGTCGTGGCCCGCGAGCGCTACCATCCGAGGTACCACCCAGCGAAGCACGTCGCGTTCGACGCGCTCCCCGCGCCGCTCGGACGGCGCGAACGCGGTGAGCGTCACCGGATGGGCGAGCAGCGAACGGAGTGAGTCGGGTGGCGCGGACGCAGCGAGCGCCGCCGAATGCGCGAGCGGGAAGCGTAGCGAGCCGCGGGCGGGCGGCACTCAGTCGCGGTAGTGGTCGATCAGGACGGTTCCCGCGCGGACGAGCACGTACAGCGACGCGTTCGCGGCGACGAGCGGCACCAGGGCCGCCCAGAGGCCGCGCTGGAGGTCCTCGAGGAACTCGTAGACGAACCGTAGCGGTTCGAGCTGTAATGTCCGGATGACGAACAGGACGACGCTGACGACGGCGACGAGTGCGAGGAAGACGGCGAGCCAGAACGCGAGGACACCGAGGAGGACGGCACCCTCGCGTACCGCCCAGCGCACGCGCTCGCGGACCGTCCCCGCGTAGGAGGGCGTCGAGGCCATGGACCCGCGTCTCGGCGGGCTGGCAAGTGCCTTGCGGTAGGCCCCGGCGATCAGAAGAAGGTGATCGCGTACGCCGCCATCGACGTGACCATGAGGAGCGCGAGGAACAGCGCCATGATCTGTTGTCGGTCCATACCCGTAGGTCGTGGCGAGCGTCCAATAGGTGTTTCGGGGGCCGACACCCGGAAGAGGGTGGGTCAGTCCACGCGCGCATCGACGACGACGTGCTGCACGCCCTCGCTGTGGGTCTTGACGACGCGACGGTCCAGCACCTCGACTGCGCGTTCGTGCGCCTCGGCGGCGTCGGCGAGCCGCGAGACGGGCCGCTCGAACGCCAGCGCCTCCGGCGTCGCCTCGTGGAGGTGAAGGACGCCGCCCGGTTCGAGTGCGTCGAGCGCGGCGTCGAGGTACTCGTGCGCATCGTAGTAGCCCATGACGACGCGGTCGGCGAACGGGGCGTCGCCGCGCTCGACCGCGTCGGCGACGGCGTCCCGGCAGTCGGCGCGGATGGGCGTGAGCCGGTCCTCGACGCCGTTGAGCACCGCGTTCTCCAGCAGGTACTGGAACGCGACCGGGTTGCGCTCGACCGCCGTCACGCTCGCGCCGCCGCGCGCCATCGGCAGCGCGAAGTAGCCGACGCCGGCGAACATGTCGAGGACCGCCTCGTCCGGCTCCACCACCTCGCGCATCCGGGTGCGCTCCGCCTTGTTCCCCGGCGAGAACATCACGCGGGCGAGGTCGAGCGCGTACCGCGTGCCGTGCTCGACGTGGACGGTCTCGGTGTCGCCGTCGCCCGCGACCACCTCGACGTCCGGTTCGCGGTGCTCGCCGGAGACGCCGTGGCGCGCGAGCACGGTGTCGGCCTCGCCGTGGAGGTCGAGCAGCGCCTCGCCGACCTCGGCCCGGCGTTCGCAGCCGTCGAAGGCGACGAGGACGACGCTGCCGACGACGGCCCACGACCCCGGCGCGCGCTCGATCTCCGCCTCGGAGAACCCGCGCTCGCGCAGCAGGCCTGGGAGGCCTCGCGGCCGGTAGTCCGGGTCGGCCTGCCGAACCACGTCGAGGACGGGGACGCCGTCGAGCCAGTCCGCTCCGTCCGGAGCGTCGCCTCCCGCGCCAGTTCCGTCCGACGGCCCGGTCACCGGCACCTCCACCGTGTCGTCGTCGCGCTCGCGCACCCGGCGCTCGTCGTCGTACGCGCCCGCGTCCCGGAGCGCCGCGATGGTCGCCTCGGCGTCGGCCTTGCGGACGACGGCGGCCAGGGGGGCGGCCTCGTCGTCGTCACCCGTCATCGGGCACCACGTGGAGTCCGGCCCGGCTCTTCAGCACCCGGACCGCGTCGGCGTCCTCGGGCACGAACCTGGGTCGCTGGATGGTCTTCGCCTCGAACGTCTCCGGGTCGAGCACCTGCACCGAGCGCTCGTCCGCCACCGTCACCACCGTCGTCTCCTCGGCGTCGCCGGCCTCGCCGACCTTCCGGGCGTCCGGCGCGTCGCCGACCTCGTACTCGGCCTCGTAGCGCTCGCCGGTGTCGAGATACAGGCCCTTGAGGTTGCCCTGGACGGAGCGCACGAGGACGGGCGCGCGGTCGTCGTCCGCGAGGTCGATCACGTCGCCCGGCTTGAACGGCGGGAGCCGCACCGCGAACGTCACCCGGTACACCTCGTTGCCGTCCTCGTCCTCGGTGACGAGCGTCTCCGAGTCCGTCCACCGGCCGCCGAACTCCTCGACGAGCTTCGACGCGACCTTCTTCCCGATCTTGTTCGTGGAGAGCTTGAAGTCGATGCCGTCCGGCGTCTCCGTCACGTCCGTCACGAACGCGTTCCGGTCGCCCGTCGCCTCCATCTCCGCGACCACCTCCGACGCGATCTCGCGCGCTCGCTCTACCTCCTCGGACGTCGGCGTCCGGTCCACCGCCCGCACCTGCACCACGCTCGCGTAGTAGTCGCCCGCGATGCGACCGCACCGCGTGCACGTCCCCCGCGAGATGCGCACCGGGACCGTCACCTCCTCCTCCAGGCGAGTGCCGCGCACCGTCCCCGAGAAGAAGCAGTGCATCCGGATGGTCGTCTCGTCCACCTGCTCCGGCTCCACCACCCACTCCACGTCCTCGGCGTCCGCGTGCACGGCGAGCGACTCCGCCACCGCGTCCACCGCCACGTCCGTGTAGTCCCGGGCGTCCACGTCCACCCATCGGTTGCCGCGCTTCACCGCGCCGCAGTTCGCGCACACCTGCACCGTCACGCGCTCCGGCGCGTCCACGAGATCGAACCGGTCGAAGTAACAGGAATCGCAGAGCGACCGCTCGCGGCGCGACCCGGCCGACTCGGGGCCGCGGTCCGCGTGCGCCTCGGGGTCCACGGGCTCCCCGCAGGAGGGACAGAACGCTCCGGTGTTCATCGCGGGTAGATAGACGGCTGTTGCTTTTACCGTTGTTGAAGCGTGGCGGACGAGCGGGAGTATACGAAACATAACGAAGGCGCTCCGTCGTGACAGGACGGGTACGATGGGTGTCGGCGACGAGCGCCGAACGTGGCGCTTCTGGTTCCACGAAGCGCATCGGCCACGTAACCTGCTCGTTTACGCCGGCGCAATTCTGCTCGCCTTCGCGCTCCTGCTCGCCGCAGACGTGGAAATCAGGGTCCTCTGGGTCGTGACGGTAGCGTACCCGGTAATCCTCCCGACGGTTCTCCCCGCGGCGTTCCGCCACTCCGCTGCCTTCGACTACGAGCGATACGCGTCGTCCCGGGGAGCCTGGTCCCGCCGACTCGATCTCTCACTCGTCGTCGCCGCCGGCTGGATCGGTGTCGCGTTCGCGCTCGCGTGTTCGAACGCCCTCGGCGTCATCCCGAGATCGGCTGCCGTCTTGCACCCACTGAGCCTGACCCGCTCGGTATCGGTGTGGCTGGGGATGCTGGCACTCATCCTCTTCACTGTCACGACGACGGTCGTTCTCGTCACCCTGGTGTTCTTCCTCCGAACGCGTTCGTACTTCCGGCAGGACTACCGCGTACTCGAGGATGGACTGTAAACCGTCGGAAGCGGCTCTGCTGTGGTGACCGTTGAACCGCTTGACGCACACCAACCGGTCACGTCACCGGCACCGGTCAGACCTCCCGTATCGACCCCTCGACGTCGGACTCCGAGACCTCCGTGTCGTGTACCGTCCTGCCGTGCTCCTTCACGAACTCCATCAGCTCCTCGCGGTTCTCGTCCCTGATCTCGAACTCGCAGTCGTCGTACCCGGCGTCCACGCACGCGAACTCGTATGCCATGCTGGTTCCTCCGGACGGCCGTACGGCGGCCGGTCCCGTAGTTATAACCTGCCTGTCCCGCGGTAACGTCGGGCCACGCTCCGTGGAGTCCGGGTTACCCGGCGGTAACCGCGGGCAGGTGGCGGAGACGCGCGAGGGAGTGGCGGGAAACGCTCGGTTATCCGCGCGACGAACGACCGTCACGCCGCGGTCGGACCTCGCGCAACGGTACACGTACTGGTTGCGGCAGGTCGCCGAAGTGGTGGCTCTTTGCAGCGCGATTGCCCGATTCACGCCGGTTGTGACGCCCGCCTTCATAACTGTAACATTTTGTAATAATATGTAATTTCTTGTAACATTTATGCCGTTTATGTGCCTGCGACCGGGTCGCACGGGACCGACGCCGCACCCGTCCGTCGCGTCGAAGCGGCGCCCTTTTTCCCGTGGTCGCCGTGCGTCCCCGTATGCGAAAGGTAACGCTCGCGGACCTCGACTCGCGGATGGGGCCGGCGGACGTCGTCCGCCCGCTCACGGACGCCCTGGGCGCGACCGACCTGGCGCTCAACCACTACGAACTCGACCCGGGCGAGAGCTTCGCGTACGGCTTCCACGCCCACGAGAGCCAGGAGGAGGTGTTCTACGTGCAGGAGGGCACCGTAACCTTCCGGACGGCGGACGGCGACGTGACGGTCGAGGCCGGCGAACTCGTGCGATTCGGCCCCGGCGAGTACCAGCGCGGCGTGAATCGTGGCGACGACCGCGTCGTCGCGCTCGCGCTCGGCGCGCCGCAGGACGCCGGCGAGACGGATATCCTGCGGGAGTGCGAGGACTGCGGCGGGGAGACGTCGCAGGACCTCTCGCTCGCGGAGGGCAAGAGCGCCGTCGTCGTGACGTGCGAGGAGTGCGGGAGCGAGACCGGCCGGTACACGTAACGAGGGCCGGCGGCGACGGCCCACACCCGTCACCCGGCGCTCGGGTCCCGCGACGTCCCGACCCCCTCGCGGTCGGTCGCGACGCGCTCGGCACGAAGGAGGAACCCGATGGCGAAGTGGACGACGGCCAGCGCACCGGTGATGGCGAGGACGACCGTCGAGGGGTTCGGGGTGAGGAAGTTCACGAGGAAGATGACGGTCGGTGCCAGCAGGAGCAGGCCGACGGTTCGCGAGTGGACGCCGGAGTGGAGGCTGGCGGCGCTGAACGCGGGGAACGGCAGGAGACACCCGACGAGCACCAGCGGGAGGAACACCGGGAGGTACGACTCGAAGGTGCCGCCGAGCAGCCCCGCGTAGAAGGCGAACGCCACCGCGCCGATGACGGTGAAGCCCGCCACGCCGATCGCGGTGGCGACCGCGCCGGCGCGCGCCAGCCACCGGCTCCGGTCGGCGAGCCCGGGATACAGCCCGAGCAACCCGCCGAAGGTGGCGATCCACGCCGCGGCGATGACCGTCTGCCCGAACAGCCTGTTCAGGCGTTCCGCCCCGACTGCGATGTCGACGACGTTGAACGCCGCAGCGACGACGAACAGTGTACCGCCGACCAGGAACGCGGTCGAACGTCGATCTTCGAGCCATCTCCACGGGATCACGCTGCTGTCTGGCATGACGGGCAGGTAGAGCGATGCCGCGACAATAACTGTATTCCGTACGAGTTTACTCTTGGCGTTCCGACGTTTCTCGGCGTCGGTCGACCTCGCGCTCCAGTCCAGCCGGGTCCGTCGTTCGGCGACGAACGCCCGTCGATGCGACCGGAAGGGATTTGCCGTCGTCCCCGAAGGCTGACGTATGCCACCCGATACCGGACCGGGGAGTCCCGCGACGCTGTCGCCCGACGAGGCGTTCGCGGTGCTCGGCGACGACACCCGGCTGGAGATCCTCCGGGCGCTCGCCGCGGCCGACGGCCCCCTCGCGTACTCGAAGCTGTTCGACCGGGTCGAGTACGACGACGCGACGAACTTCAGCTACCACCTCGGGAAGCTGACCGGCCACTTCGTGCGCAAGACCGACGAGGGCTACGACCTCTGGGAGGCGGGTCGCCGCGTCGTCGAGGCGGTCCTCTCCGGTGCGGTCACCGAGACGCCCGTGATCGAGCCGACCGAGACCGACGAGCCGTGCCCCTACTGTGGCGCGCCGGTCGAGGTCGGCTTCCAGCACGCGCGTATGGAGCTGCGCTGCACGGAATGCCCCGGCTTCCTGCGTCACGCGGACTCCGGCGGCAGGCGATTCAGCGAGCACGGCTCGCTCGGCTACTTCCTGTTCCCGCCGGCGGGCGTCCGCGGACGGACCGCCTCGGAGGCGCTGGACGCGGCCTGGACCTGGATGCACGCCGACGTGCTGGTCCGGAGCGCCGGCGTCTGCTCGCGCTGCTCGGCTCCCCTCGACCACTCCGCGACCGCCTGTGAGGCCCACGACGCCGAGGGCGGGTTCTGCGATCGGTGCGGCCGCCGGCACGCGGTCCGGTTCGAGAGCCGCTGTTCGAACTGCGGCCGTGCGATGAACGCCATCGCTCCTGGGTGTCTCCTGGCGAACACCGAGCTGCTCGCGTTCCTCACCGAGCACGGCGTCAATCCGCTCGCCCCCGAGTCGACGGACCGCGCGCTGCGGGCGCTCGGCGACTACGACGAGGAGGTGGTCTCCGCGGACCCGTTCGAGGCGAGGTTCACGTTCCACGCCGGCGACGAGACGCTCACCCTGACGCTCGACGACGATCTCTGCGTGACCGCGGTGACGCGGAACGCGGCGTCCGACTCCCGATCCCGGCGTGCCGGAGAACGCACCTTTTTCGACCCGGGGAACGCAGTCCAGTCCATGACGCCGGACATCCCGACGCCAGGCCTCGGCACGTACGAGAACACCGACCCGGAGACGTGCGCGGAGTCGGTGCGGACCGCGCTGGAGATGGGGTATCGCCACGTCGACACCGCGCAGATGTACGGCAACGAATCGGCCGTCGGCGACGGCATCGCGGCGGCGGACGTGCCGCGCGAGGAGGTGTTCGTCGCCACGAAGCTCGACACGGGCAACCTGGCGTACGACGACGCGGTGACGACGGCCCGGGAGAGCGCGGAGCGGCTGGGCGTCGAGGTCATCGACTTGCTGTACGTCCACTGGCCCGTCGACTCGTACGACCCGGAGGGGACGCTCGCGGCGCTCGACGACCTCCGCGACGACGGCCTGATCCGGCACGTCGGCCTCAGCAACTTCACGCCCGACCTGATCGCGGACGCACGCGAGCGCCTCGATTCGCCGGTCGCCGCCCACCAGGTGGAGACGCATCCCCTGCTGCCGCAGACGGAGCTGCTCGCGGAGGCGAAGGCGCACGACACCGCGCTCGTCGCGTACTCGCCGGTGATGAAGGGACGGGTGGGCGAGTACGAACCGATCCGGGCGGTCGCCGACGCCCACGACGCGACGCCGGTGCAGGTGAGCCTCGCGTGGCTCGACGCGAAGGGAGCGACCCCGATTCCGAAGTCGGCGAGCGAGGCGCACATCCGCGAGAACCTCGCGGCGTTCGACCTGGAGTTGACCGACGACGAGGTGGCGCGTATCGACGCCATCGAGGAGACCGAGCGCATCGTGGACCCCGACGACGCGCCGTGGCACGCGTAGGGGTGGCCGACGCCGTGCCCCGGTCACACACGGTCCCGGAACTGTTTTACGCGCCGATGGGCGAGATACGAA
Source organism: uncultured Halobacteriales archaeon (assembly GCA_964651725.1). Classification (GTDB taxonomy): domain Archaea; phylum Halobacteriota; class Halobacteria; order Halobacteriales; family Halobacteriaceae; genus CAZYYH01. The sequence continues at coordinate 2,534 of CAZYYH010000058.1, read as the reverse complement.
CAACGAAATGAGCGACCTACAGGACGAGTACCGCCTCGACTACTTCGAGGAGGAGGGGTTCGTCCGGAAGGAGTGCACCGAGTGCGGCGACCACTTCTGGACGCGCGACCCCGACCGAGAGACGTGCGGCGAACCGCCCTGCGAGGACTACGGGTTCATCGACGACCCGGGCTTCGACGACGAGTACACCCTCGGGGAGATGCGCGAGCGCTTCCTCTCCTTCTTCGAGGAGCGCGGCCACGAGCGCATCGAGCCGTACCCGGTGGCGGCCAACCGGTGGCGCGACGACGTACTGTTGACGAACGCGTCCATCTACGACTTCCAGCCGCTGGTCACGTCGGGCCAGGCTCCGCCGCCCGCCAATCCGCTCACCATCAGCCAGCCCTGCATCCGGATGCAGGACATCGACAACGTCGGGAAGACCGGCCGGCACACGATGGCGTTCGAGATGATGGCCCACCACGCCTTCAACACCTACGACGACGTGGACGACCTCGCGTACCACGGCGAGGTGTACTGGAAGGACGAGACCGTGGCGTACTGCGACGAGCTTCTCGCCGATATGGACGTGCCGCTCGACCAGGTCACGTACATCGAGGATCCGTGGGTCGGCGGCGGCAACGCCGGGCCGGCGTTCGAGGTCATCTACAAGGGCCTCGAACTCGCCACGCTCGTGTTCATGATGCTCGAACAGGACCCGGACGGCGAGTACGAGATGAAGGACGGCAACCGCTACTCGCGGATGGACACGTACATCGTGGACACCGGGTACGGCCTGGAGCGGTGGACGTGGATGAGCCAGGGCACCGCCACCGTCTACGAGGCGGTCTACCCCGAGATGATCTCCTTCCTGAAGGACAACGCGGGCATCGACCTCGCCGAGGACGAGCGGACGCTCGTCCACCGCGCCGCGAAACTCGCCGGCCACATGGACATCGACGAGGCCGAGGACATGGAGGCGGCGCGCGACAACATCGCCCGCGAACTCGACGTGGAGACCGCCCGCCTCGAATCGCTGATGGAGCCGCTGGAGGAGATCTACGCCATCGCGGACCACTGCCGCACCCTCGCGTACATGTTCGGCGACGGCATCGTACCGTCGAACGTCGGCACCGGCTACCTCGCGCGGATGGTGCTCCGGCGCACCAAGCGGCTCGTGGACAGCGTCGGCGTGGACGCGCCGCTCGACGAACTCGTGGACATGCAGGCCGAGCGGCTCGGCTACCGGAACCGCGACACCGTCCGCGACGTGGTGCGGTCGGAAGTCGAGAAGTACCGGGAGACGCTGGAGCGCGGCGGCCGACGCGTCGAGCAGCTCGCCGAGGAGTACGCGAAGCGCGGCGACGCCATCCCGTCGGAGACGCTCGTGGAACTCTACGACTCCCACGGCATCCAGCCGGACATGGTCGAGGAGATCGCGGCGGAGGTCGGGGCCGAGGTCGAGACGCCGGACGACTTCTACAGCCTCGTCGCCGCCCGCCACGACTCCGGCGAGGCGTTCGGCGTCGAGGACGAGAGCGACGAGCGGCTCGTCGACCTGCCCGACACCGACCGACTCTACTACGACGACCAGTACCGCTCCGAGTTCGAGGCGGTCGTGCTCGACGTGTTCGAGCGCGAGGACGGCTACGACGTGGTGCTCGACCAGACGATGTTCTACCCCGAGGGCGGCGGCCAGCCCGCCGACCACGGCACGCTCTCCACCGACGACAGGACGGTGCAGGTGACGGACGTGCAGGTCAGAGACGACGTGGTGCTCCACCGCACCGACGAAGACCCTGGGAAGGGCGAGTTCGTCCGCGGCCAGATCGACGTGGAGCGTCGCCGCCGGCTGATGGCCCACCACACCGCGACGCACGTCGTCATCCACGCCGCCCGCCGGGTGCTCGGCGACCACGTCCGGCAGGCGGGCGCGCAGAAGGGCGTCGACTCCTCGCGCATCGACCTCCATCACTACCGCAGGCTCGACCGCGAGACGGCGAAGGAGATCGAGCGCGTCGCCAACGACATCGTCCGCGAGAACACGTCCATCCAGCAGGAGTGGCCGGACCGCCACCGGGCCGAGGAGAAGTACGGCTTCGACCTCTACCAGGGCGGCATCCCCGCCGGCGAGGAGATACGCCTCATCCACGTCGCCGAGGACGTACAGGCCTGCGCGGGCACGCACGTCCGCCGCACCGGCGACATCGGCGCGATCAAGATCCTCGGCACCGAGCGCGTGCAGGACGGCGTCGAACGCATCACGTTCGCCGCCGGCCCCGCTGCCGTCGAGGCGGTCCAGGAGACCGAGGACCATCTGCTCGCGGCCGCCGACGCGTTCGACGTGTCGCCCGACGAGGTGCCCGACACCGCCGAGCGCTTCTTCTCCGAGTGGAAGGAGCGCGGCAAGCGCATCGAGGACCTCAAGGAGCAGCTCGCGGACGCCCGCGCCTCCGGCGGCGGCGGTGGCGAGGAGGTCGCGGTCGGCGACTACACCGCGGTCGTCCAGCGCATCGACGGCGACATGGACGAACTCCGCGCCACCGCGAACGCGC
>CAZYYH010000057.1:0-10016 GCA_964651725.1 uncultured Halobacteriales archaeon | reverse complement strand
TCGTCGGCGAGGGCGCGGGCGACCTCGCGGGCTGGTCGGTGGCGTCGGCCGGTGACTTCGACGGCGACGACACGACCGACGTGGTCGTGGGTGCGCGCCGCAACAACTCGACCGCGCCGGACGCGGGCGCGGCGTACGTCGTCACGGCGAACGCCTCCGGGACGGTGTCGCTCGCGGACGCCCAGGTGAAGCTCGCGGGCGTCGGTGCTCGTGACAACGCGGGCTGGGAGGTGGCGGAAGCCGGCGACGTGAACGACGACAACCACAGCGACGTCGTCGTCGGCGCGCCGTTCAACGACTCCGGCGGCACGAACGCTGGCGCGGCGTACGTCGCGTACGGCGGCAGCGACGTGAGCGGGACGATGACGCTGTCGGACGCGGGCGTGACGCTCGTCGGCGAGGGGCCGAGCGACAACGCGGGCCAGGCGGTGTCGTCCGCGGGCTCGGGTGACGTGACCTGCGACGCGTACGCGGACGTGCTCGTCGGCGCGCCCGGCAACAACTCCACCGCGCCGAACGCGGGCGCGGCGTACGTCGTGGCCGGTGAGGAGAACCTGTCCGGCGTCCACAACCTCTCGGCGGCGGACGCGAAGCTCGTCGGCGAGGGCGAGGACGACGAGGCCGGCAGCGCCGTGTCGGGGGCGGGCGACGCGACGGGCAACGGTAGCAACGACGTGCTCGTCGGCGCGCCGTTCAACGACACCGGCGGCTTCGACGCGGGCGCGGCGTACGCGATCGCGGGCGACTGCCCGGAGAAGGAGGAGCGGACGACAACGACGACTACGACGCCGCCGACCACCACGACAACGACCACGACGACCACGACGGAGACGCCGACCACGACCACGACTACGAGGACGCCGACGACGACAACGACGACCGAGACGCCGACGCTGGAGATCGCGGCGTCGTCGCCCGAGTGCGAGGTGCTGGAGCTGGAGAACCCCACCGACCGGCGCGTGTTCGTCCAGTTCATCTACCTGGACGACCCCGCGAACGAGGGCGAGTTCGTGCTCGAACCCGGTGAGACTCAGCGCTTCGAGACCGGCCAGGGCCGCATCGAACTCACCGCCTCGACGGCGAGCATCTCCAGCGCGGACCCCGGCGAGCGCGTGCTCGTGAACGGGAACGAGAAGACCGTCATCCACATCGACGCTTGCCCGACGACAACGACGACCACCACGACGCCGACGACAACGACGACCACCGCGACGCCGACGACCACGACGCGGGAGACGACAACGACGACGACCAAGACGACGACTGAGCAGCCGCGCATCGAGTTCATCGACTGCAAGTCGTTCCGCGTCCACGGGTCGGCCGCGGAGATAGAGGTGACCACGGCCTACTTCGTCGAGGGTGAGCCCGGTGAGTTCGCCACCGACCTCAGGTCCGTCGGGCCGGTGTCGGGCACCACGGTCATCTCGGCGGGCGACCTCTACCCGAACGGCGGGCCGAACTACGTCCTCTCCAGCGTCACGCTATACGACGAGTCGATGAACATCCTCGCCAGCGCGCAGAACCCGGACGCGGAGGAGTGCCTCGACTCAATCAGGCCGACGACCACGACCACTACGACGACGGCGACGACCGATACGACGCAAACGACGCAGACGACGGACACCACTCGAACCACGACGGACACGACGGCGACGACCGAGACGACGCAGACAACGGAGACGACAGAAACCACCGCCGAGACGACGGCGACGACCCAGACCACTGCAGAAACGACCGAGACGACGAGCACGACCACGACCTCGGCCGCGTGCCTGCCGGGTCTCCAGGCGAAGTTCGAGGGCTCGCAGTCCGGCTACTCGCTGGAGACGCTCGAAGGCGCGTCGTCGCTCGACGTCTCGGCCTCCGGGAACGCCCAGGAAGCGACGATCACGAACGACGAACCGTACGCGCTCGACGTGTACGTGTTCGCGGGCGGCTCGTTCGAGCGTAAGGGTACCGTCCAGGGTGACGGCGGCACCCTCGCGGTCGAGGGCATCACGACCACCAACCCTGGCGGGCAGGAGGTGACCCACGACATCGGCAACATCGCGCTGGGCTGCGCCGGTGAGGGTCCGCCGACCATCCCGCCGTACTCGAACGTCGGGGAGAGCATCACCGCTCCCGCGCTCCAGTCGCTCGACGACGGCGAGTGGCAGGTCGTGAACCCGACGAACGCTTCCGTCGAGTTCACGGCCGCCACGTTCGACGGCTCGGAGACGGCGTCCGGCTCGCTCGACGCCGACGCCAACACGACCGTCGAACTCCCCACCGATCAGCCGGTGCTCCTGCTCGTCGACGGCGTCGTCGTGGACGTGGCCGGCCTGGACGCGGCCGATGACTCGTCCAACGACCGCGCGTCCGAGGCGAGCGGTCTCTCGGCGGGCGACGTGCCGACCCCCGTCCACGCCATCACGCTCGTCGGGCTGTTCGCCGCCGCGGGCCTCGTCGTCCACAGCCGCGATTGACCGTCAGCGAGCGTACCGCTCGCCCGCGTCCGCCGCTTTCTCCGCGATCTCGACGAGCGACAGCCAGGTGTTCCCGCCGGCGCGGAGCGCCGTGAGGTCCTCGGCCTCGACGGTCACCGTCACCGCCGCGCCATCGCGAGCGACGCGCGCCGCGGAGCGGTCGCTTCCGATCTCGTCGACCTCGCGGCGGACGCTTCGCGCGACCGTGCGCGCCCGGTGCTCGGAATCGTACTCGAAAAGCAGCTCCGACTCGTGTCGAGCCATCCCGCTACCGAACGTCGACTTCCTTCACGTCGCGGCTGCGCTCCTTCAGCAGCACGCGATGCCCGCAGTACGGACACCGCACGCCGCCGTACTCGTCGAGTTCGACGTCGCGCTTGCACCGCGAGCACTTGTAGCTCATGCTTCGACGTCCGCCTCGATCTCCGTCTCCTCGTCCTCGGCGAGCGCGGTGCGGATCGACCGACGGACGGTGCGGCCACCCGGCGTCTCCGGCCGGTACGTGCCGCCTGCGAACCGGTAGCCGCACTTGCCGCACTCCCAGATGCCGGTACCCGCACGCGACACCTTCTCCGCGCCGCACTCCGGGCACGCGTGATCGTCGTGCATCTGCGACTCGATCTCGGAGACGCGACGCCGGGCGACCCGCCCGTATCGCGCGCCGAACCGTCCCGCACTGCCGGTCCGCCGTTTCTCGGCCATAGTACCGACTGCTTGGCCGAAGACGCATAAAAACGCTACGAGTTGCGGCTACCGACGTTCGGAGTCGTCGTGGTCGTCAGCTTCGTCGCGTTCATCGGTTCGAGAGCGACGAGCCAACTACACCTGCAGTCCGAGAGGCCGCAGTCACGCGCCCCCAGCCGACTGTGCGCCGCGTTCCCCTCTCGCGGGGCGCCAGCCCGCTCGCCAGTCCGCGATCCTCACTGCTCACGGCTCCCTGCGGTCGCCGTTCGCACGTTCGGCGTCTCGGCGAGTTCCCGCCGGGAGCGAGCGGCGAGCGCAGTGAGCGCCGACGGCATCATCCGTGCTGCACCGTCTCATTCCCGCCACTAAACGGTTCCCGCGTCGACCAACCCGGCGACTCCTCCATCGCACCGCCGGCGTGGTCGCCGACGCCCCTCCCGCCGGGCGGCACCACGACGACGACCGCGGACCGCACGGAGAACGACACTGGCGTCGACCGGCCGAACGCCTCGGGCTCGCCGTCGCCGTCGGCGTCGAGTGCGACGCGCCCGGCCTCGCGGACGTACGCGACGGTCGCGCTCGGCGAGGCAGCCGGGGTGCCGGCGGCCGCCCGCACCTCGAAGCGCGCGTACCGGCCGCGCACCGACACCGTCCACGCGTTCACCGTCGCGTACCAGTAGCCGGGAACCGGCGTCACCGGGAGGCCCCCGGGGACGACGCGCACGCGCTCGGCGAGCCGATCTACCGCGGGCTGGGCCGCGCGCTCGAGCTGCTCGGCGAGCACCTCGCGGGCGACCCGCCGGCCGGCGGACGACGCGGACGCGACGACCCGCTGCGGCGGCTGCGCGGCGTCGTCGCTCCGCGCACGGGCGACCGCGAGCCGAAGGCGGGCGTCGAGCAGGTCGCGCTCCACCCGCGCCGGCGTCTCCCACCGCGAGCGCGTCTCGTCCGCGACCACCGCGGCGAGCGAGCCGTTCGCGGCGGCGAACGCGCGCGACTCCCGCGTCCGCCACCGGCCGAACGCGGCGTCGAGGGCGGCGCGGCGCTCCCCGGGCGTCAGCCCCGGGGCAGCCCGCGCGAGCGCGACGCGGAGCCGGTCGCGCACGTGGTCGAGTGCCGCGCCGACCGCGCGGTCGAGGCGCGCGCGGCGAGACCGTAGGCTCGCATTCGGTGTATGCGCGAGCGTCCGGTTCACCGACCGGAGCGCCCGCGCCGCCGTCCGGAGCCGCACCCGGTCGGGGTCGCTGCCCACCGCGCCGAGCGCCCGCTCGGCGGCCGCGTCCCACGGCACGCCGAACAGGTTGTGGTTCCGCGCGGCGAGCGGGTGGTACCGGCGCTCCACCCCCGGAACGTCCGACGGCTCGACCGCGGCACGCGTCAGGTACGACGGCGACCCCCGGACGGACACCACGCAGACGCCGTCACGGGCGCGCGACTGCCGCGACGGCGGGGAGAACGACGCCGTTCCGGGCGTGACGTTCGCCTCGCGGAGGACGCCCGAGAGCCGCTTCTGGAACGACGACGCCTCGTCGCCGTGCGCGTCGAGCCGCGCGAGCACCCGGTCGAGGTACGAGGCGCGCGCCGCGATTCGTGCGCGCTCGGCGGCACCGTCGTACGCGCGTGGTGCGTCCACGAGCGCGGCGCGGCGCTCGTGGAGTCGCGCGGCGAGCCGGCGCGTCGGCGTCGCACCGGACGCGAGCGTCTCCCGCTCGACGGGCACGGAGACGTTCCGCAGGTCGGCGCGGAGCGCGGCGAGGTCGGCGTACACCCACTGCCGTAGCCCCGCCGGCCGGGGCGCGTCGACGCGCACCGGCGACTCGTCGAGCGATCCGGCGACGGCGCGGCGAGCGAGCCGGCCCGGCCCGCCCCGCGACGCCACCAGCCGGTCGACGGCGGCGTCCCGCACCGGCGCGTAGTTCCGGCCGTCGAGCGGACCACCCGACCGGTGTGCGCCGCGTATCGGCCGGTCGGGTGCGTGCCCGCCGACGGCGTGGTCGCCGACGACGGCGAGCGCGACGCGGTAGCGGTCACGGTGGACGGCACGGACGGTGCGCGTCCGGTCGTCGCGCCGCCAGCGCTCGCGCACCACGCGCTCGCGGACGACAAGCCGGCCGAACGCGGCGAGCCGGTGGAAGCCGGCGGGCGGGGTCGGCGGCGTCACGTCCGCCGGCTCACTGCGGGTCTCCGTCGACACCGTGGTCGCGCTCTCCCGGGTCCACCCCGCGGGCGGCGGCCGCTCGCGCTCGACCTCGGTCCCCGCGTCGGCGACGCGGGACGCGAGCCGCACGTCCGCCGCGTAGGCGTCGTCGAGGACGGCGTCGAGCGATGGAGCGTCGCCGTCGCCGGCCACGAACCCGACGAGTGCGCGGTCGGCGGTGCGGTTCGCGCCGACGCGCACGGGCTCGTCGTCGCGGCCCGTCGACTCCGCGAGCGACAGCGCCGACGCCGACGCGTTCGTCCGGCCGGCCGCGTGGTCGAATCCACGGCCGACCGCGCCGCCGCCGGCCTCCCTCACCGGCTCGACGAGGTCGGCGACGCCGACGCTCGCCGTCTCGCGGGCGAGCGCGGCACGGCCGCGACGGTCGCTCCGCCCGAGCGCGTCGCGCTGGAGGGAGAGGAGCGCGCCGTTCGTCATCAGCGCGAGGTGGCGGTTCGCCACGACGTTCAGCACGGGCGCGCCGCCGTACTGGGCGTAGCCGCGCGCCCACGCGACGGCGTGGAGACGCGCGGTGAGGCGCGCACCGAGGCCGTCGCCGTCGAGCGGGCCGCGGTCGGCGAGGCGCTCGAACCGCCGGACGCGATCGTGGAGCGCGAGCGCGGGCGTGGACGCGACGACCCGCGCGGTGTACGTCTCGGTGGCGACGACGCGGCCGTCGCGCCGCACGGTGACGGTGACGTTCTCGACGCGCACGGCGAGCCGACCCGAGTCGTTCTCGACCGCCCGGAGGTGGACGCGCCGCTTCGCCGCGCGGAGCGATTCGGGGTCGGTGACGGGCGGCAGCGAGACGGACGCGTTCACCCTGCCCGAGCCGACGGCGACGCCGGAGAGCGCGTCGCGCGCGGCGAGGTACGCGTGGACGCGGAGCCAGTCGCGGAACGGCCGGGAGTCGTTCACGACGCGGCCCCACGCCGAGTCACCTGGCGCGGTGAGCGGCTCCGCGGCCGCGCGCCGCCCGGCGCGCGCGACGTCGTCGTGCATCGCGGTGCGCGACGCGGCCTGCGCCTCCGCGACTGCGGCGTCGACGCGCCGGTCGACGTGCCCGGAGCCGGCGACCTGCACGGTCGTCGCCAGCGTCGCGCTCGTGACGAGCAACACGACGCCGACGAGCGCGAACGGCACGCGGCCGCGGTCGTCGTCGCCGAGTCTCACGCCGACCACCGTCTGACGACGACGACCGCACGGTCGAACCGGAGCGTCGCGGCGTCGACGCGAACGCCGGGCGGCGGCGTTCCACCGACGACGAACGGCCGGCGGTCGCCGACCGTGGCGCGGACCTGCACGCCGCCCGGGAACCGCCCCAGCCAGCGCTCGACGCGCGCCCGGACGCCGGCGACGAAGCCGCCGTCGGTTCGCCGGTCCACCCGGGCGGCGTCGCCGAGGAGGGCCGCGAGCGTGCCACGCGCGGTACGGTTCCGAGGGCGGTCCTCGGCGACCGCGCTGGCGGGGAGCCGGTAGTCGACGGTCGCGGTCGTCGCGGCGAGCGCCTCGGCGACTTGGCCAGCGTCGTGGGGCTGCGGGTCCGGCCCGGCATCGACGCCCGCGAGCGTGAGCGCCGCCGCGCTCACGAGCAGCAGGCAGAGCGTTGCGTCCACCACGGTGCTGACGCCACGGCTCACCGCCACACCTCCACGCGGAGTCGGCCGGAGCGAACCCGACCGGGCGCGACCCGAACCGGGAGCCGGCGGGCGGCGGTGTCGGCGCTCGCCGGCGGCGACGGCCCGACCGCCCACCGGCGGTCGCCGGCCGCGAGCGTCACGTTCGCCCGGTAGCCGGCGGGTCCGGCGTCGGTCGCGGTCCGGAGACGCGCGGGCCTGGCGACGCCGTCCGGCCGGAGCGCGTCGGTAGCCCGGCGGAGCGCGGGTTCCGCCCGGTTCCGGTCGGTCGGGTCGGGGAGCGCGGCGTCGAGCGCGCCGACGTACGCGCCGAGCGCGACGCCGAGCACGAGGACGGCGGCGAGTGCGGCGAGCGGCTCGACCTGCGCCCTACGCGCCGACGAGCGTGACATCGCATCCCTCCCAGGTGACGTGGCGGACGAGCACGCGGTCGTCGACCGGTCGCCAAGTTGACGGCGCGTCGCGGGCGCGTTCGGCGGCGTGGCAGAGCGCACCGGGGGAGTCGAACGCCTCCCCGGGCGGCGTGCCGTGGAGCAGGGCGTCGAGTCGACCGTCGCCGGTGGGCGTCACGGGGCCGTACGCGAACGTGGCGCGGGCGACGCCGATGTCGGAGCGGAGGGAGACGCGACGCGGCCGGACCTTCACCGCGTCGGCGGCGACCGGGTGCGCGCCGGTCGACCCGTGCGTGCTGGCCGCGGCGGCGTCCACGGTGTCGGCGACGCCGGCTGCGTCGGGCGCGGGTGCGGCGGGCAGTCGGAGCGCGAGACCGAGGGCGGCGGCGCTGGCGACGGCGAGTCCGAGCCAGACGTAGGTCGCGTCGACTGGCGTGTCGAGCATGGGCCGGTTTCGTCCCGTTCTCGTACTTAAAGTTACACCAGCAGGCCGGCGGCGACGGCCGCGGTCGGGTAGACGACGCTCGCGGACGCGAGCGCGACGCCCGTCTCGTGCGCGACCGCGGCGCGGTCGAGGCCGCGCTCCAGCCCGACCGCGAGCGCCGGGAGGAGCACCGCGAGCCAGCACACGTAGCCGCCGACGGCGAGGCCGAGCGCGCCCGCCGGGAGCGCGCTGGCTCCGGTCACCTCCAGCCGGCCGACGCGCGCGGCGAGCGTGACGGTGACGCCCGCGATCAGCGGCGCGAACAGCGTCGCGGTGGAGCGGAGCGTGCCCGTCACCCGGGAGAGCGACCGGCGGGCGTCGCGCTCGACCGCCCGGAGTTCGTCGAGGTGGTCGGCGAGTTCCACCAGCACGCGGCCGCCGCGGTCGCCCTCGCGGGCGGCGCGCGCGAACAGCTCGACGGCGGCGCGGACGCGCGGACTCGGCAGCCACCGGAGCGCGCCGTACTCGCCGAGGAACGCCTGACGGGTGCCGAGCCGGAGCTGGCGCTGGACGCGGGCGGCGTCCCCGAACGTCTCGCCGGTCGCGCCGTCGAGCGCGTTCGCAACGTGTGCGACCGCGGCCTCCGGCGGTTCGCCGTCGCGGAGGCGCTGGCCGGCGAGCGCGAGCGCGTCCGCGAGTCCGGCCTCGACCGCGCGCACGTCATCGCGCACGGCGAGGACCGGGCGCGCCCACCAGACGAGGGCGGCCCCAACGCCTGCACCCGGCGCGCTCACCCATCGCGCCCAGGGCGGGGCGAGGACGGTCGCGCCGGTCCACGCGACTGCCGCGGCCGCCGCGCCGACGAGGAGCATCGGCCACGCGCGGTCCGGGATCTCGGGGTGGTCGCGCGGGACCGCGACGGGCGGGAACGCGGCGGGGCGGCGCGCGAGCAGGTGCGCGCTCGCCCCGACGAGCGCGGCGGGGAGCGCGGCGTCGAAGACGACCGCGACCGCCGTGACGGAGACCGGAACCCCGGCCACGCTCGCCGCCGGCAGGACGCCGACGAGCGCGAGCGGGAGCACGACGCCGAAGGCGTACACCGCGGTCGCCGGACCCTGGAGCGACGACGCGAACTCGGCGGCGCGGTCGCGGGTGCCGTCGAGCACCACGCTGAGCGCCCGGTCGAGGGTGCGCTCGCGGTCGCCGGGCGGCGCGTCCGCGGCCGCCCCGAGCAGCGACACGGCGCGGCGGAGGTGCGGGTTCCAGTCCCGCCACTCGCGCGCGAACCCCGCCCAGCCCGAATCGGGAGTGCCGCGTGCTCGTCGGACGTGCTCGCGGAGGCTCGCCGAGAGAGGGCGATCACCCTGCGCGGCGAAGGCGGCGGCCTCCTCGGGTGCAGGCGACACCTGCATCCGAAGCGCGGCGCGGGCGACGAGCGCGGGTGCGTCGCCGAGCGCGCGGACGCGCCGCGCGGTGGCGAGCCACCGAGGTGCGCGGTAGACGGCGTACGCGCCGGCCGCACCCACCGCGACGAGCGCGCCTGCCAGGGCGCGGCCGACCAGCCCGCGAGAGAGCGCGAGTGCGGCGAGCGCGGCCGCCGCGGAGAGCGCGAGCGTCCCGTACGTGGCCTCGACGACGAGCGCGCTGTCGGCGTCCGCGTCGAGGAACCCGAGCGCGCGGTCGAGGTCGGCGTCCCGGTCGCCCGCCACCGGCGACGTGGCCGCGAGCGCGCGGAGGATCGGCGTCACGACCGGCGCTCCCGCGGCGCGGCGTCGGTCACCTCGTCGGGAGTCGTCCGGCCGGACGCCGCGAGGTCCGAGAGCAGTGCGGCGCGGTCGGCGAGCGCGTCCCGCACGTCGGCGTACGACTCGCCGGGGCCGGCGAGCGACGCGGCGAGCGCGCTGTTCCCGCGGTCGATCCGTCCGGTCGCGGCGAGGTCGTCGCCGTACTCGTAGAGCAGGCCGAACGCGGTGCCGTCGCCGGACCGCTCGACCTCCGCGATGGAGACGACGCGCCGACGGCGGCCGTCCGGAGCGTCCACGGGCGCGAGCGTGACGACGAAGTCGGTCGCCGCGAACGACGACTCGGGAACGCCGAGGTCGGCGACGACGCGCTCGCGGGCGGCTTCGGGGCCGTCGCCGTGGACGGTGCCGAGGACGGCACTGCCGCTCGCGCCGACGCGCATCGCCTCGTAGAGCGCGGCGGCTTCCTCACCCC
>CAZYYH010000056.1:0-10039 GCA_964651725.1 uncultured Halobacteriales archaeon | reverse complement strand
CCGGACAACGTCCGCGAGACCGCCTCCGTCATCTACCGCCGCGCCCTGAACGAGGACCTGCTGCCGGGTCGCTCCATCGAGGGCGTCTCCACGTCCTGCGTGTACGCGGCCGCGCGCCAGGCGGGCGTCCCCCGGAGCCTCGACGAGATCGCGGAGGTCAGCCGCGTCGAGAAGAGCGAGGTCGCGCGCACCTACCGCTACGTCGTCCGCGAACTCGGGCTGGAGGTCAAGCCCGCGGACCCCGAGAGTTACGTCCCGCGGTTCGCGTCCGACCTCGGGCTCTCCGACGAGGCCGAGCACCGCGCGCGCGAACTCCTCCGCACCGCGAAGGACAAGGGCGTCCACTCCGGGAAGAGCCCGGTGGGCCTCGCCGCGGCCGCCGTCTACGCCGCCGCGCTCCTCACGAACGAGAAGACGACGCAGGCAGAGGTCAGCGCCGTGGCGGACATCTCCGAGGTCACCATCCGCAACCGCTACCACGAACTCCTCGAAGCCGAGGACGGCATCCCGGCCTGATTCTCCGCCGACACGACCCCAGCGCGCGCCACCCGGACCCCGGCGGCGTAACCGATTTAGGCCCCCGGTGGGAGTGTGAGATATGGAGTTCACGTCGTTCGTCATCGCGGCGGCGACCCCGGACCTCGGCGTCGAGCCGCGGGCGCGCGAGCACGCGGACGCCGTCGAGTTCCGGATGGACCGCGCGACGGAGCCGCTCGCCGACCTCCGGAGCTACGACGGCGATCTCCCCGTGATCGCCACGAACCGCGTGGCGAGCGAGGGTGGCGACGCGCTCGACGACGACGCCCGGCTCGACGACCTCGCGGCGGCCGTGCGCCTCGACGGGGTCGAGGCGGTGGACGTGGAACTCGCGGCGCTCGTCGGCGGCGACGGCCGGCGCGTCGTGGACGCGGCGCGCGACCACGGGACCGCGGTCGTCGTCTCCGTCCACGACTTCGACGGGACGCCGGCGCCCGGGAACCTCCGGGAACTCCTCGACGCCGCCGCGGACAGGGGCGACGTGGGGAAGCTCGCCGTCACCGCGGCGTCGCGGGGCGACGTGCTCGACCTGCTCGCCGTCACGCACGAGTTCGCGGCGGCCGGCCGGCAGGTGGCGACGATGGCGATGGGCGAGCCGGGCCGGCACTCGCGGGTGGTCGCGCCGCTCTACGGCTCCCGCATCGGCTACGCGCCCGTCGATTCTGCCGACGCGACCGCGCCCGGCCAGTACGACCTGGCGACGCTCGCGCGGCTCGTCGAGTCGCTCCAGTAGCCGAGGACGCCACGTGTGCGGCAGGCTACCGGTCGGCAAAACCCCTAACCTGGGGCGCGCGGTAAGGATACGTGTGCACCACCCCCATGGAGACGACCCCGATAGAGACGTGCAACGAACCCGGGACCCCGACGAGACCGCACGGTCCGAACGTCGCCTCCGACGGTACGAGCGGGGGCTGGACGACGGAGCCCGGGACGCGCCCGGCCAGCGTCCGGGCCCCGGACGCGACCGGTTCCGGCGGCCGGAGCGCGACGGCGAGCCGCCCCCGCAGCGCGCCGACCCGGAGCCACGGCAGCCGCCCCGCTCGCCCGCCCCGGACGCCCGGGGCCGGGACGCGCGGTACGCACGGGGACCGCCCACCCCCGAGCGGGCGCGACGGCGGGACGACCGCCGGGGCCGCGGCGAACCACGGAACCGGCAGGGGCGGCGAACCCACGAGGGCGCGGCCGAGACGGCCGGAGCCGACCCGTCGAGCGCGTCCGAACGCCCCGACTTCGACGACGAGACGCAGGAGCGGATCTACTCGTACGTCGCGCGCCACGGCGGCGCGAAGCCGGACGCGGTCCGCGACGATATCGACCTCGGCGAGGAGGCGTTCACGTACCACCTCGAAGTCCTCCGACGGCAGGGGTACGTCGAGGAGGACGACGACGCCCTCTACCTCACGCGCGCCGCGGCGGCCGGCGCGGAGCGCGTGCCCGGCGCGCCCGAGGTCGTCGTGCGGCCGGCCAGACAGTCGGACCTCTCGGGCGTCGTCGCCGTGATGCGCGAGGTGACGGACGAGCGGACGTACGTCGTCGCGGAGAGCGTCGCCGAACAGGTCGCCTACGAGGAGACGGTCGAGCGGCACACGTCCGCCAGCAGCCGGACGTTCTTCGTGGCGACCGTCGACCGCGAGGCGGACCGCGCCCCGGAGCAGTCGAGCGCGGCGGGGTCCGAGGACGAGTTCGACCCGCGGGACGCCATCGTCGGGTGGGCACACCTCACGGTGCCCGAGGTCGAGAAGCTGAGCCACACCGCCGAACTGACCGTCGGCGTCGTCGGGCCGTACCGGCGGATGGGCGTCGGCGGCGCGCTCGTGGAGCGCGCGCTCGAATGGGCGGCCGCGGACGGCCGCCGCCGGGTCTACCAGAGCCTCCCAGCGACCAACCGGGTCGCCATCGGCTTCCTCGAAGCCCACGGCTGGCGGGTCGAGGCCGTCCGCGAGAACCACTACGAGATCGGCGGCTCGTTCGTCGACGAGGTGATGATGGCCATCGAGCTGTAGCGGCCGGCAGATCACGCGGGTTCGACGGCGAGCGGCGTGGTGTCGAGAAGGAGCGTGCCCGCGGTGACGCCGCGCGGCGTGAGTCGGTAGCCGGCGTCGGTCTTCTCCACGAGGACGCCCCGGAGCTTCCCGAGGTGGTAGTTGAACCGACCGGCGTCGCGCGCGCCGACGCGCTCGCGGAGTTCGGAGAACGTGAGCGCGGGCCGGCCGGGGTCGTCGCACCGGCTCTCGGCGAGCGCGCGCACGATGGCGAGCCGCGTCTCGTCGCTGAGGAGGTCGAACACCGCGGCGAGGTCGCGCGGGCTATCGGCCGTCATCGAGGAGCACCTCGTCGATCCGCACGTCGGTCACGGTCGGGTCGCCGGTCTCGTCGCGGCCCCAGGAGAGCACGGGGCGGACGGCGTAGGACTCCGCGCCGTCCGCAAACCGGAGGTCGGCCGCGTCGCCGCCGGCGAGTCGGGCGTTCACCTGCTTGCGCGCGCCGCCGTCGAAGCGGTTCGTGTCGCGGACGCTCTTGCCCTGGCGCACGGCGACTACCTCGACCTCGACGCCGTCGCGGCCGGTGCGGAGGTTGACGCGGAGCGGGACGCGATACTCGCGGCGGTCGTCGAGGAAGTCGAAGACGAGCGTCGCGTCCTCCGCGCTCTCCAGTTCGCCCATCTCCTCGTCGAGGCCGGGGTGGTCGGGCACGTCGATGCCGGCCGCGCCGAACGACGACTGGAGCGTGTCGTACACCTTGTTCTGTATCTGGGATTCGAGGTTCTCCGCGAACGAGTCCCAGCGGTCGTGCTCGCCGTGGTGGTGGTCCGCGTGCGAGCGGTGGCCGCGGTGCGACCCAGGGTCGTGGGCGGGGTTCGGATCGGGGTTCGGGGCAGGGCCGGGACCGTGCTCGTGGCCGGAACCGCCCGACTGCTCCGGGCGCAGACCCCGGTGGAGCACCTCCTCCCAGGACAGGTCGAGGTCCTGTTTCCGGCGTTTCATCCGCTCGAAAACCTCGTCGTCGTCTACCGTGATCCGGATCTCTCGCGCCATCATGTGAGTTCTCTACCCCTTTCTATATAAGTATTTCCCTGTTGGACTCACATCGGACTCACATCCGAGTGGCGGGCTGCTCGGTCGGCGGCGATCAGCCGAGCCGAACGAATCGGACCGGCCAGGCGCGACCGTACGACGCGCCCGGTCCGCAAGATTAACCACTGCGGGTCCGCAACCCCCGCGATAGTGCCCACCCAGCGCTTCCGACCGTGGATCGCGGCCGCGTTCGCGTTCCTCTACCCCGGCCTCGGCCATATCTACCTCCGCGCGTGGCTCCGCGCGCTCGTCTGGTTCGCACTCGCCATGGCGACCGCGTGGCTCGTCATCCCCGCGGACACCTTCGCCACACTCGAACAGAACGGCCTCGACGGCATCCTCACCGCCAGCGAGAGCCTCCCGCTCTCCACCGTCGCACCCCTCCTCGTCGTCCGCGCGCTCAACATCGTCGACGCCTACCTCACCGGCGCGCGACAGCGGACTCCCGGCCCGGGCGACGAAGCCGAAGGCACCCCCTGCCCGCAGTGCGGGAAGCCGCTCGACGACGACCTGAGCTTCTGTCCCTGGTGTACGACCGAGTTCGAGGAGCCGGAGAGCGAGGAAGAGACCGAAATCGTGTCGTAGCGGGGTTGAGAACGAGGGGGCGAGTCGCGTCCATCGAGCATACCATACATTCATACCAGTTGGCATCACTCCTTGGAGACACCAGCCATGAGCCAGGCGACGCTCTCCCAGGATCCCTACCTCAACTCGAATCTCTTCTCCGGCTACTACCTCGACAACCGCGTCGCTGACCTCGACGCGTGGGACTGCGACGACGAGGCACAGGTTGCGTTCGACGCGCTCCGGGAGCGGTGGATGGAAGAGGGCGACCTCGTGGCGTCGTACAACGAGGACGACCTGCTGGACAAGTGGATTGACGAGGTGCTGGACGTGCTCGGATTCGAGACGCTGCACGAGACGACGCTGCCGGACGGTGGCGGCCACACCGACCGGCTACTGTTCGAGTCGCGCGAGACGCGCCACGAAGCGTCCATCGAGAAGAGCGACGAGCGGCGCGAGGCGACGTTCGCGCTGTCGTCCGCGGTGCTGGAGGCGAAGCAGTGGAACGCGGACTTCACCGCACGGTTCAGCGAGCAGCGGTCGTACCGCGACGCGTCCCACCAGATCAAGTACTACCTGGAGAAGACGCCGGAGGCCGTCGAGTGGGGCGTGCTCACCGACGGCCGGAAGTGGCGACTTTACGGGACGAAGGACTACGCGACGGAGACGTACTACGAGATCGACCTGCCGGAACTCCTGGAGACGGGCGACCTGGAGGCGTTCAAGTACTTCTACGTCTTCTTCCGGCCGGCGGCGTTCCGCGAGACGGCGGGTGCGACGTTCCTCGACACGGTGTGGTCGGAGAGCGAGACCGCGGCCCAGGAACTCGGGGCGGACCTGCAGGACAACGTGTTCACGGCCCTGCGGTTGCTCGGCGAGGGGTTCGTGGAGACGAACGACCTCGACATCGACCCGGACGATGCCGCCGCGCTCGACGAGTTGAAAGAGCAGTCGCTGGTCCTGCTCTACCGGCTGATGTTCGTGCTGTACGCGGAGTCGCGGGACCTCATCCACCCGGAGAAGCCGGACGCGGTGGACGAGTTCAGACGCGACTTCAGCCTCGACGAGCTTCGGCTCGACGTACACGAAGAGATCGAGTCGGGTGGCAGCTTCGACGATTTCAGCGAGCGGTCCACGTCGAAGTGGAGTCGGCTACAGGACCTGTTTCGACTCGTGGACTCGGGTGACGACGAACTCGGCATCCCACCGTACAACGGCGGGCTGTTCGACGACGACCGCCACGAGTTCCTCGCCGAGTACGACGTGGCCGACCGGTACGTCGCGGAGGTGGTGTACCGGCTCGGCACCACCGAGTCCGACGACGGCTCGTTCGTGCTCGCGGATTACGCGGACCTCGACACCCGCCACCTCGGCTCCATCTACGAGGGGCTGCTGGAGCACGAGTTCCGCATCGCGCCCGAGGAGTACGCCGCCGTCGCGGAGAACGGCGGCCAGGTGTGGGAGCCGGCGACGGAGGTGACAGTCGCCGATGCCGTCGAGACGGTCGATCCGGGCGAACTCTACGTCGTGAACGACGACGGCGAGCGCAAGGCGACGGGTGCGTACTACACGCCCGACTACGTCGTGACGTACATCGTCGAGGAGACCATCGACCCGCTGCTCGCCGAGATCGACGACGACCTCCGCGCGGACGGCCTGGAGCCGAGCGACCGCGAGTACTTCCGGCGGTTCTGGCAGCGCGTGCTCGACCTGAAGGTGCTCGACCCCGCGATGGGCAGCGGCCACTTCCTCACGAAGGCGACGGGCTACCTCACCGAGCGCGTGATGGCGGTGGTGCGCGAGCAGGAGATCCAGGGATACGACGAGCAGGACCTCCGCCGCGAGGTCGCCAAGGAGTGCATCTACGGCGTGGACGTGAACGGCATGGCGGTCGAACTCGCCAAGCTCTCCATGTGGCTGGAGACGCTCGCCGCCGACTCGCCGCTCGCGTTCCTCGACCACCACGTGAAGACCGGAAACTCGCTCGTCGGCTCCGATATCACCGAGGTCCTCTCCGACGACGCCGGGGACGACGACGGGCAGCTCACGCTCTCGCAGGCGTTCGCGCGAGTGCGGGAACGAACCCTAGAGCACGTGATGGAGTTGATGCAGGACCTGCTCGCCATCGACAACGAGGATCTCGCCGACATCAAGTCGATGGAGGAGCTCTACGACGAGATCCGGTCGGACCCCTTGTACCAGCGCCTATTCGAGCTTGCGAACGTCCACACGGCGGAGCGGTTCGGCCTGGACGTGCCGGACGGGTCCTACGAGAAGATGGCGCAGGCTATCGAGGACGAGAGCGAGTGGGCCGAGATTCGGGAACAGGACTGGTTCCGGTCCGCGCAGGTGACGGCCAGCGAGGAGACGTTCTTCCACTGGGAGCTAGAGTTCCCGGAAGTGTTCTTCAGTGACGAAGGGGAGAACCGTGAGGACGCTGGTTTTGATGCTGTGGTCGGGAATCCGCCATACGTGCGTCAGGAACAACTCCATGAACTCAAGAGCCTGCTTTCGCAGAACTTCGACGTTTACGCTTCTTCGGCGGACTTGTACGCTTACTTCATGGAGCGCGGGTACGAACTCCTCAGCGAGGACGGCAATCTGGGGTTCATTGTCTCAAACAAATTTACGCGAGCAGAGTATGGTCGGCCACTACGAGAGTTTTTGACTGAAAACACCCAATTGAAGGTCCTGTGTGACTTCCATGACTTGCCCGTATTTGGCCAGTCAGTCTCTGCCTATCCAATGATAATCTTGCTTGAAAAGGGAAGCCCTGGGTCCACCCAGACTGTGACAACTACTGAGATAGATTCGCTTACCTTCTCAGATCTTTCAAGAGCAATCACAGAGAAATGCGCGCAGATTAATCAGAGTCTCTTAAGTCAAACTTCCTGGTCTCTGGCAAATCCTCAGGAGATAGAGGCTTTTAACAAAATCAGTTCCGTCGGAGGGGGATTAGAGGATTATATTGGTGAAGACATCTACTGGGGAGTAAAAACTGGGTTAAACGAGGCATTCATAATAGGCGAAACGGCACGCGAGGAGATTCTAAATCAAGACCCAGATTCTGAACGCTTCATTTTCCCAATGATGAGAGGGGACGACGCAATGCGGTATCTCGTAGGATTCTCGAACCAGTATCTAATTAGAGTCCCATCAGGCTGGTCAAAGATTCAGTCCGGTCAAGAGTCCGAAGAAAGCGCATGGGAGTGGTTCAAAAACGAGTACCCAGGAGTGGCGGACCATCTTGAGGATTTCAAAGAGGACGCTAAGTCGAGATACGATAGAGGGGAATGCTGGTGGGAGCTTCGGCCATGCGACTACTACGATAAGTTTGAGTCTGCAAAGATTGTTTACCCCGAAATCTCTGATGGCCCTAGGTTTAGTCTCGACCTTAATGGAAGGTACACCAACAATAAATGCTTCATAATCCCCGTTGAGGACTATGATTTGGTAGGCATTCTCAACTCATCAATTGGTGAGTTCTGGGCAGAAAAGAAGCTATCTAGCGTCCGTGGAGGCTATCTTGAGTATCGGACAGTCCACTTGTCTGAGTTTCCCGTTCCATCCGTAGATACTACAGAACTCTCCCAGAAAGTGCATGAGATCATCGATTACATCGCTAACCACCGGAAGCTAAATCAGTCCCTCCTCGACCACCTCGGCTCCTACCGCGACGGCGAGACCCTGGCCGAAGTCGGCCTCACGCAGCCATCGGAAGGCTCGGCGGATTCCATCCTCCAACAAACAACGGAGCAGAAGCCGAACCTGCGCGTCGGCGAAGCGACCGTCAACCGTGAGTCCAGGAACACGGTCGAAATCCGACTCACGGCACGTTACAAGCCTGATGAGACCGAACACGAAACGGACCAGTGGGGCTACACCGAAACAGAACCCCTGCCTGCCCTCCGCATCACGGACCTCACCGAAACCGAAGCCGACCTCATCGAGGCGTTCGTGCCGGTGGCCGTGGACGAAGCCGGAGGGTTCGCGGGCTTCCGCGAGACCGCGACGAAGACGAACTCGCTCGTGGACCGCCTGCGCGCGCTCACGCTCCCGGTCGTGGACGACGTGCGCGATGGCCTCGATAGCTACCGCGAAACCCGGGAGCGCGCGGACGAACTCGACGCGAAGGTCGAGCGCACCGACCGGCTCATCGACGAGATCGTCTACGAACTCTACGGGCTGACGGACGAGGAGATCGAGATCGTCGAGGACGCGGTCGGCGACTGAGCGGGCGCGCGGCTGTCGGAACACCCCTATAAATCGTATAAGTGTAATTTTTTGTATTAATTTGTAACAGAATGTAATCTTCAAGTGGTTTATCAGTAGGCACCGGATATTGACCGGCCTCCGTTTCGGCGGCCCGTCCGTTCACTTCCCCACGTTGCAAGGCTGGTAGAACGCCCCGTTCGTCGTACACCGTTGCTTCTCTCGCTGCGTCGTCGGTTGCGCCTGCAGTGTTTCCGAACGCTCCTGGCGTGCTCCCCGACTACGACTCGACCGCTTCCCCCTTCGAAAGCCCCTGGCGCGCTCGGATCGAGGGCTTCGCTGCGCTCCTCGGTCGCTCGCGTTGCTCGCTCCTTGCGGTGCTTGCGTCAGCCGTCTTCCCCGAGCGCGCCAGCCCCTTTCAGTCCCACCCCGGCGGATGGCCCGCCAGCAGTAGCGCCGACGGTTAGTCCACCAGGAGCAGCTCCGCCGGTTGGTCGGTCGGCCGTAGCCGCGTCGGCTGCTCGACGCGCGAACGGTCGGCGGGAAGACGAGCGAGTACGGTAGCGGGAGTGCGGCAGTGCAACCGCTCGAACTCGCGTTCTCGGGCGTCGTCCACACTGTGACCGCTCAGAGTGCAGAGGACGCTGGTGTAGCGCGAGCGCTCGCAGTCGGTACCGTCAGCCATCTCGATTCCACACGGCTCCGCCTCGTCGGCGAGTACGAGGAGCGAACGCCCTGTAAACGCTCTGACTCGCCCGATAGCAAGAGATAAGCGGATGGAAGGTATGCCGCAACCATGCCTCCCCCACTGACCCGGCGACAGTACGTCACCGCGGCGGGTGCGGCGGCGCTCCTCGGGGCGAGCGCGCACCCGGTCGTCGGCACGCAGGCCGACTCGTGCGAGCAGCTCGCGACCGTCGAATCCGAACTCGAAACGACCCGAGAGTACGCGAGCGAACTCCAGGGTGAACTCGAAGCGGCGACCGCGCGCGTCGCGTCGCTCCAGGACGAACTCGACGGGCTGGACGACGGCTCGGACGGGCCGTCGCCGTTCGACGAGAGCGTGGTCGAGCGCGCGCGGGCGGTCGGCACGGCCGCCCGCGACGGCGTGATGATGCTCTTCGTGGAGAACGCGAACGGGAGCACCGGCGAGGCGACCGGCTGGTTCGTGGACGACGGCCTCGTCGTGACGAACAGCCACAACGTCGCCGACGCGACGTCGATGCAGGGCTGGTCGCTCGACGGCCAGCGGTTCGACCTCGAACTCGTGGACCGCGTCGCGAGCGAGCAGCCGGACGTGGCGCTGCTCCGCACCGACTACGCCGGCCGGCCGCTCCCGGTGGGCACCACCGACGCCGTCGAGCGCGACCTGCCGCTCGTGCAGGTCGGGCACCCCGCCAGCTTCGGCTACTGGGTCGTCTCGCTCGGCGCGGTGGTGTCGGCGACCGACGACACCGTCGTCTCGACGGTGCCGGGGCTGCAGGGCAACAGCGGCTCGCCGGTGCTCGACCTCGACGGCCGCGTCGTCGCCATGACCTACGGCGGCGACACGGGAGACGCCAGCCGCGAGTCCGGGACCGCACCGGAGCCAGCGCCGACCGAGGTCCGGGACGCGCCGTTCGCGCCGCAGACGCGCTCCCTGCACGTCGACG
>CAZYYH010000055.1:0-10322 GCA_964651725.1 uncultured Halobacteriales archaeon | reverse complement strand
GTTCCTACCTCCGCAAGCAGGCCGTGAAGGTGGATGAGTTCCTGCTTTTTCATAACCACTCGCCCCTAACGGTCGCAGGGTCTTATTATTATCTTGAGTGCCGTTAACACACCGTCTGACACGCGTTCACAGGATTCTCGGGTTCGAGTGGGTCTGAAAAGCTTTTGGCGCTCGCTTCACTCACCCCACGTATGGAGTACGACGACCAGCTCGACCGGGCGCTCGACGAGACCCCGGACATCCGGGCCGAGACGAGCCGGTTCGACGTGCCCGATTCCGACGTCCGCACGGAAGGCAACGTCACCGTCTACGAGAACTTCCAGGCCACCCTCGACCGCCTCGACCGCGACGAGAGCCACGTCCTGAAGTTCCTCCAGAACGAACTCGGCACGGCCGCGCAGATAGACGAGCGCGGCCGTGCGCGCCTCACCGGCTCGTTCCGCCACGACCGCGTCGCCGCCGTCATCGACGAGTACGTCGAGGAGTACGTGCTCTGCCCCGAGTGCGGCCTCCCCGACACCCACCTCGAACGCGAGCAGGGCGCGCTCCTCATCCAGTGTGACGCCTGCGGCGCGCGCTCCGCCGCCGGCGACTAACCCAGCGACTTGAGGTTCTCCAGGTCGCGGTCCGTCCGCATGAACTCCGCCGTCCGCCGCGTCTCACTGCACTCCGGGCAGTCGAAGGACTCGTCCGCCGCCGGCAGCTCCGACGGATTGTCCTCCCACGACTTCGAGCACTCCGGACACACGAGCCTGACGTACGCCTCGCGCATACCCCATACCCTGTCAGGCCGCGATTATAAATCTTCAGGGGGCGTGTCACACGTCCCGGTACCGACCGAGCCGGGTGCCGTCGAGGAGGAACGCCTGGCCGTCGGGGAGCGCGTCCGGGAGGAACGGCGCGAGGAACTCCTGGCCGTCGACGTTCACCCACGTCCCGCCCGATATCTCGTTGAACGCGGGGAACACCACGAGGTCGGCGTCGATCCCGAGCGACTCCCCGTAGTGCGCCTCGAACGGCTCGGGAGCCATCGGCCCCCGGAGCCACGCGCGCTCCACGCGGCTGCCGCCGACGTCGTCCTCCAGGCGGACCTGCGGGTGCTCGTGGCCGACGCACACCACGTCCGCGGCGAGCACCTCGCGGCCGGGCCAGGTGTGACCGTGCGTGAACCCGACGCCGTCGATGCGGACGCCGTGCGGGTCCGTCACGTCCACGTCGACGATGTCCTCCGCGACGCCGTCGTGGTTGCCCTTCACGAGCGTCACCGGCACGTCGAGTGCGTCGAGCAGGTCCTCGATCTCCGCGCGCTCCTCCTTCCCGGGCTCGCCGATGTCGTGCGCGAGGTCGCCGAGGAAGACGACGCGGTCCGCGTCGGTCTCCCCGACGAGCCCGAGTACGCGCTCGCGGCGGTCGTCCGCGCGGCTCCGCACCTCGACGCCCGCGCGGTAGCGGAGCGCCACCTCGACGCCGGCGTGGTAGTCCGCGATCACGAGCGCGCGGTCGCCGTCGAGGTCCGCGACGGCCGCCGGCTCCCCCGGCACCGGCTCGACGCGCGTCATCAGATGGGCTTGACGTGCGCGTCGTCCGGTTCGAAGCACCGACCCGCCATCAGCGCGTCCTGGATCGCGCCCCGCACCTCGTCCTCCGCGACGCCGTACTCCTCGACGACGGTGGCGACGAGTTCGTCCACCTCGGCCCCGTCGCCGTCGTCGAGATCCTGCATGGACTCGACGACCGCGTCCTCCAGTTCGTCGGCGTCGAGGTCGGCCGGCTCTCCGGTCGCTGCCATCTCCTCGTCGCCGTCCGCCTCGGCCGCCGCGGCTTCCTCGTCGTCACTCTCGTCGGCCTCGTCCTGCGGTCCCGCCTCGTCGATGGCCGCCTCGAGTTCCTCGTCGCTGGCGGTCTCCTCGACTGCGGCGTCGCCGCCGGTGTCGGCCACCGGCTCGTCGTCCCCAGCTCCTTCGAGCGCGTCCGCCTGGTCCTCGTCCGCGGGCGGCTCGGCGTCCTCGGCCTCGACCGCCTCCTCCGTCACCTCGACGTCGCCCTC
Organism: uncultured Halobacteriales archaeon; assembly: GCA_964651725.1. Classification (GTDB taxonomy): domain Archaea; phylum Halobacteriota; class Halobacteria; order Halobacteriales; family Halobacteriaceae; genus CAZYYH01. The sequence continues at coordinate 8,275 of CAZYYH010000055.1, read as the reverse complement.
CCCAGGCTCGGCGTCCTCGGCGACGTCGGGGTCGGCGTCCGCCGCGCCGCCCGACTCGGGGGTCTCGTCCGGGCTCTCGACCTCGGTGCCGGTCGAGAACTCCAGGCCGTGTTCCTCCTCGACGCGCTGGCGCTCCTCCTCGTCCATCTCGTACATCTCGTCGCCCGCGCCGCCGGTCCCGAGTTCGGCGTCGGCCGCCGGTTCGGCCCCCTCCTCGTCGCCGAGTTCGCGTTCGGGTTCGACCGTCGGCTCCGGCTCGGCGTCCTCGGCGTCGGCCTCGGCCTCCGCCGCCGCGGCGTCCGCCGCGTCGGTGATCTCGGACTGGTCGGCGGTCTCGTCCTCGGCGTCGCCCTCGTCATCGTCGCCGGTTCCGTCGGCGACCGTCTCGCCGGTCGCGGGCGACTCGCTCGTCGCGTCACCCGTCGGCTCCATCGTGCCGCCGCCCTCGTCGGAGACGACGGAGACGCCGTCCGCGCCGATGGAGAAGGTCGCGTCGAGGTCCACGTCGCCGCCCTCGTCGGGCGCGAGGTCGAGCGCCGCCACCTCGTCGCTCTCGCCCGCCACGAGCCGCACGGCGTCGAGCGCCGTCTCCCGCAGCGCGTCGAGGTACGCGGGCGTCGTGCCGTACTGCTCGATGGCGCGCGGGATGCCCGCCGCCTGCCCGATGTCGACGCCGTCCGCGAGCAGCGCGTCCTCGAGGTCGTCGCCGCGCTCCACGCGGTCGAGCGCGTCCGCGAAGTGGCTCACGCGGTCGAGCGTCTGCTCCGCGGTCGCCACCACCCACCGGTCGCGCGTCTCCGCGTCCACCTCGCTCACGGTCTCCGGGCGGACCGACGTGTACACCACGTCGGCGTCCTCGGGCTGGAACGTGCGCGCCTTGCCCGTCACCGCGACGAACATCGGCGGCTCCGCGCGCTCCAGGAACGCCAGCGGCTCCGGCTGGTACTGCCCCGCATAGATGACGAACGGCCCCGTCGGGTCCACGACTCGGGCGCGGAGCACCTCGTCCGACACCGGCTCGACCTCCGTGAGCACGCCCACGACGAACAGCCGGTTGACCCTGGCTCCCGTCGGCGTCACCACGTAGTTCGGCGCGCGCTCCTCGTCGCTCTGCGAGTAGCTGTACCACGCGTCGTCGTACTCCGCGGCGAACAGCCGCCACGCGACCTCGCGGCGGCCCGCGCCCGCGCCGGAGTCGCTCACGACTCCACCTCCCCGAGGAGGGTGGCGGCGCGCTCCGCCGGGTCGTCGTCGCTCGCCACGAAGTCGGTCGCGTTCAGGTTCGCGCCGTACTCGTCCACCGAGAGGTTGCCGCGCACGCGGTACTCGCGGCCGACGACGCGCTCCCGGATGGTGTCCGCGACGACCTCCTGGTCCATCGCCTCCCGGGCTTGCTCGCGCGCGTCGTCGATGTCGCCGCCGTACACCTGCTCCGTCAGGCCGTCGTCGAGGATGGCGGTCACCGTGCCGGTGCCGTCGTCGAGGATGGCCTTCACGCGGAGGTCGTCCTCGCTCTCGACCTGGCCGTGCGTGCGGCACTGGCCCTTCTCGACGACGCGCCCGCACTCTGGACACCGCTGGATGAGCCCCGAGCCGTCGCGCACCGCGATGACGAAGCCCCTCGCCTCCACGTCGTACCGGCCGCCGCTCTCCACCGCCTCGCGGACGGTGATCCGCGTCGGCCCCGCGGCCGCCACCTCGCGGTCGAGCCGGCGCACCGTCGAGTACTCCGAGACGTTCACCGAGGGGACGCCCCGGAACTCGCGGACGTACGCGTTCTCGATGCGCACCGTCGCATCCGCCTCGATCTCCGGTCGCGGGTCCCAGTCCGTGAACGGGATGCGCGCCGTCTCGTCCGCGATCACGCCCGACAGGATCTCCGTCTCGCCGTCGCGGCCGTCGATGGTCTTCCGCTCGACCTCCACCACCTGCACCTCGACGTTCCGGCCGCGGTCGCCCGGCTCGAGGTCGCCGAGTGCCGCGTCGCCGCCGACCTCGTACGGCACGTCCAGGGGCTCCTCCTCGAACTGCACCGACGAGGACTCGCCGAAGTTGAGTTCGGGTCGGCCGTTCCACTCGCGCACCGACGCGTTCCCGACCGTCACCGTGTCGCCCGTCGACAGCCCGAAATCCTCCCACGCCGTGTAGGAGATGCGACCCGTCTCGTCCGCGATCTCGCCCTCGTGGATGACCTGCGTGTCGCCCTGGTACTGGATCGAGCGCTCGCCCGCCGTCAACACCACGCCCGTCACCGTCACGTTCCCCGTGTCCGTGTCGATGTCGCCGATGTCCGCGGTCGTCGGACCACCCCCGTCGCCCGACCCGCCGCCGTACTTCCGCCGGAGGCTCTGCTTCGCCTCCTCCACCGGCACGCTGTACTCCAGCAGGTTCTCCAGGTCGCTGCGAACCTCCTCTTTGTCGACGCCGAGGTCGGAGGCGAGATCCTCGGCATGGTCTTCGAGTTCCATCAGTCGGACCTTGGAGCGGACTCACGTAAAAGCCTTCGTCGTGAAGATGGTCGAAAGGCTGGTCCGTCGTCAGTGCTGGGACTATCGCGACTGACCCGAGCCCGAAAGCCCTCGCCCTTTCGAAGTCCGCCAGGGGCCGGATTTCCGGCGGGCTATAGCTGGCGGCCCACCGACCCCGTCGAGCACGGCCGGGGCGTCCCCTGCCGAGAGCCGCCGGACTAACCGACGGCAACAGCCGACCGACCAGCCGGTCGGGCGGGACTTCGAAAGCCCCGGCGCGGTTAGTGCCAGCAGCCGCCGTCCCAAGGGGCCCCACCCGAATCTCATCACCGAAAACAGTTTCCCGGGAGCCGACCCACGAGAAAGCGAGTTGGAATCGTAACGATGCACGTACGCGTGAACGCGGCGACGAGCGTGGACGGGAAGCTGTCGTCGCGGCGGCGGGAGCAGATAGCGATAAGCGGACCCGAGGACTTCGCCCGCGTCGACCGGATTCGAGCGGAGAGCGACGCGGTGATGGTGGGCGTGGGGACGGTGCTGGCGGACGACCCGTCGCTCCTCGTGGACGACCCCGGTCTCGTCGCGGAGCGCGAAGCCGACGGGAAGCCCGGCCACCCTGCGCGCGTGGTCGCGGACTCGCGGGCGCGGACGCCGCCGGACGCGGACGTGTTGGCGGGCGAGGCGACGACGTACGTGCTCGTCGCGGAGGTCGCGCCCGACGAGCGCGTGGACGCGCTCGCGGACGCGGGCGCGGAGGTGATGGGAGCGGGTGCGAACCGGGTCGCGCTCCCGGCGGCGCTCGACGCGCTCGAATCGCGGGGCGTCGAGCGCCTGCTGGTCGAGGGGGGCGGCGAACTCCTCTTCTCGCTGTTCGACGCCGGGCTGGTGGACGAACTCGCGGTGTACGTCGGGTCGACGGTGATCGGCGGTCGGGACGCGCCGACGCTCGCGGACGGCGAGGGGTTCGTCGACGAGTTCCCGGACCTCGATCTGCGGGACGTGGCGCGGCTGGACGACGGCGTGCTCCTGCGGTACGACGTGCCGTAGCTACGCGTCGCGCCGGCCGGGGTGGTCGTCCGCGAGTCGGCGACGGCCGAGCAGGTTCTCGCGGAGGGTGTCGCCGTCGTAGGACTCGCGGACGAGGTCGCGGTCGCGGAGTTCGGGCACGACGAGGTCGACGAAGTCGCGGAGCGACCCCGGGCGCGTGACCTCCTTGACGTTGAAGCCGTCGACGCCCACGTCCTCGAACCAGTGCTGGAGAACGTCCGCGACCTGCTCCGGAGTGCCGGCGACCACGGGCGACGTGGTGCCGAGGCCGGCGTACTCGGCGACCTCGCGGACCGTCCACTCGCGGTCGGGCTGGTTGCGGGTGAACGCGTTCACGACGCCCTGGATGGCCTCGGTCTCGACGTGCTCGACCGGCTGGTCGGGATCGATGTCGGAGAGGTCCTCGTCGATGAAGCCGCTGAGGAGCGCGAGCGTCGTCACGGGGTCGACGGTCTCGCGAAGGCGCTCGTGCTTGGCTTCCGCGTCGGCTTCGGTCTCGGCGACCACGGGCACGATGCCGGGGAAGAACGCGAGGGCGTCGGGGTCGCGGCCGTGGTCGGCGGCGCGCTCGCGGAGGTCGGCGACGTAGTCCGCGACGGCGTCCTCGGTCGGCTGGCTGACGAACACGGCTTCGGCGTGCGTCGCGGCGAACTCGCGGCCGCGGTCCGAGGAGCCGGCCTGGTAGAGCACGGGCGTGCGCTGGGGCGACGGTTCGCAGCCGTGCGGCCCCGGCACCGAGAAGTACTCGCCGTCGAACTCGATGCCGGAGACCTTCCCGGGGTCGGCGAACTCGCCCGCGTCCCGGTCGCGGACCACCGCGTCGTCGTCCCAGGAGTCCTCCCACAGCCGGTAGCACACGTCCATGAACTCGTCGGCGCGGTCGTAGCGCTCGTCGTGGGCCACGCGCTCGTCCAGCCCGAGGTTCTCGGCGGCCGATTCGAGATAGGAGGTGACGACGTTGAACGCGATCCGGCCGTCGGTGACGTGGTCGAGCGTGGAGAACTCCCGGGCGAGCTGGTAAGGGTGGTTGTACGACGTGGATTTCGTCACCGCGAACCCGACGTGGTCGGTGACCTCGGCCATCGCGGGGACGACGTACGCGGGGTCGTTCGACGGCGTCTGGACGGCGCGGCGGATCGCCGTCTCGTGGCCGTCGCCGTACACGTCGTAGACGCCGCGCACGTCGGCGAAGAACACGGCGTCGAACCCGCCGCGCTCGGCGAGTCGCGCTATCTCGGTCCAGTACTCGCGATCCCGGTATCGGTGGGACTGGTCGCCGTCCCGTCGCCACATCCCGGGCGAGACGTGCTCGACCGAGTTCATCGTGAAGAGGTTGAGGTGGATGCGGTCGTCGGTCACGCGTGAGGGTTGCGTGCGGACGGCTATAGCGGGCCGGGAGCCACCGGATTCCTGCCGAGAGTCACCGGAAGCGGCGAGCGTTGCCGGCCTCCGAGGTCGCAGAACGCGGTCCGTGAGGGGCCGACTTCAGCAGGCGCAGTAGTAGTCGGTGGCCGTGAACTCGGTGCGGAGGAGCCGGCGGGTGGGGCCGGGGTCGGAGGGCGCGTAAACGGCGGTGGCGAGGTCGTCGCGGGTCTCGTGGGTGCCGGCGGCGAGCGCGCGCCACTGGTCGTCGGTGAGTCGGTCCGGCACGGGGTCGTCGCCGACGAGCGCGGCGAGGTAGTCGCGGAGGTAGAGCCAGGTGGCGTCGCGGAGCGGGCCGGGTTCGTAGGTGGCGTCGGGCACGGCGTCGGCGTACGCGGCCATCGGGAGGTTCGCGCCAGCCTGGACGGGCAGGCCGATCCACTTCCACGGCCGGGTGTTGACGTCGAGCAGGACGTACCCGTCGCGGTCGCGGTCGTAGACGAACTCGCTCTCGCTGATGCCGTGGTAGCCGGCGTCGTCGAGCAGTGCGAGCGCGCGCTCGCGGAGGGCGGGTCGGTCGGCGGTCTCGACGACGCAGGACGTACCGTAGCCGGGCGGGTAGCGGACGGTCGCGTTCCCGACGACGCCGAGCGGGCGGCCGTCGCGCGGGGCGTAGGAGGCGAGCGAGCAGTCCGCGCCGCGCTCGACGGGGACCTTCTCCTGGGCCATGACGCGCACGTCGGCGTCGCGGGCGTCCGCGAGCACGCGGCGGTACTCGTCGCGGTCCGCGACCTCGACGACGTTGGTTCCCATCGCCTCCTCGAACTCGCGCTTCCGCGCGGGCTTGAGGACGAGCGGGAAGCCGAGCGCGTCCGCGGCGTCCTCGGGGTCGGTCTCCCAGAGCCGGTGGGTCTCGGGGTACGGGACGCCGAGGCGGTCGGCGGCGGCGTAGAGCCGGCCCTTGTCGAGCACCGCGTCGACCACGTCGCGGTCGGCGAACGGCAGCCGGACGCCGTCGGGTTCGGCGTCGGCGAGCGCGTGGACCCACTCGTCCATGCAGCCGAACGCGACCGGCTCGTGGCCGGTCTCGACGGCGAGCGCCGCCAGGTCCGCGCGGAAGCCGTCGGGGTCGTCGAGCGGGTACGTCACCTGACCGGCGAGCGCGACCGACTCGGAGTACGGGGCGACGCCGCGCCCGCTCCGGTCGAGCGCGACGACCGGCACGTCGTGGGCGTCGAGCGCGCGCGCGACGCCGAGCCCGGTGATGTGGGCGTTGGCGACGAACGCGGGCGGCCGGTCGAACGACCGTTCGGCGACCGCCGCCCGGAGGTCGTCGAACGACAGGAACTCGGAGGTCATACCGTCCGTTTCCGGCGGCCGGCGGAATAGCTGACTGCGGTGGCTATTCGTGCCGGTATCTCCGACACGGGGCGTCGCCGAGCTAGCTACGCCAGTACGCCCGGGTGAGCAGGACGAGGACGGGGATGATCTCGAGGCGGCCGATCCACATGAGGAACACCATGAACAGCTTGGAGGTGTCGGGAAAGTCGAGGTAGCTGTTCATCGGACCGACCGCGCCGAATCCGGGGCCGACGTTGCCGATGGTGGCGGCGACGGCGCTGGTCACGTCGAGTGCGGCGATGGGGTAGCCGGCGCGGTAGGTGTCGAGCGCGACGACGGCGACGCCGACGGCGAAGAGGACGACGTAGAGGAGTGTGAAAGCGTAGATGCCGCGGAGCGCGCTCTCGTCGAGGGCGCGGCCGCCGAGGCGGACGGGCCGGACGGCCTCGGGGTGGACGGTGGTGAACAGCTCGCGGCGGAGGGATTTGAGGATGACGAGCCACCGCACCATCTTGATCGAGCCACCGGTCGAGCCGGCGGAGCCGCCGAGGAACATGGCGAAGAGGAGGAGGTACTGCGCGGTGGCGTTCCACGTGTCGAAGTCGGTGGAGGCGTACCCCGTGGTGGTGACGATCGAGACGGCCTGGAACGTGGCGTGCCGGACGGACTCGTGGAGGTCGCCGGCGAGGAGGTCGCCGCCGGGACCTTCGAGCCCCGCGCCGACGAACAGGAGGGCGGCGAGGACGGCGGTGACGGTGCCGATGACGCCGAGGTAGAACCGGAACTCCGCGTCGCGCCGGGGCGCGCCGGGGTCGCCGGCGACGACCCGCCAGAACAGCGCGAAGTTGACGCCGGCCGCGATCATGAACGGGACGACGAGCCACTGGACGGCGGCGGAGAACGCCTCGATGCTCCGGGCTTCCGGCGAGAACCCGCCGGTGGGCATGGTCGTGAGGCCGTGCGCGACCGCGTTGTAGAGGTCGACGTTCGGCGCGAGACCGGCGAGGTGGAGCCCGTAGAGCAGAACGATCTCGAGTGCAGTGATGCCCGCGTAGAGCTTCCAGAGCGTGCGAGCGGTCTCCGCGATGCGAGGCGTGAGCTTCTCGATGCCGGGGCCCGGAGCTTCGGCGTCCATGAGCTGTGCGCCGCCGACGGAGAGTTTGGGGAGGATGGCGACGGCGAGCACGACGATACCCATGCCGCCGAGCCACTGCGTCTCCTGTCGCCACATCATGATGGCCCGGGAGTGCGTGTCGAAGGAGATGTCGCCCATGACGGTCGCCCCGGTCGTGGTGAAACCGCTCATCGACTCGAAGAGCGCGTTGACGGGGACGGCGACGGTGCCGTTGCCGGCGAGGACGTACGGGAGCGCGCCGACGAGGCTGACCGCCAGCCAAGTCAGCGCCACCATGAGGAACCCCTCCCGCGCACCGATGTCGGGGTCGGGGTCGAGGCGTTCCATCGCGTAGCCGACGGCGACGGCGACGACCATCGTGCCGGCAACGGGGACGAGGCCCCGGCCGTAGTAGACGGCGAGCGCGAGCGGGAACGCGAGCGCGACCGTCAGCCACTTCACGACGGTGCCGACGAGGCTCAGGCTGGCTCGCCAGTCCACGCGCACGGCCGGGGTGACGGTGGTCACAGACCGGGCAACAGCCGGCGGCGAAATGAATCCCCCGGATTGCAGGTCGCCCGCGCGGTCACGACCGCCAGAACTCGGTAGTCATCAGGACGAACACGGGAATGATCTCGATGCGGCCGACCCACATCGCCACCGTCATGACGAGCTTCGTGGACGCGGGGAACGCGGCGTAGCTCCCGTACGGGCCGGCGACGCCGAACGCCGGGCCGATGTTGAGGAACGTGGCGGCGACCGCGCTCATCGCCTCGAACTCGGTGAGTGCGAGGTCGACACGGGCGGCGTCCGCGACGACCAGCAGCGTCAGCACGACGAAGGAGACGACGACGAGCTGAACGTAGAGGAACACGTCGCGGACGGTCGCCTCGTCGACGACCTGTCCGCCGAGTCGGACGGGTCGCACCGCCTCGGGATGCAC
>CAZYYH010000054.1:6322-10526 GCA_964651725.1 uncultured Halobacteriales archaeon | reverse complement strand
GGTCGGGCGTGAACTGCACGCGCCGGAACTCGCCGCCGATGGAGCGCGCGACCGCGCGCGCCAGCATCGTCTTTCCGACGCCCGGCACGTCCTCCAGCAGGACGTGGCCGGACGCCAGCACTGCCGTCACGATGTGCTCGGTCACCGGTTGCTTGCCTACGATCACCGTTCCGATGTTCTCCACGAGGTCGTGCGCGAGCGACGCCGTCTCCTCGACCGGGAGTTCGCTCGCTGTGGCGGACTCGTCGGCGCGCGGCACCGTCGTATTCGAATTCGCGTCTGTCATGATTGCGGAGTGGACCATCCGGGATCGGCTTACGTGCGACACCTGCCGTCGTCAGCCTACGAGATACTTGTGGCGTACATAGCGTGACGGGTTTGTATGTCTGTTGGTGGCAGTACCCATCGCCCCGAGTTGCGTCACGCCACCGTGCGGCCCGAATCCGGCGTTCCGGACGGGCTCCGGACGCCGCGTGCCGGTCTCCGGTAGCCGTCCGGAAACCGCGCCGGGGCAGTCGGAACCGAATCGTAGCCACCGCGTAGATAGTTCTACCTGACTCGCCGCAAACAGGCCGAGTATGAGCGACACCCCCGGCGACGGCGACGACCGGCACATCTGCCGCCGGCAGATCGAACCCGACCCCGAGCACCCCTACTTCAGCCTGCTTCACGTCATCGCGGAACTCGAGGGCTGCGAGGTCAGCGACCTCCCGCCGCTGTACGACTACGTCGACCACCTCATCGAGGACCTGTTCACCTCCCCGCCGCCGCCGAAAGCCCAGGTCGAGGTCGAGTTCAGCTACTACGACTACCGCATCAACGTCGACCAGGAGGGCAACCTCTCGCTGATGAAGCAGCCGGAGATGCTGGAGATAGATAGGTAGTCGTCGCGTAGTGACGTCCGGGTCGTGATCGGTTGGCGGGTCGAATCGGCGGTCGGCGGTGCCGAACTACCGTATATAAACAACTTGAATATTACATTTTGTTACAAGAAATTACAAATTATTACACTTATGAGGTTTATCAGGGATGGTCGGCTACGGCTTCGGGCCGCCGTCGTCGAGGTCGTCGGGCCTCGGAGCGACTGCCGTCCCGCCCGAACCGTCCTCTCCTATCGACGTTTCAACTCAAAATCAACGACACTCCACCAGAGTTAAATAGTCACTATCGCCTATTTCGACTCGGAAGCCCGGTGCCCCGCTCCGCCCCACTGTCCGCTCCCACGTTCAGCAGGAATCCGGGCTTCCGCGTGCATCTATGACGCGACCGGAGGACTGGGAGGCGGTCGGGCGCGAGACGCTGTACTACGTGCTGGTGGGTCTGGCGTCGGAGATCGAGGAGTCGGTGGAGCCGATGGCGGACACGGTGTACTGGGGCGGCGAGCCGGACGCGGAGCAGGTGGAGCGTCTCCGCCAGCTGGCGTTCGAGTTCGAGTACGCGGTGGAGGCGTACGTCGCGGCGCTCGCGGCGGACGCGGAGCCGTGGGGCGGCGACGACGGCGGCCGCGCGCCGTCGTGGGAGCCGCTCGGCGGCGAGGCAGACACCGACGACGCGCGCGAGATGGCGGACGAACCGAACGCGAACGACGCGTCGACGGACGGCTCGGACGACGCGCCCCGCGAGGACGCGCCCACGGACGACGCCGACGAGGGAGCGCGGTAGCGCGCCTACGCCTGCCACTGCTTGCAGTCCCGGCAGACGAGCGCGCCGCCGTCGCGCCACAGTCGCCCGGCGCTGCCGCCGCAGTCGGCGCACGCGCGACCGTCGGGCGCGAACCGGTACGTCGAGACGGCGGGTTCGACCGCGGCCCCGTCCCGGTCGGACGCGCCGGTTTCGGCATCCGGCTCCGATCCCCCATCCTCGTCGCCGCGTTCCGGTTCGCGGCCGTCGCTCTCCGGTTCGTCGGCGTCGCCGCTCTCCGACTCGCCAGCGTCGGCGCTCCCGCCGGACGCGAACCGGTCGAGGGTGGCGTCCTCCGTCACGCGCGCCGCTTCGCGCGCGCGGCACATAAAAGCAGTTAAGGGACGCCCGCGTTCGGCCGCACATGGTCTGGCCCGTGGACGACGTTCTGGAGATGGCGCGGCTGATCACCGAGATCGCGGTCCGCGACCCGCTGTCGTTCGTGCTGGTGACGGTGGGTACGCTGCTGATCGTGTTCTCGATGGCGGCGCTCGGCTACCTCGCGCTCGGCGCGGCGGTGGAGTTCGTCACGCCGGCGTCTATCGGTCGACCGCCCGAGCGGCGAGCCTGACCGCCTGCTCGCGGTCGGGACCGAGCGGCGACCCGACGACGAGGCTGTCCGCGACGGAGAGCAGGCGCTCCGCGCGCTCCGCCACCTCCGCTCCGGTGCCGGCGACGCAGAACGCGTCGATCATCGCCGGGGTAACGGCGTCGAACGCCGCGTCGAACTCGCCGGCCTCGATGCGCTCGCCGATGCGCGCCGCGCGGTCCGCGTCCAGGTCGTGGCGCGCGAGCACCGGCTCCGCGGCCCCGGAGGCGATAAAGGCCACGGGCGGCCGCGCCGCCTCGCGCGCGGCGTCGCCGTCCTCCGCCACGCTCACGGACGCGAACACGCCGAAGTCGAACGCGTCCCGGTCGTCCGGGCGCTCCGCCTCGCCCTCGGACACTCGCTCCGCCGCCCACTCCACGTCCGCGGGATGGGAGGCGTTCACGAGCACGCCGTCCGCGTGCTTCGCCGCCATCCGGATCATGTGCGGTCCCTGCGCGCCGACGTACACCGGCAGCGGCTCCGCCTCGAAGTTGAGGCCGGCGTCCCGCGTCCGGAAGGTGCCGTCGTGGTCGACGCGCTCGCCCGCCCAGAGTCGCCGGCTCGCGCGCATCGTCTCCAGCACCCGCCGGAGCGGCCGGTCGCGCTCCACGCCCAGGTTCCGGAGCGTCGAGCGGTCGCCCGCGCCCAGCCCGAGCAGCGCCCGGCCGCCCGACGCCTCCTGGAGCGTCGCCGCCTGCCCCGCGAGCTTCGCCGGGTGCGTGTCGTACGGGTTCGCCGCCGCCGGCCCCACCCGCACGCCGTCCGTCGCCGCCGCCACCCGGTCCAGCGCGATCCAGGGGTCGCGGTTGTTGTAATGACACGACGCCAGCACCGCGTCGAACCCCTCCGCCTCGGCGAGCGCGCCGAGGTCCGCCACCTCGCCCACCGGTATCTCCGGCGTGAGTTCGATGCCCTTCATCCGTCGTACTCCCACTCGCGGAGCGCCTGGCGCACGAAATCCGTCTCCACGGACCGGAACAGCTCCTCGGAGCCGCCGTGGTCCCCGAACTCGAAGTCGCGAATCACGACCACCGGCGTCCCGCCGTCGCCCTCGCCCGACACCAGGTTCGCGGTCGCCGCTAGCTCGTCCACCACGCTCTCCACCGTCACCGCGAGTTCGTGCCCGTCGCGGTCCGTCTCGCCGCGCCAGTCGCGGCTCGCCGGCATCCCGGCCCACCCGATGGCCACCCCGCGCTGGCCGTGGCGGAACGGCCGGCCCGACGTGTCAGACACGACGACCGCCGCGTCCGCCCGCAGGCCAGCGCGGATGCGCCGCGCGCTCTCCGACGGCCGCTCCGGCAGCAACAGCAGGTCCGCACCCCCGGTGTTCGACCGGTCGATGCCCGCGTTCACCCCGACGTGCCCGAACCGCGTCGCCGTCAGCAGGAACGGCGCCTCCATCAGGAGTTCCGTCGACTCCGACAGCACCGCCTGGGCGAACCGCGGATCCTTCTCCTCGCCCGAGATCTCCGACAGCCGGGCCGCGATCTCCGCCGCGCGCGGCCCCGCCGGGAACTCCGCCAGGCTCGCCGTCCGCCCCTCCGCCTTCGAGACGACCGTGCTCGCCACCACCACCACGTCGCCGTCGCGCACCGACCCGTGCTCGTCGATCAGCGCCGCGAGGTCGTCGCCCGGCTCCACCTCCGGCAACCCCCGAACCGCGAACGCTTCCATACCCCGCGTTCCACGCCGCACCTAAAAGACCCGGCGGTACCGGACACGATGGACGACGATCTTCGTAGCGACCGACGATTCGGGACTGGCCGCACCACGCCCTCGTGTCTGGGACGAATGTCCAGCTTTGGTCGCGGCGCGCGGTGCGCCGCGCTTGTGCGGCGCACCCGCGAGGGACGAGGAGCGAACGGGGTGAGCGACGAGTCGGCTGGGGAGGCGTGTGGCTGGGGTGGTAAGGGTTTGCATGTTTAGAAAGCCGGC
>CAZYYH010000054.1:0-6312 GCA_964651725.1 uncultured Halobacteriales archaeon | reverse complement strand
GCGCGCCGGGGGGGCCGGCCTTGGGGGGCCGCCCCGTGGGGGCAGTTGGTCCTATGGGCGTGCCCCACGCGTCGGCTGGGGAGGCGTGTGGCTGTGGCATATCGGTTTGCAATGTTTAGCTAGCCTGCTCCGTCGCCGAGAGTGCTCACCGCGTTGCTCGACCAGTAGAGGCTACGCTAGCTAAACCTGGCAAACCGATATGCCGCACCACGTCCTCCCCAGCCGACTGTGATGCTCGTTCGGTTCGTTCCACTCACTTCACTGCGCTTCTCGTCCCTCGCGCGGTCGCGCCCTTCGGGCGCTCCGCGCGCGCCGAAGAGAACTGGCGTCTGCGCCGATCACTCCCGTTTCACGGTCACGTCCAACTCCCCGTCCGCCACGTCGAGAACCATCATCGTCGCTTCGTCGGCGGGGTCCGCGCCGGTGGCGGAGCCAGGGTTGAGCAGCCGCACGCCCTGCTCCTCCTCGTCCATCAGGCCGTGCGTGTGGCCGCAGATGCCGATGGCGTCCGGGCCGCCCTGCTCGCGCGTCGTCCCCGCCACCAGGTCGAAGTAGCCCTCGATGTCGGTGGGGCCGGTGCCGTGGATGGCGACGAAGGTGACGCCCTCGAACTCCAGGGTGGTGGAGACCGGCAACTCGAGCGACTCGGGGTCCATGTTGCCCTTGACGGCGGTGAAGGTCTCTCCTGCGAGTTCGGAAACTTCCTCGTACGCCTCCGGCGAGTCGAAGTCGCCGACGTGGACGGTGTGGTCGGCGGCGCGGACCGCCTCCTCGACGAACGTCGGGATCTCGGTCGCGCGCGACGGCATGTGCGTGTCGCTGATGAGCGCTACCTGCATGACCGCGGCTTCGAGGTCTCCCGACAAAAATCCCGCCCCAGGGTTGAAGCGCGTTCACACCCCACGTCCGACATGGACGAATCGCACGTCGTCACCGCGTTCCTCCGGAACCGCGGCGACGTCCTCCTGCTCCGGCGGAGCGACGAGGTCGGGTCGTACGCCGGTCGATGGGGCGCGGTAGCCGGGTACGCCGAGGACGATCTGGACCGGGCGGTGCGCGAGGAGATCCGGGAGGAGACGGGCGTCGACCCCGACGCGGTCACCCTCGTCCGGCGCGGCGACCCGTTCCCGGTCGAGGACGAGGAGCGGGGGACGCGCTGGGTCGTCCACCCCTACCTGTTCGACTGCCCGACGCGGGAGGTGTCGACGAACCGGGAGACCGCGGAGCACGAGTGGGTGCCGCCGACCGAGATACTCCGGCGCGACGTCGTGCCCGACCTCTGGCGGTCGTATCGCGCCGTCGCGCCCTCGGTCGAGTCGATCCGGGACGACGCGGAGCACGGCTCCGCCTACCTGTCGGTGCGCGCGCTCGAAGTACTCCGCGACCGCGCCGCCGAGGTCGCGGAGTCGGGCGGCGACTGGGCGGCGGACGTCCCGGACGCCGCCGACGACTGGGCGGCGGTCGCCGGGGTCGCCGCCGACCTGCTCGACGCGCGCCCCGCGATGGCGGCCGTCCGGAACCGGGTCAATCGCGCGATGCACGACGCCGAGGACGCCGCGCCCGAAGCCGCCGAGGTTGCCGCCATCGAGGGTATCGACCGCGCGCTCGACGCCGACGACCGCGCCGCCGCCGAGACCGCCGACCTCGTGGACGGGCGGCGGGTCGTCACGCTCTCGCGCTCCGGCACGGTCCGCGACGCGCTCCGCCGGGCGGACCCCGACGCCGTCCTCGTCGGCGAGTCCCGGCCCGCGCGCGAGGGCGTCGGCGTCGCCGAGTCGCTCGCGGCCGACGGGGTCGACGTGACGCTCACGACGGACGCCGCGCTCGCCGCGCTCGTCGACGACTACGACGCGGTGCTGGTCGGCGCGGACGCCGTCACCGCGCGCGGTGCGGTCGTCAACAAGGTCGGCACGCGCGCGCTCGCGCTCGCAGCAGCCCGTGCTGACGTTCCGACGTACGCCGCGTGCGCCGCGGACAAGATCCGGCCGGACGCAGACGCACCGGGCGGAGCGGAGGGCGACCCGACGGTGGTCTACGACGGCCCAGCGGCCGTGGCCGTCCGCAACCCTACCTTCGACGAGACACCCGCGGACCTCGTGACGGCGGTGGTCACCGAGCGCGGCGCGCTCGACGACGACGACGTCGCCAGCGTCGCCGCGGAACTCCGCGACGCTCAGGGCTGGCACGCGTAGCCCGCGCTCCCGCCGAGACAGCCGGCGGTATCGATGGCGACCAGCGCTCGTGCGGTGACTGGACGGCAGCGCATGGGCGACCGTGATAGCGCTTTTTAAATTTCTCGCTGGCCGGAACGTTCCGGCCGGTCGGGCGCGGAATTTTCCACGGGACGGCGTGACGAGGGCCGGCCGAATCGTAATCGCTTTACGTCGACCGAGGATAGATGGGAGTGAGTCCGGGTAGGGTAGTGGACTATCCTCTTGGCTTGCGGAGCCAGGGACCGGAGTTCAAATCTCCGTCCGGACGTTGCTTCTTTGCCCGCGAGCGACTTCTCTCGCTCGCCTTCGGTGCCTCTCGCCGGCGAACGCCGCCGGCCCGTGGGTAAGTAATGCGACATTATGTTCAGCGATAGACTTATTCACCCACCCGCCGTACGTCAGGGTGAGACAGTCCACTCCCTTCCCACCCCTTCCCCGGACTGTCTCCCCCTTTCCACGCCGAAACAGCCGCAGTTCCCCGGAGAACCTACATAGTTAGGCGCATCCCTGATTGTCAAGGAGCCTCTACCGTAGGGTAGCCTCCGTTGGGGGACGGAGGTGGACCACAGTTCCGTGGGGGAGCTGGGGGGTGGAAATCCGGGCCGGAGGTTCGCTCTGCTTGGGGGAGCAGGGACGTCGTGCCTCCGCCGTTCGTCCGCTTTCGTACGTCGACACCGCTCTCCGCCAGTCACGCTGCCGGCCATCCTCGACGACCGCGCCGGCTCCGGCCAAGGTTTTTCGCGGCGCGACGCGAACGCGCGAGCATGGACGCGCACCTCCGCGCGGGCGTCGCCGTCTACGACGACGGCCACTACCACGCCGCCCACGACGCGTGGGAGGCGTACTGGCTGGACCTCGACGCCGGCACCGACGACGAACGGTTCCTCCACGGTCTCATCCAGTTCACGGCCGCGATCCACCACGCGTACCACGCGAACTGGGAGGGGCTGCGCGGACTCGCGGAGAGCGCGGCGGGCTACCTCGACGGCCTCCCGGCCGACTACCGCGGCGTGAACGTCGGCGAGGTCAGAGAGTTCCTCCGGCGGCTCGCCGCCGACCCCGAGCACGCCGAGCGCGTCGGCCCGCTCGCGCTCACGCACGAGGGGCGGGTGCTCTCCCTCGCGGACCTCGACCTCGACGCCGCGCTCGTCGCCGCGCCGGTGCTCGCGGAGGACCGCCAGGGGTTCGAGGAGAGCGTGGTCGAGCAGGCAGTCGAGTTCGCCCGCGACGATCTCCGGGCGGGCGACGACGGCAGCCGGTTCATCACGCTCGTCCTCGACTTCGCGCGCGACGCCGACCGGCGCGGCCTCGTCTACCAGCGACTGGAGCAGCACGTCTCGAAGCGCCGGGCGCGCGAGACGGACGCCGACGGGCTGTTCGACTGACGGCGCCGCCGCGAACGGCCAGAACTCTTATGAATACGATCGGGGAAGACGAGGTATGCGTCATCCAGGTCTCAAGCTCCGGATGGTCGTCGCGGGCACGGTGCTGTTCGCGTTCTACGCCGCGCTCGCGGCGGTCGCGTTCCGGTTCGGCGTCGGCCTGCCCGTCGTACTCGCGGGCAGCGTGCTGTTCGCGGGCGGCCAGTACTGGCTCGGCAAGAAGCTCGCGCTCCGCAGCGTGAACGCAGAGGCCCTCCCCGAGGACGAGTTCGCGGACGTACATCGGCGCGTCGAGCGACTGAGCGCGGAGATGGGTATCGAGAAGCCGCGGCTCATGGTCGGCCGCATGGGCACGCCGAACGCGTTCGCCGTCGGTCGGAAGGGCGCGGGCGTGGTCGTCGTCTCCGAGACCGTCCTCGATCTCCTCGAACCCGACGAACTCGAAGGGGTGCTCGCGCACGAACTCGCACACGTCTCGAACCGCGACGTGGTGATGATGGTGCTCGGGCAGAGCGTCGCGTCGATGCTCGGCATCGCCACGTTCTGGATACTCGCGCTCGCCGACGACAGCATCGTGATGACCGTCGTGGCGTGGATCGTCAGCACGATAGTTCAGTTCGTGGCGATGCTGTTCGTGCTCGCCATCTCCCGCTACCGCGAGTACGTCGCGGACAGCGACGCGGTCGCCGCCACCGGCGACCCCGAGGCGCTCGCCCGTGCGCTCGCCAAGATCGCACAGGTCGGTCGCGACGACCGCGCGCCCGACGTGGGCGACAGCGTCGGCGCGCTCTGCATCTTCGGCGGGAAGCGCGGACTGCTCTCGACGCTGTTCGCCACCCACCCGCCGATGGAGAAGCGCATCGCGCGGCTCGACCCCACGCTGCTAGAGTAGCCGGTCACCCGCTCCCGTTCCCGGCGGTGCCGTTCAGTGCGTACTCGGACGCGTCCGTGGCCTCCACGTCCGTCCCGTCGCCGAGGTTGACCGGCTGGCCGCATCGGTACGGCGTCATGTTGAACTGGTCGCGGTTGATGGAGATGGTGACGTTCATCCGCTCGTCGCCCTCGCAGCCCTCCACGGTCGCCGACCACTCCTCTGAGCGCGGGTCGTCGTCGAGCAGTTCGAGCGAGAACCGGTACTCGCCCTCGGCCGAGATCACGTCGCCGTAGACGAGCGCAGTCGCGGCCGGGACGCGGTAGCGCGCGTCGAGGACCGTTCGCTCGCCCTCGCCGGACACCTCGGTCACGGTGAGGCGGTAGCGGTTGGCCTCGTCCATCAGGTTCTGGACGACGAGGTCGCCGGAGTACTCAGTGCCGCCGAGGTCGAACGGGCCGCCGTCGAGACAGCCCGCGAGCAGGCCGGCGGACGCCGTGGCGGTCGCTGCGAGCACGTCGCGGCGCGTCGGAGCGTCGGTCACACGCGGGCTAGGGGTCGGCGTCGGAAACCCGTTCTTCTCCGGTGGTTTTCGGGTGGTTTCGGCTGGTTGTCGGTAGCGTTGAACTGTGACCCTCTGTCTGGTTGTCTCACTGCTCATTCCCCTATCTGGCACTCGGTTTCAAACGGGTAGTACTTTTTAAGCCCCTAATTCTTCGTATATCCGATTGATTGTCCCCCGGACCCGGTATATTGTGTCCTCGGCCTCAGACCAATCTGGAGATTTCTCGGGATGAGAAACCTCATTTCTCCTGTCCATTAGATAGGACAAGTCGGTGAGTACAGCTGGGCGATTAGCATCTTCCTCATATTCATTTGATAGCCTTCCTAGAACTGCTCCCCACGAACCCCAATCAACTGACTCACCGGATTCGTTTTCATACCAAATGCGAAGACGGTCTTCAACTGCCCTCAAAGCAACCATGACAGATGCAGTAGTACAATTTATTGCTAGGGATCTGCATGCTTGACGGATATCGTCTTGACAACGGTATGATAACCATTCCCAAACGTCCTGCTGGAATAACTCTTCTGGATGCTCCATTGCCCGTTCGACATCGAACAGCCCGTGATCCCTCACAGATATTCTTTTCCCCCTTGAAAGTACTGAATCAATCCTGTCCATCCATGAGTTTGCCTTCTTCTCCAACAAGGCACCGTCACGCTCTCCGATACTGTCCTCTTCATCATACTCGTTTGCAATACGTTTCCCAAAATTCACCATCTCATCAAGAAAAGTATCATTTAGATTTGTATCATGTAGCCTCATTACAGATCTATGGATGGCATGTAATATGTAACCACCCTCTGGATTTGGGTCTACACCTCCGACTTTCCATCTATTGGCACCAGCAAGCCGGAGATAGTTTAGGTTTGAACCGATTTGAAATGCGTCTACCAACGTAAATTCCCGTTCGACCTCATCTCTAGAATCAGACTTATCTCCTCCTTCGCTCATAGCAGTAAAATGTATCTGGTTTCATCCTTTTAATTCTTTGCCAAAATTCTGCTTGTCAGTACTCTGATTAGCTTGTCAGCTGTCATCGAGCGCTGGTCGCTCAGCCGTCCCTGGCGGATTGAGAGGGCAGGGATTTCTCCTCACCAGCGGTCAATACATTTGACCCGTTGACGCAACCTGAACACTGTCATCCTGCTCGCGCCAACCCACAACCAATCTTAACGTTATGTAACCTAACTATAGACGACACTATTCATCGTACTCGGCGGAGTTGTCCCGGGGCTCGTACCCCAGCACCTCCTTCGCGCGCTCCAGCGAGTAGTACTT
>CAZYYH010000053.1:0-10608 GCA_964651725.1 uncultured Halobacteriales archaeon | reverse complement strand
CGACGTGCCGGTCGGCGTCGTCGGGAGCGTCGGCGACGACGACCACGGCCTGCTCGCGCGCCGCGAACTCCGGGAGGCGGGCGTCGACTGCTCGCACCTCCGCGAGGTCGCTGACGCGACGAGCGTGAAGTACCTCGTCGTCACGCCCGACGGCGAGGTGATGGTGCTCGGGAACGACGGCGCGAACGAGGCGGTCGCGCCCGACGACGTGGACGCCGGCTACGTCCGGTCCGCCGACCACCTCCACCTCACGAGCCAGCGACCGGACACCGCCGCACGACTCGCCGAGGTCGCGGTCGACGCCGGACTGACGGTGAGCTTCGACCCCGGCCGCCGGCTCGACGACCGCGACTTCTCGGACGCGCTCGCGCTCGCCGACGTGGTGTTCGTGAACGACCGCGAGTCACGCGCGGTGCTCGACGAGCGCTACGACCACCCCGCGGAGGGGTTCGCGGACCGCGTGCTCGTCGTGAAGCACGGCGGCGACGGCGCGGCCGTCCACGCACCCGGCGGCACGTACGAACATCCGGGGTTCGAGGTGGACGCCGTGGACACCACGGGTGCGGGCGACGCGTTCGCCGCCGGGTTTCTCGCGGTGCTCGCCGACGGGCGGGACCGCGAGGTCGGAGCGACCGGAGGGAGCGAGACCTCGGACGGCCGAGCGGGGAGCGCTGGGCGGCGCGAAGCACCGTCAGAGCTTCGCTCTGACGAGTCTCCGGCCCACTCCCGCTCGCCCGAGACGCCGCCGGACGAGCGAGCGGCGGACGCCGCGAGCGAAGCGACCCGCGACTACGAGCACGCCCTCGAGTACGCGAACGCCGCCGGGGCGCTCGCCTCGCGCTCGGAGGGTGCGCGTATCGCGCCGACCGGGGCGGAGGTCGCGGCGTTCCTCGACGACCGGTTCGCGTGATTCAGGCGGGCGTCGGCAGGTCGCCGCGCACCTCCCGATGCATGACGCGTAGCACGAACGTCCGGAGCCGGAAGAGGAGGTCGTCCACGTCGCCGTACGAGTGGACGGTGACGCTCCGGCCGTCGGCGAGCGGCGCGGTCGTCGCGGAGCCGGGTTCCGCCTCGTGGACGAGCGCGACCCGCTCCAGCCGGTCGGACGCGCAGGCGTCTTCGAGCACGGACGCCGCCCGGACGCCGACGCCCCGACCGGGTGCAACGACGGCGACGGCGTTGCTCGCGCGCGCCAGCCGGACGCTCCGGGTCGCGGGGTCGGGAGCGACGTCGAGGGCGAGGTCGTCGGCGACGAACGCGTTCACGCCGGGACCGGCACGGAGCCGGTCGCGGACCTCGCCGAGCAGGTCGCGGGCGTCCGACTTCGATTCCGAGCCGGCCACGGGCGGTCGGCGTGCCGCGTCGGGCGACGGGGCGGGGCCGACGAGACAGCAGAGGAAGCGTGCGCGGGGGACGGCGTCGAGGGCGTCGAGCAGTTCGCATCGCATCGGGAGCGGTTCGTCGCGCTCTCGGTGATAAACTTTGGCTTCTCGAGTCACCTAACCCCTAAGTACGATACCGGGGCAAGGGCGTGGTGATGGCCGACGGGTCCACCGGGGATGCAGCCGACGCCTCGGGCGCGCTCCCCGAGCGCAGCGTCCTCACGCTCGACGAGTACCTGGCGATGCAGGCCGCGCTCGGCCACCGGCTCCGGTTCCGCGTCGTCCGCGCGCTCGCGGACGAGGAGCGACGCCCGGGCGACCTCGCGGACGACCTCGACGTGGCCTCCAACACGCTCCACTACCATCTTCGCGCGCTCGTGGACGTGGGACTGGTGGAGCGCCGGAAGGGAGCACGTCCGGACGATAATCGACTGCACTCGTTCTACCGCGCCACGCCGATGGCGACGACTCTCCTCGGGGACGGAGTCGAGGCGCTGCTCCGGAGCGAGCGGGCGATTCTGGCGACGTACAGCGAGTGATGGGTACGTCGGCTGGAGAAGCTGGGGCGACGCGTCGGACGGACGGATCGCCCGGCGGCGTCGATTCGACGATCAGTTGTCTCCGTCCGTACCCGTCGGTGGGGACGGGAGCGCGCCGGTCGATTCGCGGTGAATCACGTCACGGATGAACAACCGCGCCCCCCGAATCAGGCTCTCGTCGTCGTCGAACGTCCGGATCGCCGCGTCCCAGCGTTCGGCGAGCGACGCCATCATCGCGGACCGGACACCGGTCTCGTGAAGCACCAGCACCCGCTCTCTGGCGTCTTCGGTCATCTCCTCCAGAACCATCGCGGTCTCGATCCCGACGCCGACGTTCTCGCCCTGCTCCGGAATCACGATTATCACCGCGTTGCTCGCTCTCGCGAACTTGGTGCTCTGCGTGGTCGCGTCCATCTCGTCGAGCGGTATTCCCACGTCGGTTGCCAGGAACGCGTTGACCCCGGTGTTGCGGAGTTCGTTGCGAACGCGCTCCAGCAGTGCGTGCCTGCCATCGTCGTACGACCCGGTCACGTACACGAGCACGTCCGGGTGGCTGACCTCGTCGAGATCGGCGAGCGCGTCGCGTACCCGATCGCGCATCTGCCGGAAGGACGCCCCGCCTGCTTATAAATCACTTCCTACGCCGAAGCCCGGGCATTTAAAATACCTGGGGCGTTACTCACCGCCGAAGGACTCGCAGATGTCTAGCACGCCGTCCCAGTCGCTTCCACAGCTTCCCGACGAGAGCGTGCTCTCCGTGGACGAGTACGTCGCCATGCTGCGCGCACTGGGCGAAACGGAGCGATACGAACTCCTGTCGCTTCTCATCCAGCGCGGCGAGCTGACCGTCGACGAGATGGCCGAAGCGCTCGACGAGACTCCAGAACGCGTCGAGGGACACGTCGCAGAACTCGAGTCCGTCGGATTGGTGAACCATCGGCTCCGACGCAACCCCGACCGAGACGACCTCTACTCGTACTACGTGGCGACGTCACTCGGCGAAGCCATCATCTCACGGGGCGTCGGCGAACTCATCAGGGAGGAGTGGCAGACGTTCCTCTCCGCCATGAACACGACGGACGAACTTACGGACGTCAGGAGCCGGTTCGACACGCACGACGCCCGGCTCGACGCGCAGGACAGGCGAATCGCCGCGGTGGAGGACCACCTCGACAGGAACCTCTACCAGCCGGTGGCGCTCGGAGCGGGGAGCATGACCGCCGTCGTCGGCGTTGTTCACGCCGCAGCGGGGTCAGTCGCGGCCGCACCGATTCTGCTGTTGAGCCTCATGTTCTGGGTGGGATTAT
The DNA here is from genome assembly GCA_964651725.1 of uncultured Halobacteriales archaeon. Taxonomy (GTDB): domain Archaea; phylum Halobacteriota; class Halobacteria; order Halobacteriales; family Halobacteriaceae; genus CAZYYH01. The sequence continues at coordinate 7,380 of CAZYYH010000053.1, read as the reverse complement.
GGTTACTGAGGCAGTAGTCACCGCCATCGAGAAGGTCGAGCGGCCGTACCAGGCTGGCGTCGGTCTGTGGCTGTTCGTGATGGCGACGGCGGCCGGCCTTCAGCTCACCTCGTTCGGCTCCCAGTGGTTCGACGTGTCCATCGGCGGGTTGCCGCCGTTCTGGAGCGCACACCTGTACGCACTCCTCCTCTTTCTGGTTCCCGTGGGGAGCGCCGTTATCCGGAAGGCTATCGCTCACGTCGAGTCGGACCCGCTCGACGAGCCCACGGCGACGCGACCGGACGCGGACGAGCGTGAGACGGGGGAGCCGGAACCCGAGCGCGAGCCCGAAGCGGCTCGAAGGGGCGAATAGCAACGTCTTTTCCGTACGGTCGTGAACTCCCGGGCATGGCGAAGCAGCCGCATCTCCTCGTGGAGCCTGGCGACGTACACGACCTCGCGCTCGTTCCGGGCGACCCGGGCCGGGTGGACCGCATCGCGGACCACTGTGACGACAGCGAGTTCGTCGCCGAGAACCGCGAGTACAAGGTGGTGAACGCCACCTACGAGGGCCGCGACCTGACGATCTGTTCGACCGGCATCGGCTGTCCGTCGGCGGCCATCGCGGTGGAGGAGCTGTCCAGGGTGGGCGTGGAGACGTTCGTCAGGGTGGGGACGACGGGGGCGCTCCAGCGCGGCATCGAGATCGGCGACATGGTGGTGGCGACCGGCGCGGCGAAGAACGAGGGGACGAGCAAGCGCTACGAGGCGGTCGAGTACCCGGCGGTCCCCGACTACGACGTGCTCTCCGGGCTGGTGGACGCGGCGGAGGTGCGAGACGAGGACGTACACGTCGGCCCCATCGCCAGCGACGACGCGTTCTACGCCGAGACGGACGAGTACGTACAGGACTGGGAGGACGCCGGCATCCTCGCCGTCGAGATGGAGGCGGCGACGGTGTTCACGCTCGCGCGCCGCAAAGGGTTGCGCGCCGGAGCCATCTGCACCGTGGACGGCAACCTCGTGGCGGGCACGCAGAAGGGCGAGACGGATGCCGACGAACTCCCCGAGAAGGCGAAGGACAACGTCGCGCGCGCAATCGACATCACCCTCGACGCCGTCACCGGGCTGTAGGTTTGGACGCCACCACCGTGCGCGATAACGGCTGTCGACGGCGGTGGCGCGCGTGGAGCGACTGACCGGAGGGAAGGGGCGATCGCGCGAGGGACGAGCACCGAGCGAAACGAGGTGCGAGTCGGCTGGGGAGGACGTGGTGCGGTCTCTCGTGGTGCCAGGTGTCGCTACCAACGCCTTGCTCGATCAACAGTACGATGCTCGCGTGAACGGGCTAGCTACTGTTCCAACATGCGGACCGCAGTCACAGTCCTCCCCGGCCGACTCGGCGTTCACTCCGTTCACGCCTCGTCCCTCGCGCGGTCGCTCACGGGTCGCTCACTTCGTTCACTCGCTCCCCACTCGCTCATTCCGAGGCGCTCCCTCGCTCCGCTCGGTCGCGCCTCGCGTCCGACGAAAGGCCCTTGAACCGCCGAACCGGCAGTATCGGACATGCTCGACGGGCTGGCGCGGCGGATCAACGACGCCCGGCAGCGCGCCCGCAGGATCGAGCGCCGGGAACTTCGAGAACTCCGCCGGTGGGTCGAACACACCAGCAACGTCCTCCACCTCTCCATCCTCGTCTTCGTCCCGCTCCTCATCGCGGTGGTGACGCTGCTGTCGAACGCGGTCTCCGCCGTCTCCTTCCTGCTCTTCCCGCCGCTGGCGTCCGGGACGTACACGCTGTTCGCCGACCCGGAGGGCCGGTACTCGTCGCCCGCGAAGTTCGTCGGCGGGATGACGCTCGGCGCGCTCTCGGGGTGGACGGCGCTCGAACTCTCGGCGCGCTACTGGTACCACGTGCCGACCGGCGAGTTCCAAGTGCGCGCGGGCGCGGCGGCGCTCGCCATCTTCCTCACGGGCGTCGTGACGTGGGCGCTCGACCTGGAGGAGCCGACGGCGTTCTCGACGGCGCTGCTCGTGCTCCTCACGGGACCGTCCTGGCCCTCGCAGTTGGAGTACGCGCTCGGCGTGATGGTGTCGTCGTCGCTCGTCGCGGTGGTGTTCGTGGCGTGGCGCGAGGAGTTCTACGAGGAGCGGTCGCGGTACCTCTACAGCACGACGGACGCCGACGACCACGTGCTGGTGCCGATGCGGGGCGACACCGCCGAGGAGACGGCGATGTTCGGCGCGCGCATCGCCGCCGCGCACGACGCGGGCAAGGTGGTGCTGCTGGACGTGGTCGAGACGGGCGACCTCGTGGAGACGGAGGCGACCATCGTCGCACAGGAGGGGCCGCCGGCCGAGGGTGGCGAGACCGTCCGCGAGGAGGTCGAGGAGCGCGTCGGGGAGGAGACGGCGGAAAAGCTGGAACGCCACGCCCACCGCGTCGAGACCGAGGTCGGGGTCCCCTGCGATGTCGTGGTCGTGGCGGACCGCGCGGAGCCGGCGGCGACCGCGCTCTCGACGGCCGAGGAGACGAACTGCGACCTGGTCGTGGCACCGTTCGAGACGGCTGACGGCGGGCTGTCGCCGTTCGTCCGCGAACTCTTCCGGAGCGACCTCGACGTGGTGGCGTTCCGGTCGGTGTCGGGGCGGACGCGGTGGAAGCGCGTGATGGTGCCGGTGCGGCGCGCGGGCGACGTGGCGCACGCGATGATCGACTACGCGGAGCGGCTCGCGGGCAGCACGGGGTCGGTGTCGGTGTGCAGGTGCATCGAGCGCGAGTCGGAGCGGCGGGCGGCGGAGACGGCGCTCGCCAACCTCGCGGAGACGGTGACGACGCACGTGGAGACGCGGGTGTCGCGGTCGAGCATCGAGGCGTTCCTGGAGCGAAACGACAGCCACTACGACGTGGTGTTCCTCGGCGCGAGCACGAACCGGAGCACGGCGTCGCGGTTCGTGTCGCCGCCGACGTTCGAACGCATCGGCGACGTGGAGACGGACGTCGCCGTCGTCCACACGGGGTGACTACTCGCGGTCGACGGCGTCGAGCAGGTCGTCGGCGAGCGACTCCACGCCCTGGCGGCCGAACGCGCTCGCGACGAGGAGTCGGCCGCCGATGGTCGCGGGGCTGATGACGGTGTCGGCACCCGCCCGCCGGAGCTTGTCGGCGTTCTCGCGGTGGGTGGCCGCGGCGACGATGCGCACGTCGGCGTTGAGCTGGCGCGCGGTGAGTACGGAGAGGGCGTCCTCGGCGTCGTCGTTCGTGGCGACGACGACGGCGCGCGCGGATTCGACGTGGACGCGACCGAGTACGTCGTCGTCGCTCGGGTCGCCGACGACGGTCCGGAAGCCCCGGTTGCCGAGCGCGTCGGCCTGGTCTGGGTCCGGGGTGACGACGACGAACGTCACGTCGCTCTCGTCGAGTTCGGTCAGTATCGGTTCGGTGAGGTCGCCGTAGCCGAGGACCACCACGTGGTCCTCGAGCAGTTCGAGCTGTGAGCTGGTCATGCGTCCGAGTGCGGAGACGAAGCGGGATTCGATGAACGGTGCGAGCAGCGCGCCGATGGCGACGCCGAAGCTCGCCGGGCCGAGCACGACGAGCGTGAGGGTGAACAGCCGGGCCTCCGGGGTCGACGGCACGAGGTCGCCGTAGCCGACGGTGCTCGCGGTGACGAGCGTGAAGTAGAACGCGTCGAGCACGGAGTTCACCTTCGGGAACTGGTCGCGGAGCGCGTACGCGCCGACGGTGCCGTAGCCCAGTACGCCGACGAGCGCGGAGCCGCCCGCGATCTGGGTGTCGGTGAGGTCGATCTCGCGGTCGAACCGGCTCCGAGTCCGCACGACCACGGGGAGCGCGAGGACGGAGAGCGCGACGAGCGGGACGGAGTAGACGCTCGCCTGCACGACCCCCTGGAGCGCGGTCACGGGGAGCAGGACGACGGTGGAGCGCCACGCCGCCCGGAGGCCCCGGCGCATCCCGTACGCGGACAGCACCATCAGGAAGCCGGTGAGCGTCCCCGTGAAGCCCGCCGCCTGCTGGACGGCGGGCGGCACCAGCCCCGAGAGCGGTCCCCAGAACGTCGGCGTGCCGATGTTGGCGATGCCGGTGGCGACCGACAGCAGCGCCACGGCGGTCGTCAGGCCGACCGCCGCGCGGACGCCGAGCCAGCGTCGCCACGCCACCTCCATGCACGACGTAGTGTACCCGGACCGCTTAAAGCCCACCACGACGGCGTTCGACGCGGCGACGCGGCCGCGCTCCGGCGTCGGTACTGGTTTAGTTCTCGCGTCCGTGCGGCCGGTACGCTCCTCCTCCAGGCCACGCCGTCGCTGCCCGTCCAGGTGGTGCGCGGCGTCTACCTCGGCGTGCTAACGGGCGTCATCCCGGCGCTCGTCGCGTGGTCGCTGGGCTTCCTCTTCCGATACGTCACCGGCCTTTCCGTCCCGGCGTTCGCCGTCATCGGCCTCTCGGTCGCCATCGCGGGCGTCAACGGCGGCCTGCTCGCGCTCAACGACCCCGCGGTCCGGGACTCCGTCCACGAGCCGACGCTCGTCACCGCGCTCGTCGTCGTGATGATGCTCGTGCTCGTCGCGCACAACCGCGGCGACACGCTCGGCACGACGTTTCCCCACCGGCTCTCGCTGCGGTCGCTCCGCGAGCGCCGGCTCTCCGCGGAGGTCGTGGAGTTCGTCGGCAGCCGCGGCCAGGTCCGCGTCAGCGTCGTCGGCGACGTGGCGGACGTGGAGGGCTACCCGCCGCTCCCAGACGACCTCCGGCGCGAGATACGGGACGGCGACTGGACGTTCCCCGCGGACGTGCCGCTCGCCGAAATCGAATCCCGGTTCGCGGACCGGCTCCGCACCGAGTTCGACCTCGCGGACGTGTCCGTCGCCATCGACGAGCGGGCGCGCGCCACGGTCGCCGCCGCGCCGCCGACCTCAGGCGTGTCGCGCCGCGTGCCGGCGGGCCGGCGCGCCGTCTCCGTCCCTGCGCTCGTCCCGACCGGCCTGGTGCGCGGCGACGAGGTCACCGTCCACGTCGACGGCGCGTCCGTCCGCGGTCCCGTCGTCAGCGCGAACTCGGACGGCGGCGGCAGCGCGGACGCCGAACCCGCGACGCCCGAGCCGACCGAACCCCAGGCGGCGGAGTCGGCCGACGACGACGAGGAGACCTCGCCGCCCGTGTCGAAGCGCGCGCCGACCACCGCGGGCGGCGAGGGGCGTGTGACGGTCGCCGTCGAGCGTGCGAGCGTCGCCCCCTGCTCCGCGCCGCCCGCGGCCGCGTCGTCGTCGAGTCCCGCGGCACCCGCCGTGAGTACGAGCTTCTGGCGCTGCTGCGCCGCGCCGGCCAGCGCGTCCGCCGGCTCACCGTCCGCGAGGGCGGCGCGCTCGACGGCACGACGCTCGGCGACGCCGGCGTGCGCGACGCGTACGGCGTCGCCGTGCTCGCGGTGCGCCACGACGGCGGCTGGACGTTCGGCCCGCGCGGGTCGATGCCGGTCGCGGCCGGCGACGACCTGTTCGCCGTCGGCGGCCGGGACGCGCTCGCCGCGTTCCAGGAGGCGGTCGCGTGACCGACGCGCTCGCGCTCGCCGTCGACCCCGCTCGCGCCCTGGCGCGCGTCGTTGGCCTCGGCCTGGTGTCCGCACTCGTCGCCGCTGGCTACCGGTGGTACGCCCGGGAGCGCGTCTCCGGCGGCCTCACGACGCTCGCCGGGCTGTCCGCCGTCGCCGTCTTCCTCAACACCACCGCCGCCCTCGGCGAGGTGATCGGCGGCGAGGCCGGACCGCTCGCGCTCGAAGCCGTGCTGTTCAACGGCGCGGCGTTCCTCGTCGGCGGCGCGGTCGCCCCCCTCGGCCGACGCGTCGGCGACCGCCTCGCCACCGACTCGTTCGCCGTCGCGGGCGCAACCGAGGTCGAGGGCGAGGTCGGCCAGCTCGTCCGCGCCGTCGGCCGCGTCGTCGCCGTCGAACTCCCCGACGACGTGGAGGACATCGAGGGCTACGACCCCGTCGCCGACGAGACCAAGGCCGAACTCGCGGGCAAGAACTTCCTCTTCCCCCGGCGGCTCACGGTCGGCGAACTCCGGGAACGCCTCGCAACCCGCCTCAAGGACGACTACGACGTGGGCTACGTCGACGCCGACGTGGACGCCGACGGCACCGTCACCTACCTCGCGCTCGGCCGCCGCGCCGCCGGTCTCGGCCCGACGCTCGCGCCCGGCGAGGCCGCCGTCGCCGTCCGCGCCGACCCGCCGAACAAGGCCAGCCCCGGCGACCTCGTGCAGGTGTGGGCGACGGGCGACGGCGCTGACGTTGGCGGTAGCGACGACGACGGCATCGACGACGGCCCCCAGCGCGTCGCCACCGCCACCGTCCGCGCCACAGCCGGCGACACCGTCACGCTCGCCGTGGACGACTACGACGCCCCCGACCTCGCCGGCGGCGACTACCGCCTCGTCACCCTCCCGACCGAGCGCCAGCCCGCCCGCGAGTTCGCGTCGCTGCTGCGTGCTGCTGATGAAACGATGAGTGCCGTGACGGTGCGGGAGGGCAGCGCGCTGGACGGCGCGACTGTGGGGTCCGTTGACGCGACGGTGGTTGCTGTGCAGCCCCACGACGGTGCTGTCGAGCCAGTACCCTCCACCGAGCGTGCACTGACGTCCGGTGACGTGGTGTACGTCGTCGGTCGACCAGACACGCTCCGGCGGGTAGAGGAGGCTGCGGGCGGTGCTGTTTCGGTGGGGTCGTCCACCTCTTCCTGAGGCTCCCGGGATTTCTACGCGCGAGTCGAAGCTGGTCAACCGCCATCGGACCGCAGGTCCGACGAGGCTTGCCTCGCGGCGCGCGGCAAACCCACCCGGGTGGGGCCGCGGCAGGGGCCGGGCGCTCGGCGAACCCGGACCACGGCGAGCCGAACGTAGTGAGGCGAGCGACGGCAGTCGCAGCCCGCGCAGGGCCGCAGGCCCGAGCAGGACCGTCTGCCGGAACAAGCACCGCAGCCGACCGGAGGGAGGCGAGGAGCGCAGCGAGTGTCTCCTGAGCGACCGGAGGGAGCGAAGGAGACCACGGCGGACGAGCGAAGCGAGTCCGCCGGTGCCCGGGAGTCGAGCGTCCGGGGGCTTCCGGACTGCAAGGTATCGGTCGCAGTGGTCAGCCCATCCCGATCAGGACCGTCTCCACTCGGACGCCGGAACGCTCATACCCCCGCATCCACCACAACCACCCATGCAGTGGAAGCTGTTCGCCGATCTCGCGGAGGCGGCGGGCGACCGGTCCATCGAGGTCGACGCCGGCTCCAACGCCACCGTCGGTGACGCGCTCGACGCGCTCCTCGACGCGCGGCCGGCGCTCCGCGAGCGCGTGCTCGCCGACGACGGCTCGGTGCGCGACCACGTCAACG
>CAZYYH010000052.1:0-10656 GCA_964651725.1 uncultured Halobacteriales archaeon | reverse complement strand
GCTCCGACTTCCGCATCGTCTTCTCGTCGAGTTCGGACTCGACCGACCGGAGCTGTGCGGCGAGCCGGCCGATGTCGGGCGCGGGACCCGACGGCTCCTCGATTTCCTCGTCGCTCTCCGACTCCCCTTTTTCGTCGTATCGTCCCGCGAGCACGGCGTTCACTACCGCACCCAGGATGATAATGATACTGGCGAGGTAGAGGAAGGTCACGAACAGGATGGCGGTTCCGACCGCCCCGTAGAGGCTGGCGGTGCTCGCGTTCGCGGCGTACACCCGGAATCCCTGGGTGAGTGCCGTCCAACCGACCGCTGCCAGGACCGCGCCGGGGACGGCGTCGCGCACCTCCAGTTCCAGATCCGGGAAGACGTAGTAAATCGGGAGGAAGAACAGGGCGAGCACCGGGATGATGGCGAGGACCGACAGAACGTCCGCGAACGGGACCGCCGCGAACAGCGCGGGGAGGACGCCGCCGAGTCCGACGACGGCGACGGCGGCCAGCCCGATGGCGAGGACCACGACGAGCCCGTCGCGGAGTTCGTCGAGGATGCCGCCACCCTTGGTGACGTCGTACACCCGCGAGAACGTCTCGTCGAGGCCGCGGAACAGCTTCAGTCCCGACCACAGCAACAGCAGGAGGCCGAGCACGCCCGCGGCCCCGCGACCGCTCGCGTCCCGGATGGTCTCGGACACCAGATCCTGGCCGGTCGCGTTCAGGAACTGGCTGGTGCCGGCGACCACGCGGTCGGCGAGCGCCTGCCCCCCGACGAAGGTCGCCACGACGATCAACAATAACAGAAGCGGGAAGATGGAGACGAACGCGTAGTAGGCGACGCCCGCCGCGAGGAACGTGATCTCCTGCTCGCGCGCCTGCCGCCACACCTGCTTGGCTACCGACGTGATTCCGGAACTCCGACCGCTCATGCGTCCGGCTTCGACCGGCCCGCACCTAATACGTGGGGGTAGACTGCCGGCGAACACGCGGGTTACGCGGCGGTAGCCCGGACCTACGGCTCGCGGACAGCTACGGCTCCGGGTGGGGCACTGCCGCCTCGATCTCCGCTATCGACGCCCGCGTCTTGAACGTCGTGCCGCCGTAGTGGGTTCGTGACGCCGTGAAGCCGGCGTCGTGGAGCGCGTCGAGGAACTCGTCCATGCCGATAGCTGGCTCGCCCCACTGCTTGTAGAGCTTGTGCTGGTCGTAGTGCGTCGGCGCGTCGAGTTCGCCCGCAACGGCGTCGAGCATCGACCGCGCGCGGCCCGCCGACCCCATCTCGTCGGTCACCACCTCGCGGACGGCCCGGACGAAGTCGGGGTCGTGCGCCGGACCGAGCCAGATCGGCCCGGCGGTGACGACGCGGTTGCCCCCGCAGTTCGGGCAGTCGTCTGGCGGGTCGGCGATCAGGCCGCGCTCGTCGTCCCGCCACAGGCAGTCCTGGCAGTGATGGACGTGCCCGAGTTCGTCGATGGCGGCGTCCGCGTCCGTCGCCCGATGGGAGAGTTCGAGGTACGTCCGCGCGTAGTGGTCCGTGACGTGACTGAGGATGGGCGTCGCGCCCACGTCGTAGCGCGCCGCAGTCCGGACGAGCGCCGACACCAGCACCCGCAGCCCCATCTCCGCGTGGTACTCCGTGTTCCGGGGGACGGCGCTGTACCGCCGCATTCCCGCGTGGAAGTGCGCGCCGCACAGCGGCGCGGTGTCCGTCGCCGTCACGCAGACGAGGTCCTGCGCGTTCGACAGCGCCGCGTCCGCGAACGGGATCGGCGTCCCGAACGGGTCCACGTCCACCACGTCTATCGGCTCCTCGCGGTCGTACAGCACCGCGTTCGCGTCCCGGTGGACGACCTCGGCGTCCACGTCGTTCCGCGCCGCGTTCTCGCGTGCGAGTTCGACCGCGTCCGCGTCCACGTCCGCCATCGTCACGTTCCAGCCCTCCGCCGCAGCGCGCACGCCGCGCACCCCGGACGCCGCGTTCGCGTCGAAGTACCACTCCGCCCGGGGCTCCCGGTCGCGGTACGCGCGCAGCGTCGCCACCGTCAGGTCGCGGTTGAGTTCCATCTTCGGGTTGAAGAACACCGCGTCGCCCTTCCCGACCTCGGGCTGCTCGGGCACCTCGACCTCGACGTTTCCCTCGCGGACGCGCATACGTCCGGATGCGTGCTCCCCGGCGAAAAACGCCGCGCTTCGACCACGCCAGCACGCACCCCTCGAAACCGGCGCTCTCCCCCGAATCCAGGCGCTTACGCCCGTCGCATCGCATGTGACCGAACGGGTTTTACCCCGTGGGTCCCAAGCCTCGGGAGTGAACGCGCTCGACGAGTGGCAGAGCGACCTCGCGGACGCCGGCAGCCTCTCCCCGCCCGTAGTCGAGCGTATCCTCGCCGCCCACGGCGACCGCGGCCAGCGCGCCATCGAAGCCGTCACCGAGGAGCGCGTCAAGGAGTACCGCGACTTCACCGTCGTCGTCGGCCACGCCGACGAGTACGTCGTCGAGGGTGACTCCTGCAACTGCGACGACACCACCTACAATCTCGACCCCGACGACCCCACCGACCTCTGCTGGCACGTCCTCGCCGTCAAGATCGCCCGCCGCATCGACGCCGTCGACCACCACGACATGTGGTACAGCGAAGTCCGAGAGTTCCTGTAGGGGTCGTCCGCCGACCGACCGCCATCCCGCCCGCTACCGCTCCGCGCAGTACTCCACGAAGTTCCGGAGGATACGCAGCCCCGTCTCACCGCTCTTCTCGGGGTGGAACTGCGTGCCGAAGACGTTCCCGGCGTCGTTCGCCGCGACGCTCGGGAATTCGACGCCGTAGTCCGTCGTCGCCACCACGGCGTCCTCGTCGTCGGGCACGGCGTAGTAGGAGTGGACGAAGTAGGCGTACCGGCCGTCTATCCCGTCGACTACGGGGTGGTCGCGTTCCACGTCGAGTTCGTTCCAGCCCATGTGCGGCACCTTCTGCCCCTGGTCGAACCGGACGTTCTCGCCCGGTATCAGGTCGAGTCCCCTCGCGTCGCCCTGGCCGGCGCGCTCGGCCTCCTCGCTCGAGGTGAGGAGCATCTGCATGCCGAGGCAGATGCCGAAGACCGGCGTGCCGGCGTCGGCGGCGTCCACGAGCGCGTCGCGGAACGGCCCCGCGTTCTCCACGCCCTCGCGGAACGCGCCGACGCCCGGAAGCACCACGCCGTCCGCGTCCTCGACGCTCGCGGGGTCGCTCGATATCGACACGTCCGCGCCCGCGCGCTCGAGACCGCGGCGCGCGCTCCGGAGGTTGCCGAGGCCGTAGTCCACCACGACCACCGACGCCAGCGCCTCCTCGGGCGACGCGGGTGCGGGGCTGCTCATGGGCGACGTACGGCGCGTCCGCGCAAGACGCTTTCCGTTCCGGCAGGTGCCCGCCGGCTGCCGGGTCCGTCCCGCGTCCATCGCCGTCGTTCCGGATTTATTTCTCGATGCGACACCATATACTCTGAATAGCAAGATTTAACGCGGGGCTGTCGGATATCCTAATCGACCACTATGGTCCGACGACGCGATTTCATCAAAACGGCGGGTGTGACAGGCGCGCTCGGTGTTACGACGACGGCGGGGTGTATCGGCCAGTTCGGCAGCCAGCCGTACAACGACGGCACGGTCCAGTTCATGATGTCGCCGTCGGAGCCACAGGAGCAGATGATGGCGCAGTACGCGCCGGTCCGCGACCACCTCAGCGAGGAGCTGGACACGGAAGTGGAACTCAACTACGGCAGCAACTACAGTGCGACGCTCCAGGCGCTCGACTCGCAGAACGGCGAGATCGCGGAGACCGGTCCGTTCGCCGCGGCGCTCGGCGTCATGGACGACATGGTCGACATCGCGCTCCAGCGCCACGCCTTCGGTACGTGGGTGTACTGGAGCGTCATCGTCACGCGCGAGGACAGCGACGTCGAGGAACTCGCGGATCTCGAAGGGGCGGACATCGGGTTCGCCGACATGACGTCGGCGTCCGGGTCGCTGTATCCGCTGTACATGCTCCAGGAGGCGGGCCTCGACATCGGCGAAGCGCCGACCAGCGACAACGGCGCGGACTTCAACGCGACGTGGACCAGTCACGCACAGGCGTTCTCTGCGCTCCAGGACGGCCAAATCGACGCCGCCGGCGTCGGCCGGTTCATCGTGTGGGACAACGACAACGACGACTACGTGGAGGGCGTCAGGGAACTCGACATCCGCGAGGACATCCCGCGTGCGCCCATCGTGGTCGCGCCGTATCTCTCCGACGAGGAGAAACAGGACATCATCGACACGTTCGTGAACGCTCCCGAAGAGCTCTACCTCGGGCGGGACGGCGAGGAGGACGGCAGCGACGAGGAGAGTCCCGACGACCTCTGGTTCGACGACGTGCGCGAGGCGAGCCTCGAGAAGTACCAGCCGGTCGTCGACGTCGCGGAGTCGCTCGGTATCAGCACCGATCTCCTCGACGAGGCCTGAGTCCGCAATTGTCTTATCCCCCGTTTTCCTTGACGTAAGCAATGCCCACTGTTTCAGTGGAGAACCTCACGAAGGTGTTCGGCGAGGACACCGTCGCACTCGACGACGTCTCGTTCGAGATTCCGGACGGCGAGTTCGTCGTCGTTCTCGGCCCCTCGGGCGCGGGCAAATCCACGCTGCTCAGGATTCTCAACGGACTGACCGTACCGACGGAGGGCCACGTGTACATCGGCGAGGAGGAGGTCACCGGCGCCAGGAAGGACACCGCGATGGTGTTCCAGCTACATTACGTCATCGAGAGCATGAGCGCGTACCGTAACGCGCTCACCGGCGCGCTCTCGCGGTCCGGCCTGGCGGAGAGCGTGATGACGTGGTACGACGAGGAGGACAAGCGGCAGGCTCTGGAAGCGCTCGAGACGGTCGGACTCCTCGAGGAAGCCGATCAGCGCACCGGTTCGATGAGTGGCGGCCAGAAGCAGCGAGTCGGTATCGCCCGGGCGCTCGTGCAGAATCCCGGCCTCCTGCTGGCGGACGAACCGGTCGCGAGCCTCGACCCGAAGGCCGCCGAGCAGGTGATGCGGTACATGAAGGACGCCGCGACCGACCGCGGACTCACGACGATAGCCAGCCTCCACCAGGTCAACGTCGCACGGGAGTTCGGCGACCGGTTCCTCGGCATCAAGGACGGGGAGCTGGTGTTCGACGGAGACCGCGACGACCTCACGATGGACGTGGTGGACGAGATCTACTACGAGGACGACGAGAACCGTTCGATGGAGGTGACGCGCTGATGGCCGACGTCGACGGCGTGCTCACCGGCATCGAACGCCGCCAGCGCATCCGGCGGATCGCCGGCTCGGTCGGCCTGCTCGCGCTGCTCGCGCTGACCGGTGTGGGCATGGCGTTCCTCGGGTTCACGCTCGCGGACATGGTCCGGCAGTTCCCCCGGTTCATGGAGAAGCTGAGCGAGTTCATTAGGCCCGACTTCCACTTCTTCACGGTTTACGCCATCGAGCAGGGCCTCCACGGCTGGAACGCGCTGCTCCAGAGCCTCGCTCGCCCGGGGACGCTCGTGGAGAGCATCGCCCTGCGCAACGAGCAGTCGAGCATCGTCGGCTTCAGCCTGGCGACCATCGTCATCGGATTCACCGGGACGGTGCTCGGCTTCCCGCTCGCGCTGCTGTTCGGCGTGCTCGGCTCGGAGCGCGTGACGCCGTTCCCCTTCAACTTCATCTTCCGCGGGACGATGTCCACCATTCGGGCCATCCCGGCGCTCGTCTGGGTGCTCATCTACGTGCCGCTCGCGGGCATCACGCCCGTGTCGGCCATGCTCGCCATCGGCACCGACACCATCGGCAACCTCGGCCGGCTGTTCACCGACGAACTCGAGGAGATCGACGACGGACCGATAGAGGCCATCAACTCCACGGGCGCGTCGAACTCCCAGACGGTCGTGTTCGGGATGTTGAGCCAGGTCTCCACGTCCTTCATCGCGTGGACGCTCTACATCCTCGAGATCAACGTCCGCATCGCCATCGGTCTCGGCGTCGTCGGCGCGGGCGGCATCGGCCAGTACATCAGCGGCCGCATCAACCTCCTGAACTTCAGCCAGGCCGCGGCGGGTATCATCATGGTCATCGTCATCGTGCTGTCCGTCGAGATGGTGTCCTCGCGGCTCCGCGCCCGCCTCCGACCCGGCGAGCACGAGAGCAAGGACGTGCTGGACGCGCTCCGCGACCTCTTCGACTCCGAGAAGTGGATCGGCACGGACACCGAGCGGCCGTAGCCGCAATCTTTTTCGCGGATTCGTTACGAACGTTCGATACGTGAGCGATACGTCTGCGACCCGCCGAGGTTTCTGTCGCGCGACTGCCGGGGCGGTCGCGGTCGGCGTGCCGTCTCCAGAACTGGTGTCCCCGCCCGAGCCGACTGTCGAGTGGACGACCACGGCCGACGGCGACGCGACCCTCCAGGTCGTCGGCGACACCGCGTTCGTCGCCGGCCGGAGCCTGCACGCCCTCGACCCCGGCGACGGAAGCGAGCGGTGGCGCGTCGGCGGGGAGTCCCGAGTGCGCCCCGAGGCCGTCGGCGACGGCGCGGTGTTCGTGGACCGCGACGGCGACCTCCAGGCGCACGCCGCCGCGACGGGAGAGTACCGGTGGACGCTGGACGGGGCCAGGTCGGCGACCTACCACGATGGCGCGGTGTTCGCGGTGGCCGACGACCGCCTGCACGCGCTCGACGCCGCCCGCGGGAGCGAGCGCTGGACGGTCGACCTGGACCTGACGTCGCTCGGGTCGCCCGCCGTCGCCGACGGGACCGTCTACGTCGGCGACCGCGGCCGGTTCCACGCGGTCGACGCGGCGACCGGCGAGGTGCGCTGGACGGTCGCGGGCGAGAACGACGGGTTCGTCCGACCGGGACTCGTGCGCCTCGAACCGGCGGCCGGCCCGTCGCCGACCGTCGGCGGCGTCGTCCCGGTCTGGTTCACCGAGACCGGCGCGCTTCTCGGCGTCGCCGCCGCCGACGGGACCGAGCGGTGGCGCGTCGAGCGGGTCCCGGAGACGAACTCGCCGCCCGTCGCCCGCCACGGCGACAGCCTCGTCGTCGCGAGCGACGGGAGCCTGACGGCGTACGACGCCGCGACGGGCGCGGAGCGCTGGCGCGTCGAGACGGGCGGCGGCGCGGGCCGACCGCGCGTGGCGGGCGACGCCGTCTACGTCTCCGACGCGGACACCGTCCACTCCGTCGACGCGGCGACGGGCGCGCGTCGGTGGCGCTCCCGGCTCGACAGCGAGCGACCCGTCCACCTCGGCGAGGTGGCGGACGGCACCGTCTCCATCAGCAGCTGGGACGGATGGGTCGCCGCGCTCGACGCGGCCGACGGCGCGCTCGGGTGGCGGCACCGCCACGGGGGCGAGCCGGCGTGGTTCCCGGCGGTCGCCGACGGCACCGTCTACCTCGGGACGCGCGACGGTCGCGCGATGGCGCTCTCCGAACCCGACTCCCCGGGGTCGCCGCTCCGCCGGCTGACCCCCTCGGCGCTGGCCGGCGGTCTCGGCGTCGCCGGCGCGCTCGCCGCCACGGGCTACCACCGGCTTCGGTCCCGTCCGGACGCCCACCGCTAGAACTCGCCCAGTTGGCTCTGCCCGCCGTCCGCACCCGCTATCGTCGCCGCCTTCTCGATGGTCGCGTCGAGGGTCGCCTCCTGGCTGCTGTCGTAGAACGTCGCCGCGGGATGCACGCAGACGAGCACGTCCCGCTTCGCACCGCCGAGTTCCACGGACTCCACGGAGCCGGCCTCCGACGTGACGGCGACGTCCCGGTCGAGCAGGTGTTCGCTCGGTACCTTCCCGAGCGTCACCACCACGTCGGGGTCGATCAGCTCGATCTCCTGCTCCAGATAGCCCCGGCAGTTCTCGAGTTCCTGTGCGGTGGGGTCGCGGTTCTCCGGCGGCCGGCACCGCACGCAGTTCGTGATGCGCACGTCCTCCCGCACCAGCCCGTGGTCTTCGAGCGCGGCGTCGAGCACGCTCCCGCTCCGGCCGACGAACGGCTCGCCCTGCTCGTCCTCGCGCGCGCCCGGCCCCTCGCCGACGAACAGCAGGTCGGCGTCCGCCGGCCCCGTGCCGTTCACGATCCGGCTCCGCGACTCCACGAGTTCCGGGCACCGCGTGCACTCGGTCACCTCCAGGCCGTCCATCTCGCCCATAGTGGCGAGACGAGAGCCGGCGGCTTACCGGTTGCGACTAGGAGCGTGAGAGGTTCGGTCGATGACCACGGCTCGCGGATGACCGACTCGAAAGCCCCCGCGCTCTCGGGGAAGCACGGCGATGTAAGCACTGCAGCGACCGCCGGGAGCGAAGCGCGCAACGAGCGGGCGGCGCGACTGGAAGGAGCGTCGCGCGACCCGAGAGCGCGGCCCCTTTCAGTCCGCCCGCGTCGGCCGTTCGACCGGCCTCAGCCCATCCGGAGGTCGTCCGCCGCCCGCGCTGCCAGTCGGGCGACGCGCAGCGGTTCCGGCCGGCCACCTTCGGGCGTGAACGCCCGGACCACGTCCCGCGCCTCGGACGACTCGACGCCGACCGCACGGGCGAACACGCGCTCGCCGTTCACCGTGACGGGGTGGCGCTCGGGGAGCGCGCGGTACGCGTCGAGGCGGCGGTCCCGCTCCGCGCCGTCGAACGCGTCGCGGATAGCGGGTTCGAGTCCGGGGCTGTCCTCGAACGTCACGGCGACGACGGGGCGCTCGGTGGCGTCGTGGAGGGCGCGGAGGTCGAGCAGGTTGTACCACGCGAGGGCGACGCCGCCGACGAGGACGTAGCGCACGTCCTCGCGGTCGAGACGGTCGAAGAGGGCTGCGACTGCGTCGGTCGCGTCACTACCACCGACGGTACACGTCTCGAAAGAAAAGCCGTCGACCACGCGGGACGCCCGAGTGACGACGCCGGCGAGCGTCGAGCGGCGGTCGCCCGCGCCGCCCTCGACGTACGACTCGGCGACACCCAGCGCCCGGACGCCGGGCTTCATCAGTCCTTGATGTCTTCGAGCTTGTCGAGGAGTTCCTCGTTGGACGCGCCGATCTCGTACTCGACGGACCCCTCGTGGGCGTTCTCCTCGGTCGCTACGCCAGATTCCTCGATGTCACCGGCGTCGATCTCCTGGTTCTCCTGTTCGGATTCATCGTAGCTCCCGAAACCCATGTATCGACCTAACATAACGGTTTGAGACGTAAAAGTGAATCGGCGATAACCGACTGGGGGATACCAGAACGCCGTAAACGAGCGCTTTACGCCGCTCAGACGGCGTTTCGCGGACGGTGAGGGGCCACGAGCGTCGTCGCGTCAGTACGGCGGCGACGACGTTCCCAGCGTCCTCGTCGCGGAGACGCTTAACCGTCGGCCGGGGTCGAGCGGTCGGGCCGACCCTCGCCATGGTTTTTTCCCGTCGCCCGCCGTCTCCCCGGGTATGCACGTCGAGACCGTGACCGCGGACGCCGAGGAGTTCACGTGCAACGCCTACCTCGCGCTCGACGACCGGCCGACGCTCGTGGACGCGGGCGCGATGCCGGGCGTCGAGCGCGTCGTCGCCGACCACACCGACGACCTCGACGCGGTCGTGCTCACGCACCAGCACGGCGACCACGTCGAGCAGCTCGACGCCGTCGTGGAGGCGTTCGACCCCGAGGTGTACGCGTACGGCGACCACCCGCTCCGCACGCACGGCATCGACGACGGCGACGGCGTCGCCATCGGCGACGAGGAGTTCGAGGCGATCTACTCGCCCGGGCACGCCGGCGACCACCTCGCGTTCGTCTCCGACTCCACCATCTTCTCCGGCGACGTGGTGGTCCACGACGACGGCGCGTTCGACTACGGCAGCTTCGGCCGCACCGACCTGGCCGGACAGAGCCGCGAGCGACTCGTCGAGAGCATCCGCACCATCCTCGACCGGCTTCCCGACGGCGTCGAGCACATGTACGCCGGTCACGGCGGCGAGTTCCACGGCGACGTACGCGACGTGATCGAGACCGCGCTGGAGCGCGCCGAGAAGGGGGAGCCGAAGTACCCCGACGGGTAGCGCGGAGACTGATAGCACGGCACCCGCGAGCGACTGACGGGAGCGAGTGGCTTTTGGTGCAGCTTTTTCGAGGAGTGGTTCGCGAGCGGGGCGAGGTGCGAGCCGAGCGAGCACCGCGATACAGGCGAGCGGCGGAGCCGCGAGCGGAGCGAGCGAACCCGACGAGAAAAAGGTGTCCGGAAACGTTTTCGTGCCGGTTTCCCACGATTACGGTATGCCCGGTCCCGCCTTCCTGTACGGCGACGCCGTCACGCTCCGCACCGTCGAGGAGGAGGACGTCGAGTACCTCCAGACGCTCGTCAACGACCCGAGAATCCGTCGCGGCACCACGTTCCACGCGCCCATCAACCGCGCCCAGGAGCAGGAGTGGTTCGAGAACCGCGCGTCCAGCGACGAGAGCGTCAGCCTGCTCGTCTGCGTCGAGGGCGTTCCCGCGAGCGAAGCGAGTGGGAGCTCGTCAGAGCCAAGCTCCGACGGCGAGGCCGTCGGCTCCATCGGCCTCCACCACGCCCCGCCGCCCGCCGACGGCAGCGAGATCGGCGTCTTCATCGACCCCGACCACTGGGGCAACGGCTACGCCACCGACGCCTCGCGCACCCTCAC